>NZ_JAPNXU010000002.1:0-172844 GCF_030397555.1 Neptunomonas sp. CHC150
CAGTCAGGGGTTTTTTTATGCGCAGTTAAAATTATTTACAAGTTTATAACAGGCCGTTATCTGGACTAGCTGTTTTGAGTATTGTCTAATGTGACGGTTGATTTGAACCTATTGGAAAATATAGTAGATGTATACAGAAGATGATATTCGCCGTTTAACTTGGCAAAGCCGTAGGGGTATGTTGGAGCTAGATCTGTTGTTTGTTCCTTTTATGGAGGAGGCTTTTCGAGGTCTGCCTCAAGAGGATCAAGATCGGTTTGTGAAGTTGTTAGAATGTGAAGATCAGGATCTATTTGTATGGTTGATGGAGCGGGAGGCTCCTAGCGATCCCGATATGAATAGAATAGTAAGGATTATTTTAGACCGTGTTCAGCCCAGTTAAAATAACTGTTGGTTCTTCTGCTTGGTTGAGAGTCTTGCAATGGGCGGTTGGCGCAATTGCTGTGCTATCTGTATTACTCGCTGAGATACACGTCGTAATATGTATAGGGTGCCTGCTGCTAATTGCTTATCTGTCGGTGGGTGAAATTCGTTTACCTGTCACAGGTATGGTGTGGGACCTAAATAAAAAGCACCTTAAAATTAAATGCTCAGAAGAGCTTCAATGGTCTGGTGTTTCAAAGATCAGTTCGATTGTCTATACGCCGTTGTTTGTATATTTAAAAGTTATCACTACAGCTGCACAGCCGCGTCATATGTTAGTGATCAGAGACTCTGTGGAAAAGAGTCAGTACCGCAAACTAATGGTTGCGGCACGACTCGGTAAGCTTACGATTGCATGCGAGCCCATTCAAAATTTATTGGTGTCAAAATAGTGTCCCGCGCTTCCGGTAATTGATTTGGATAATCGCGTGTATAGTGCAATCCTCTACTCTCTTTACGTAAAGCGGCAGATCGGATAATTAATTCAGATACCAGTGCTAGATTACGTAATTCTAATAGATCCTTGCTGACCTTATAGTTGGAATAATATTCAGTGATCTCTTGTTGTAAAAGATCAACCCTGTGCTGCGCGCGTTGTAATCGCTTGTTAGTCCTTACAATCCCAACATAATCCCACATAAAGCGTCTAAGCTCGTCCCAGTTGTGGGAGATGATGACATCCTCGTCTGAGTCGGTAACCTGCGATTCATCCCACATTGGTATTTCTAGCTGTTCAATTGCTGTATTAAAATTCTCAAGTATGTGTTTGCCCGCTGAGTTGGCAAACACGATGCATTCTAGCAATGAATTTGATGCAAGCCTGTTGGCTCCGTGTAGGCCTGTGAATGAGGTCTCACCTATCGCATATAAACCATCAAGGTCCGTGCAGCCTTGTTCGTTAGTCATGACTCCGCCGCATGTGTAGTGAGCTGCAGGTACTACAGGGATTGGGTCTTTAGTCATATCGATCCCCAGCTTTAAACAGCGCTCGTAAATAGTGGGGAAGTGCTCTTTTATGAAATCGGCAGGTTTGTGAGAAATATCTAAAAAGAGGCTATCGCACCCGAGTCGTTTCATTTCATGGTCGATTGCTCTGGCGACGATATCTCGCGGCGCTAGTTCAGCACGCTGATCGAATCGTTCCATAAAGCGTGTTCCATCAGGAAGGAGTAATTTACCACCTTCTCCTCTGACAGCTTCTGATATCAGAAATGATTTTGCTTGTGGGTGGTACAAGCAAGTGGGGTGGAATTGGTTGAATTCTAAATTAGCAATGCGGCAACCTGCGCGCCATGCCATGGCAATGCCGTCGCCGCTTGCGCCATCTGAATTGCTGCTATAAAGGTAAGCCTTTGAGGCGCCCCCGGTTGCTAGTACTACAAAGCGGGCTCTAAATACTTCTACATGCCCTGTCTTTTCATTTAGAACGTAAGCACCTAAGCAGCGGTTATTGGCTAATTTGAGTTTTCTGCGTGTGATTAAATCAACCGCTGTGCAGTGTTCAAACAAATGGATTGAAGGGTGCTCTTTTGCTCGATCTATTAGTGTTTCTTGTACGGCACGCCCAGTAGCATCTGCAGCATGAATGATGCGGCGATGAGAGTGACCACCTTCTTTAGTAAGATGGTAATGATCACCTTCTCGGGTAAAAGGAACACCTTGTTGAATGAGCCATTCGATAGATGACTTTCCGTGGTTAACAGTAAACTCCACCGCATCAGCATGACTTAAATTGGCGCCGGCTGTGAGCGTGTCGTCAATATGGTTTTGAACCATGTCCTCTTTATCGAGTACGGCTGCAATACCGCCTTGGGCAAGCCAAGTCGAACCGCTGGTTAAGTCGCCTTTACTGAGTACCGCTACTTGTGCGTGCTCTGATAACTGAAGTGCTAGTGACAATCCTGCCGCACCACTCCCGATAATTAGCACATCAAATTCTTGTTGAATCATCTATCATGCTTCACGTTTAATTAGCCCTCCGCTATTATGCCGCTAAGATGGCAACTACGTCATATTTTTTACATAGTTGGCATGAACTTATTACAAACTTGCGAATCATAACGACAGTACAAGAAAAGTTACTGATTGCTCCCCGATAAACTAAAAGGCTGTTGCACTTATGATTGTTGGGTCGAGCATTGGCATTGAACGTCAGTAGATGTCGGGTTGATTTATTATTTTAAGGATCATAGGTGTCGATCGAAAACCAGACTGATATTGACCAAAAACTAGTAGAACGTGTCCAAGCCGGTGATAAGCGCGCTTTTGATCTATTAGTGGGTAAATACCAGCATAAAATTGTTGGCTTAGTGAGTCGCTATGTTTACGACCACCATGAAGCTATGGATATTGCACAAGAGGCATTTATTAAAGCTTATAAAGCTTTGCCGCGTTTTCGTGGGGACAGTGCTTTTTATACTTGGTTGTACAGAATAGCAATAAATACGGCTAAGAATCACTTGGTATCCAGAGGGCGTAGGCCGCCTGATGTCGATGTTGATGTGGTTGATGCAGAATATTTTGATGGAGGAGACGAGCTTAGGGAACTTGAAAACCCTGAAAACAGTCTATTCCGCGATGAGTTGCAAGCCACGGTTAAACGTGCGCTTGATCAGTTACCTGAAGATTTGCGTGCGGCGCTTACGCTGCGTGAGTTTGAAGGCATGAGTTATGAAGATATAGCCGCCGTTATGGATTGTCCTGTAGGCACTGTTAGGTCCCGTATATTCCGGGCCCGGGAAGCTATAGACAAAGAGATTGCTCCGCTTTTGTCGTGAGCAATGCTAAATAATGTTACGAGGGTAAGATGATGGGCTATGAGTCTCATGAGTCGCTTTCTGCGGCGATGGATGGTGAAGTATCATCCTTTGAATTACGCCGTGTAGTAGAGCGTCTTTCTTCAGAGAAAGCGCTTGAAGACAAGTGGCAACGATATCACCTATCACAGCACGCGATGCATAACGGGGCAATGAATCACTCAGTGAAAGAAGTAGATTTAGTTTCTCGAGTGCAAGCTGCTTTAGAAAATGAGGCGGCACTCGTCGCTGAAAATGAATCTTCGAGTGAGTCAGTTGCTACTGAAAAACAATGGTGGAAGCCGTTTGCCAGTATGGCGGTCGCCGCTTCTGCAACGGCCGTTGTCATTTTAGGCGGACAAAGCTTTACGCAAGATGATACCGTTGCTCCTGCTGCTACCTCTCAGATAGCATTAGCCGGCCCTACTTCATCTCCTGATATACAAAGAACACAATATAGCAATTTGGCGCCTCAAAGCTCTGTGATGACAGCATCTTATGAGCAGCCAGAAGTTATTCGTTTATCTCAGGGGCTCAAGCGCTACATTGATCAGCATAATCAGTTGCTAAGTGAATCGCAGCCAGCTTGGGAAGCAGACTGGTTACCAGAAGGTTACAGTCGCGTTCGCCATGAAGTGATGCCGCATGCTGAAATCATGGTTTACAGTAATGGTCGTCATGACGTCTCAGTAAGCATTGAGCCAAAAGGTCGTCAAACAGTACCTGCGGGCGTAACACAGTCCGATAATGTCGTTGCTGTGGGTGTGGAGAAAGGGCAGAGCTTTGTCACGGTTGTTGGGGATGTTCCCTTAATGATCGCCGATAGAATAGCCGCTTCGGTTAATAAAACTCACTAGTCATGATAGAAGAGCACGCTAAAGTTGTCGGCCTCAATGGTGAAAATGTCATCATTGAGGCAGCTAGGACCTCTGCTTGTGGTCAATGTCAGGCAGCAGACAGCTGCGGACAGAAGTCACTTTCAGAATGGGCGGCTTCTAAAATGGCTAATATTGAGATAGTTAATCCAAACCGGCTCAGTGTGAATGTTGGCGATTCTGTTATCGTTGGCATAAATGAAGGTGGATTTATAAAAGCCTCGGCACTTATCTATCTATTACCTTTGATACTTATGGTTATAACGGGTGGTGTTGCTCAGGCGCTTTCTCAACCTGAGTCTCTTATTATCACTAGTTCCTTTGTAGGGCTGGCTGTCGGCTTCTGCGTTGTTCGTTTTTTCGGAAAAAAACTAGAAACGCGTCATGCCTACCGTCCTATTTTATTGAGAGTCTCCTAATAAAAACGAGGATAGCTGACTAATGAAGCGTTTGATCATTGCGTTTGCATGTTTGTTGACTGTTTTTTCTTTGACGGCTAAGGCCGATTTTCCTGATTTTACTTCTCTGGTTAAGCAAGCTGCTCCTGCTGTTGTTAATATCAGTACTGTGCAAAAAGCTCCTTCGGCCGATGCTCAAAACGGCTTTAGTTTTCAGGGACCTAACGGAGAAGAAATCCCGGAAATTTTTAGGCACTTTTTCCGCTTCCCTGATCAAGGAGAATTGCCTGGGCCACAGCAAAACACCCCGCAGTCACTTGGATCAGGCTTTATCATCAGCAAAGATGGTTATATTTTAACGAATCACCATGTCGTTAAAGGGGCTGATCAGGTTCTTGTTCGTCTAAACGATCGTCGAGAGCTTGAGGCTGTTGTTGTGGGGTCTGATGAGCGTTCTGATGTTGCATTGCTTAAAATCGATGCCAATGATTTGCCGGTGGTCAAAATAGGTGATTCATCGGAGCTTGAACAAGGAGAGTGGGTGATTGCGATTGGTTCTCCATTTGGCTTTGACCATACTGTGACTTCTGGGATCGTGAGTGCTACGGGCAGGGCGCTTGAGAATGAGACCTATGTGCCTTTCATTCAAACCGATGTGGCTATCAACCCGGGTAACTCGGGCGGTCCTTTATTTAACCTCGATGGCGAGGTAGTGGGTATTAACTCACAAATCTACACGCGTTCAGGCGGGTTTATGGGGTTATCTTTTGCTATCCCGATTGATGTCGCTATGAATGTGTCTGAACAACTTGAGTCATCAGGCTTTGTTACACGAGGTTGGTTGGGCGTTGTGATTCAAGAGGTCAATAAAGACCTAGCGGAATCGTTTGGTTTAGATAAACCATCAGGGGCTTTGGTCGCTAAAGTATTGCCGGGTAGCCCAGCAGAAGCTGCTGGTTTCCGAGATGGCGACATCATTACGGAGTTCAACGGTCAGTCCATTAATTTATCTTCCGATTTGCCTCATCAAGTTGGTAGGGTTAAACCCGGTACTAAAGCCCGTGTTGATATTGTGCGTAACGGTGATGATAAAGTGCTGACTGTTAATATAGGTACTTTGCCTGATGAAGCACGTGCGATTAAAGCTTCGTCACAGCCCGCGCAAGCTCCTCAAAATAATCGTCTCAATATTATGATCTCCGATCTTAGCCAAGATCAGAAGAACAATTTGGCTGTGTCATATGGAATTCTGGTACAGAAAGTTATGGCTGGTTCGGCGGCTAACGCAGGCTTAGTGGCGGGGGATGTTATAACCATGCTTAATGGTAAACGCGTTGATAATGTCCAAGTATTTGAACAAATCGTGTCTCAATTACCTGCGAAACGTTCTGTTCCTATGAGAATTGTTCGTCGAGGCAGCCCTGTATTTATTCCTCTCAAACTTAATGAAGAATAGAAATCTTTTCTTCCTCAGCGTCGAAATCGGCGCTGAGGCTTCAACAGTTATTTACTGGCGATAGCCGTACCTCACGAAATACTATAAAATTGCGCCTTTTGAACGCCCGCACGCCTTTTTAAAACCTTGAATAGCATCTGAGATCTAAATTATCGTGAGTAAGCTCGATCATATACGCAACTTCTCCATCATCGCCCATATCGACCATGGTAAATCCACTTTAGCAGACCGCTTCATCCAAATGTGTGGCGGTCTATCAGAGCGCGAAATGGCCGCTCAGGTGCTTGACTCTATGGATATAGAGCGCGAGCGCGGTATCACGATCAAAGCGCAAAGCGTGACGCTAGATTTTACGTCTAAAGACGGAAAAACCTACCAGCTAAACTTTATCGATACACCTGGGCATGTTGATTTTTCGTATGAAGTATCTCGCTCGCTTGCTGCTTGTGAAGGTGCGTTATTGGTTGTCGATGCAGCGCAGGGCGTAGAAGCTCAGTCTGTGGCAAATTGCTATACGGCTATCGAACAAGGCTTAGAAGTTTTACCCGTTCTTAATAAAATGGATTTACCTCAAGCAGAGCCTGACCGTGTTCGTGTCGAAATTGAAGAAGTTATTGGTATCGATGCAACGGATGCCATTGCTTGTTCAGCTAAAAGTGGGATGGGCGTTACTGAAGTCTTAGAAGCTTTGGTTGCTACTATTCCGCCTCCGGAGGGTGATGTTGATGCACCATTGCAGGCGTTAATCATCGACTCTTGGTTTGATAACTACTTGGGAGTCGTCTCTTTAGTTCGTGTTAAACAGGGCACATTACGTAAAAAAGAGAAGATTATCGTTAAGTCTACGGGGCAATCTCATCTGATTGATGCGGTAGGCATATTTACTCCTAAGCGTAAAGAAACCGATATTCTAAGAGCGGGTGAAGTAGGCTTTGTTGTCGCCGGAATTAAAGACATTCACGGCGCACCTGTAGGCGACACGTTAACACATGCTAAAACGCCTGATGTAAAAAGCTTACCTGGTTTTAAACGTGTACAACCACAAGTATACGCAGGTTTATTCCCTACAAGCTCTGACGACTATGAAGACTTCCGCGATGCGCTGGATAAGCTAACATTAAATGATGCCTCCCTGTTCTTTGAACCTGAAACTTCTGATGCGCTAGGTTTTGGATTTCGTTGCGGCTTCCTAGGGATGTTGCATATGGAAATTATTCAGGAACGTCTTGAGCGCGAATATGACTTAGATTTAATCACCACCGCACCCACCGTAATTTATGAATTAGAGCTCAATACCGGTGAAGTGGTCCACATTGATAGTCCGTCGAAATTACCTGATCCCGCTCGCGTGAAAGAAATGCGTGAGCCAATTGTGCAGGCTAATATCCTGGTCCCTAATGATTACCTGGGGCAGGTTATCTCTTTGTGTATTGAAAAACGTGGTGTTCAAAAGAATATGCAATTTGTTGGTCAGCAAGTGCAATTGACATACGAGCTGCCTATGGCTGAAGTCGTATTGGACTTCTTTGACCGTCTAAAATCAGCTAGCCGCGGATATGCATCGCTAGAGTATAACTTTGTTAGATTTGAAGTCGCTTCATTGGTTCGCATGGATATTTTGATCAATAGTGAAAAGGTAGATGCGCTAGCGGTCATCTTACACAGGGATAATGCTCAATACCGTGGCCGTATTCTTTGTGAAAAAATGAAAGAGCTTATTCCCCGCCAAATGTTTGATGTGGCTATACAAGCGGCAATCGGCGGTAAAGTTATTGCGAGAACCACAGTTAAAGCGCTACGTAAAAACGTTATTGCTAAGTGTTATGGCGGCGATGTTAGTCGTAAGAAAAAGCTGCTACAAAAGCAAAAAGAAGGTAAGAAACGTATGAAGCAAGTGGGTAATGTTGAAATCCCTCAAGCGGCGTTCCTTGCTGTATTAAAAGTCGACGGTTAAGGAATAACGATGAATTTTGATTTCGCACTGATTCTTGTGCTGGCAACGTTAGTAACAGGTCTGGGCTGGCTAGTAGATAAGCTGTTTTTTGAGCCGTCGCGCCGTAAAAAAATTGCTACGGCAGAGGCAGCGTCTAGCGATGGTTCTATCCCAGAAGATGCGAAAGAAAAATGTGCTCCTTTGCCGTGGTGGTCAGACTTTTCACGGTCCATGTTTCCTGTTTTGGCGGTGGTGTTGATTGTTCGCTCATTTATTATCGAGCCATTTCAGATCCCTTCAGGTTCAATGTTGCCGACGCTTAAAATTGGTGACTTTATAGTCGTTAATAAATTTAGTTATGGTTTGCGTTTGCCTGTTTTAGGGACAAAAATTGTCCCTGTAGGAGAGCCGCAACGCGGTGATGTTGTTGTTTTTAAGTATCCTAAAAACCCATCTGTTAACTACATTAAACGCCTTGTAGGTTTACCGGGTGATGTGATTACGTACAAAGATAAAACCATTTTTGTTAATGGTGTCGCGCAAGAACAAACGCTGGTAGCCAAGCTTCCGCCAATAAACACCGAGACGCTCCTGGTCAACGAAACCCTTGGTGATGTGAAGCATGAAATGTATACCGATGTGAGGGCGTCGGCTCGATCCGGTAGTGGCGAATGGGTTGTTCCTGAAGGGCATTACTTTATGATGGGAGATAATCGTGATAATAGTAATGACAGCCGCTATTGGGGATATGTGCCTGATGAGCTGTTAGTTGGTAAAGCATTTGCGGTATGGATGCATTGGCCAACATTCTTTAGTCTGCCTGATTTTTCCGTTGTTCGCGGTATTGAATAAGTAAAGGAACGAATATGATTTTGGGTACAAGTCTTCGTCAACAGCGCGGTGCTTCATTCTTTGGCACCTTGATTGTAGTGCTGATGATAGGAACATTTATAGCCATTGGCTTTAAACTCTACTCACCTTATTTACAGCACGGTACACTGACTTCGGTTGTTGAAAACGTTGCCAATGACCGGGAAGAATTAAGTAAGCCTATAAATGTGATTCGCAATAATATTAATAAACGTCTGACGATAAATCAGGTGAAGCTTCCATCCCCAGAAGCACTAACCATTGTAAACGAGCAAGGCGTTATTAAATTTACTATCAATTACGAACAGCGTGTCCCTATGTTTTATAACATTGATGCGGTGGTTAAATTTAACGACTATTACGAAGCTAACCAGCCTTGATAAAGCCCATTACTGAACTTACCCGCCGTTTAGGTTACACCTTCACTGACGTTGCGCATTGTGAACTCGCGTTAACGCATCGTAGTTGTGGGAAAAAAAATAATGAGCGCCTAGAGTTTTTAGGTGACTCAATCGTTAACTTTGTGATCGCTGACGATTTATTCCAGCGTTTTCCTCAGGCAAGAGAAGGGCAGCTGAGCCGCTTGCGGGCCCGAATGGTAAAAGGCGAAACGCTGGCCGAGATTGGTCGAGAGTTAAACCTAGGTGATTATCTGCGCCTTGGCCCTGGCGAACTCAAAAGCGGCGGTTACCGGCGTGATTCTATCTTAGCAGATGCTGTTGAAGCACTGATTGGAGCCATCTACTTAGATAGCGATTTGGAAGTGGTCCGAGGCTACATACTGGGTTGGTTTGAGCAACGTTTAGCTGAGTTAGACATAGATGAAGCGCTAAAGGACTCTAAAACACGCTTGCAGGAATTTTTGCAGTCCCGTCGTTTACCATTACCTACTTATGAATTAGTTAAAGTCGAAGGCGAGGCGCACGCGCAAACATTTACCATTGTGTGTCACATAGAGCCTTTGAAGAAACCGACGCAAGGTATCGGCAGTAGCCGTCGTCAAGCTGAGCAGGAATCCGCGAAACAAGCCTTAGCTGTATTGGCTGAGCAGGTGAAGGTATGAACGAAGAGTTTGCAAGTTGGTTAACACCTGAAGGCTCTGATGACCAGCGCTGTGGCTTTGTCGCTATCGTAGGGCGCCCTAACATGGGTAAGTCTACGTTGATGAACTACATGTTAGGTCAAAAAATCAGCATAACATCCAAAAAGCCTCAAACCACACGTCATCAAATCCTAGGTATTAAAACGGAAGGTGATCTTCAAATAGTATTTGTTGACACACCCGGCTTACATAAAGAACAAGATAAAGCGCTTAATCGCTATATGAATAAAGCGGCTTCTGAAGCATTGCGTGGTGTTGATCTCGTACTTTTTATGGTGGACCGTACAGCATGGACCGAGGAAGATGACATTGTTCTTGGGAAGGTGCAGCATGCGCCGTGCCCTGTCATCTTAGTAGTCAACAAAGTAGACCAGTTGGAAGATAAAAATAGCTTACTTCCTCAAATTGCACATGTTTCAGAAAAGATGAAGTTTGCAGACATTATTCCTATCTCGGCTAAAAATGGGACTAATGTTGATCAACTAGAAAACTTGATTAACCAGTACATGCCGCAGTCAGCCCATCATTACCCAGAAGACCAAATTACCGACAAAAGCTCTCGTTTTATGGTGGCTGAGATCGTTCGTGAAAAATTAATGCGTAACGTCGGTGATGAAGTGCCTTATGGTGCAACGGTTGAGATTGAAGAGTTTATTAACGATGGGCGCCTACTGACTATCAGCGCGTTAGTGTTGGTTGAACGAGAAGGCCAAAAGAAGATCATTATCGGTGAGAAAGGCGAGCGTATGAAAACAATCGGCCGTGATGCTCGCAAAGATATTGAAGCCCTATTTGAAACAAAAGTTATGCTAAACCTATGGGTAAAAGTTCGCCGTGGTTGGTCAGACGATGAGCGCGCCCTTAAAAGTTTAGGCTACCAGCACGGTGAGTAATGTCCCCAAGGGATAGCATGCAGGCGGCTTATGTATTGCATTCGCGACCTTACCTAGAAACCAGCGGGATTGTTGACTTATTTACCTTAGAGCAAGGTAAAGTCAGTGTAGTAGCAAAAGGATTACGCCGACCAACCTCCAAGCTGCGCGGTGTTATGCAGCCTTTTGTGCCTTTGCATGTTCATTGGCGAGGGAAGCAACCGCTAAAGTCCTTGCTGGTAGCAGAAGCTACCGGCCTCAATGGGATTATTCAAGGTAGTGCCTTGATGTGTGGTTTGTATATTAATGAACTGTTGCAACGGTTATTAGTGCCCCACGAGCCGGTTCCTCGCTTATATGTGTATTATCAATATGTACTGAACGCACTAGTAGCAGGCGATGATGTGGAAGGTGCATTACGTACGTTTGAGCATAAATTACTTTCTGAGATTGGGTACGCATTGCCTATCGATACCGTGTTAGCAAACCAGTTATATTACTTCGATCCGCCTTCATGGTCTTTTGAGGCGGTTACCAGCATCGATGAAGATCTGCGTCACTCTGCGTTTAGTGGGCAACAGTTATTAGACATCGCTGATGATTGTTATGAAACACCAGCGCAGCGCAGCGCAGCAAAACGCCTTATGCGCTTAGCAATCGATCATTTAACCGCTGATAGGCCATTACAGAGCCGACGCTTATTTAAAAAACAATGAGGAATCTATAATGATCGAGCCTAATCGTTTGTTGTTAGGGGTCAATATTGATCATGTAGCAACGCTACGACAAGCCCGAGGGACTCGCTACCCAGATACAGTACTAGCGGCTGCTTTAGCGGAAGAGGCGGGTGCGGACGGTATTACGGTGCACTTACGTGAAGACAGAAGACACATTCAAGACCGTGATATCTATCTACTCAAAGAGACGTTGCAAACTCGTATGAACTTTGAGATGGCGGTGACTGATGAAATGATCGCTATTGCCTGTGATGTTAAGCCATCTCATGCGTGTTTAGTGCCAGAAAAGCGAGAAGAGCTGACCACAGAAGGTGGCTTAGATGTGCTTGGGCAACTTGATAAGATTAAAGCGGCTTGTGATAAATTAGCGGCACAAGATATTGATGTGTCACTGTTTATTGATCCTGAACCGGCTCAAATAGACGCATCAATTGTATGTGGGGCACCTACCATTGAGCTTCATACCGGAGCTTATGCGCAAGCGACAACACATGAGGCACAGGCGCAGGAACTAGCGCGTATTAAAGAAGCGGCAGCTTACGCTTATGAGCGAGGCTTAGTTGTAAATGCCGGACATGGGCTTCATTACCACAATGTAGAGCAAATCGCTGAAATCCCGCATTTAAATGAGTTGAATATTGGTCATGGCCTGATTGCACGAGCAGTATTTGTCGGGCTTAAGGAAGCCGTGCGTGAAATGCGTCAGTTAATGATGGAGTCACAAGCACGAGTTCAAATGCAGCGGGACGCGATTAAGCGATGATTCGCGGAATCGGTACTGATATTTTATCCATTGAACGAGCGACGGCGGCTTTGGCTCGCACGCCTAAAATAGCCCGCCGCGTGTTGACTCCTGATGAGATACCCGGCTTTGATACAGCAACGGATAAGGCGAGATATTTTGCTAAGCGTTTTGCGGCTAAAGAAGCGGTCGTAAAAGCGCTAGGTACTGGTATAGGAAGAGGTGTCAGCTGGCAGCATGTGAATATCTGCAAAGATGCGCTGGGCAAGCCATTGGTACGATTATCAGAAGGGGCTTTGGCGCGTGCAGAGATGATAGGAGCTGAAACCGTTCATTTATCCTACAGTGATGAGGCGGGCTATGTGGTCGCATTCGCTGTAGCGGAAGATTGTTGATCCTACCCTTTGGGTTACTCTGCTGTGCCGGGTCTTAAATCTGTTTCTTTATTGATATTTTGTTCTTTGATCGGCGCTTGAATATCGAGCAAAGGCGACGCGTCTATTTTTTCTGCGTTCATCATACCGGCCACTTGTTTCAAAGCGTCCAAGATAGATTCTTTTTCACTGCGCTCTAGGCTTTCAAATCGATTAATAAACTCGTCGTGCAGCAAAGGTGGTACTTCATTCAGCATGTGAGTACCAGACGTTGTTAAGCGTGCGTTGACGATACGACGGTCTTTGGCACTTCTAACGCGTTCAATAAATTGTTTGTCTTCTAGGCGGTTCAAGATTGTCGTAACGGTCGCTTGGCTTAACGATACTTGGTCCGATATGCGCTTAACGGTGACATCACCAAGGCTCTCTATAGCTCGTAATACCATGACTTGTGGAATCGTTAAGCCGCACGCTTTCATGATGCGCTTAGATTGTAAATCTGTCGCACGTATGATTTGTCGTAACGAAATAAGCACATCTTGCCAGTAAGGAGTATTCATTAATTCGGTTCTTTATCTAAGTAGCAGGCGATTATACGACCTTAAAAATCGACTACAATATATTTATAAGATTTGAGATCTAATGATTAGATATGTAATGTATAAGTAACAGTATGTCAAAGAACCGGAGTAAATAATGAAGAAAATCCTTGCAGCGCTTCCGTTAATTGCATTGGGAACAAGCGCCTACGCAGCCGATGAGTGTGGTTCGGTGAGTATTGCTGATATGAATTGGAACTCAGCGACGTTAATAGCACATGTGGATAAGTTCATATTAGAAAATGGCTATGGCTGTGATGCAGAACTTGTACCTGGGGATACCATGCCTACAGGCGCCTCTATGATTGAGAAAGGCGAGCCGGATATTGCTCCTGAAATGTGGAGTAATTCGATGCGTGAAGCACTCGATAAAGGGGTAGAAGAAGGGCGTCTTCGTTTTGCTGGTCAATCATTATCAGATGGTGGCGAAGAAGGTTTTTGGGTGCCTAAATACATGGTCGATAAAGACCCAACATTAGCTACTATTGCCGGTGTCATTGCTCATGCTAAAGAGTTTGAACACCCAGAAGATCCAGAATTATCTGCCTTTTACACCTGTCCAGCCGGATGGAATTGCCAAATTTCGTCAGGTAATTTATTTGAAGCGCTCAAGTTAGCTGATGCTGGCTTTGATTTAGTGGATCCAGGTTCAGGCGCTGGTTTATCAGGTGCTATCGCTAAGGCTTACGAACGCCAAGAACCTTGGTTTGGTTACTACTGGGCTCCAACAGCTGTCTTAGGTAAATACGAGATGGTTAAAGTCGATTTTGGTTCTGGTATTGACGAAGCTGAATTTAAAAACTGCACAACCGCAGAAGACTGTGAAAATCCAAAAGTAACCATGTACCCACCTTCAATGGTGCAAACGGTTACCACGGAAGGATTTGCTAAACGTGCTCCTGAGGCATACGAATACCTAGCTAATCGTGCATTCACTAACGCACAGATGAATGGTTTATTGGCGTGGATGGAAGACAACCAAGCTGATGGTGATGTTGCAATGGAGCATTTCCTAACAGAAAACGCTGATACTTGGACTGCGTGGGTTTCAGAAGAGGCAGCGGCTAAAATAAAAACAGCGCTAGACAATCTTTAATCAGTACGCTTATACAGTGTAAGCCCAGCACGACGTGCTGGGCATATTGTTACTTACCTGAGGATAAAAGATGGCCGAATCTTCCTGGATAAATGAATTTCCGGCGATGGATCGAGGGACGCTGCGCGATATAAGAAAGGCTTTGGATGAGTCTTATCGTTCTTTCTCCAGAGAATATGGAGATACAATCGAATCTTTTTTTGACCCTTTATTATCGTTTTTAGTGTGGTTTGAAAAATTACTGTTAGCCACACCCTGGTGGCTTGTCGTTATTATTGTCACGGTGCTTGCTTTTTTAGCAGGGCGCTCTTGGAAGTTGTGTTTGGGTGTAGTGGTTTCCTTTCTGGCCATTGGCTATTTTGGAATGTGGGAAGACACCATGAGAACACTGAGCATTATTACCGTTTGTACTTTGCTTGCTATTGGTATTGGTATCCCTATTGGTATTTTAATGGCGCGCTCCAATCGGGCACAAAATATCATTACGCCACTGTTAGATGTGATGCAAACCATGCCCGCTTTTGTTTATTTGATCCCCGTAGTTATGCTCTTAGGTATTGGTAAAATACCGGGTTTAATCGCCGTTATTATCTATGCTATTCCCCCAGTTATTCGTTTGACCAACTTGGGTATTCGATTGGTAGATAAAGAAGTACTGGAAGCTGCAACCGCCTATGGTGCTAATAAAACTCAGCGTTTGATTGGTGTTCAATTGCCACTGGCCATGCCCACTATTATGGCTGGTGTTAACCAAACGATTATGATGGCACTATCTATGGTCGTTATCGCCTCCATGATTGGTGTGAAAGGCTTAGGGCAACCTGTGCTCAAGTCTATAACGAACCAGTATTTTGCACTGGGTTTGCTCAATGGATTGGCGATTGTCGCATTAGCTATTATTTTTGACCGCATCTCGCAGGCTTATGCTAAGCGTACGCAAGAGCATTTAGGAGGGCATTCCTAATGGCTGAACCACTGATTCATATTGAAGGTTTATACAAGCTATTTGGACCCAAACCCGAGCGGGTCATGCCGTTGGTTCATCAGGGTATGAGTAAAGATCAAATTCTGGCTGAAACAGGGCACACGTTGGGCCTTAAAGATATTAATCTCACCATTAACAAAGGGGAGATTTTTGTCATCATGGGGCTTTCTGGCTCAGGTAAGTCAACTTTGATCCGCCATTTCAACCGATTGATAGACCCTACAGAAGGGGTGATTCGAGTCGAAGATACGGATGTAATGAAGCTAGCCCCTAAGGATTTGGAAAATTTTCGTCGCCATAAAATGTCGATGGTCTTCCAGCGCTTTGGTTTAATGCCGCACCGTAATGTATTAGATAATGTTAGTTATGGCTTGGCGGTACAGGGTGTCGATAAGGCAACTCGCCATGCGAAAGCGACAGAATGGTTGTCTACAGTAGGGCTTGGCGGTTACGAAAAGCAGTACCCTAATCAGCTTTCTGGCGGACAGCAGCAGCGTGTGGGGTTGGCTCGGGCTTTGTGCACAGACGCCGAAATATTGTTGATGGATGAAGCCTTTTCGGCACTGGACCCCCTGATTCGTAGCGAAATGCAGGATCAACTGATTGAGTTACAAGAAAAGTTACATAAGACGATTATCTTCATTACGCATGACTTAGATGAAGCGTTACGTATTGGTGATCGCATAGCCATTCTTAAAGACGGAGAACTGGTGCAACAAGGGCGGCCTGATGAGATTTTGTTGAACCCGGCAAATGATTATGTTGAAGCGTTTGTTAAGGATGTGAATCGCGCCAGAGCGTTAACGGTAGAGACGGTTATGCAGCCTGCTCCTCACCGAGTATCGGCTGACACCATTGAGATGGCATTAAAGCAAATGCGCACTTTCTCTGGTGATTATGCGTTTTATGTTAATGATAAAGGCTATCAAGGCGTAGTTACCGAATCGGGTTTGCAGGCCGCATCGGACCAAGGGCAGACCACCATGGAAAGTTGTACGTTGGTGATGAGCGTTGAACCGGTTACCCAAGATGCTATTTTGGAAAGTGTTATCCCCGAAACCTTAGAATCACAGTATTCGGTTCCAGTCGTTGATGAGTCTGGTCAGTTAACGGGTGAGCTAACACGTCAAAACTTGGCAGATGTATTGGGTCAGAGTGAGAAAACGGATCAAGCTAAGTGATCCCTTGGTTTGGCCATTAACCTTCGCAAGGACGCGTCGTTTTTTAGGAGCATAACCCATGGATGATTCTACATTCACCTCTCATTTAGTGCGCTCTTCATGCAAAGCTTGCCGTTCTGATGCTAAACCGTTGACTGTTGAGGCACTTAAGGAAGCTCTAACGCACTTGCCGAACTGGCAGCGAATGACGGTTAATGGTACGGAACAAATAAAGCGGGTTTTTACGTTTAAAAATTTTGCTCAAGCGATGACGTTTACTCAACAGGTCGCTGAATTAGCGGAGCAAGAAAACCATCACCCCGCAATTTTAACCGAGTGGGGTAAAGTAACCGTCTCTTGGTGGACGCATGAGATTGGCGGTTTGCATCAAAATGATCTCATTTGTGCTGCTAAAACCGATCAAATAGCGGACTGATAAGTTCGCTTTCATTATTTCTGATCAGATATACTGCCTACCTTTTATTCTGTTGGGGCTTTACCCAGCAAGCAAACACGTTAATACAATATCATGAGGCGGTATGTCCTTGTCCGGTAAAGAAATTCATCGTAGCCATGATGAGTATGGCGTAGTGAGGGTATTAGATGATGGGAACAAACGTTACTTATCATTTGGTGAAACCGATGAACAAAGCTGCTGGCTCAAAAGTGAACCTTTAATTCCACAGCATGAATATACCCGCGCTATGATGTTAGTGCTGTTATTTTGTGAGCCTAAACGCAGCCTAAGTTTGGGTTTAGGGTCGGGGGCATTAAATCATTGCTTACATCATCATTTTCCCGAGTTGAAACAAGACATCGTTGAGCTTCGTAACGAAGTTGTTAAAGTTGCTTATCGCTACTTTCAATTTCCGCGTAGCAAGCGATTATCGCTGCATGTGATGGACGCTAAAGAGTACTTACTGTCCGTTGATAGTAAAAAAGTAGATATCATCATTAGTGATATCTACACAGAAGAAGGGTTAGATGAGCAACAATTACATCCTGACTATTTAGACGCATGTCACGACCGCTTAAAGACTAATGGTTGGCTTGTGCTCAATTGTTGGCGAGACCACCAAGGTGAAAATGTATTGCGGCAATTGAAAGATCAATTTGCTGATGTGCGAAGTTGCACAACACAAAGCGGTAATTGGGTGATTTATGCCAGTAAGCAGCGAGAAGAGTTATCAGCCAATGGTTTGAAACAGCGCGCTAAAGCTCTAAACCAGCGTCTGGGTTTTTCTTTTAGCCCGTTTCTTGGAAAGCTAGTGGATCATAAAGCGAATTGATTCTCTTGAATTGACTCCCCGATGGCCTCCGCTTATGATTGCAAAATATTTATATTGGAATAAGATTAAGTTTTTTTATTTCCATTTGTTATAACCTAATGACAGGTCTTGCTATGAGTATAGAGTTTCCCACAATCGCCGATTATGTCGGTAAAACTCCGCTAGTGCGTTTGCAGCGATTAGGGGAAAACAACCGCGGCAATGTCATTCTTTGCAAGTTAGAAGGTAATAACCCAGCAGGCTCCGTTAAAGACAGGCCTGCTTTGAGCATGATAGAGCGCTCAGAAGCACGTGGTGATATTGCGCCTGGCGATACATTAATAGAAGCGACATCAGGCAATACGGGTATAGCACTGGCCATGGCGGCGGCGATTAAAGGTTATAAGATGGTCTTAATCATGCCAGATAATATGAGCATGGAGCGTAAGGCGTCTATGACAGCCTATGGTGCTACCTTAATTACCGTAACCAAAGAGCAAGGGATGGAATATGCCCGGGATTTAGCTGTTGAAATGCAAGCGCGAGGTGAAGGTGTTGTACTTGATCAGTTTGCAAATCAAGATAATCCGGTTGCGCATTATCAGGGCACGGGGCCAGAAATCTGGGAGCAAACGCACGGAAAAGTGACCCATTTTGTCAGTTCAATGGGAACAACGGGCACCATAATGGGGACGTCGCGTTTCTTAAAAGAAAAAAATCCTGCTATTCAAATTGTTGGATTACAACCGCAAGATGGCTCTCAGATTCCGGGTATACGCCGCTGGCCAAAAGCCTATCTACCAAAAATATTTGATGAAACGCGCGTTGACCAAGTATTCGATGTAGCCCAAATTGATGCCGAAGTCACCATGCGTGAGTTGGCTAAGCAAGAGGGGATTTTTTGTGGAGTTTCTTCTGGTGGCGCCGTATCAGGGGCTTTGCGTTTAAGCGAAACGGTTGAAAACGCTGTGATCGTCTGCATTATTTGTGATCGTGGGGATCGTTACTTGTCCACGGGCGTTTTTAATACAGATCAATAATGTTAGCAGCAATAGCTGCTACACTGCTGTTCGTTAATTGTATTTGTAAAAGCCGCTATGCGGCTTTTTTTATACTACATACGACCTTAGTTCGTTTTTGAGCATGGAACTTGCTCACGCACTCGGGTCTTAGTGTAAAATGAAAGACTCTGCTGGCATATGTGTTGCTTTCACGTATCCCCATAAAAACAATAAATCGTTCCGGCAGTTGCAGGGTCGAAGGTTAAGGAGTGGCGATTAGCCATGGTTAAGGTTCGAGAAGATCACCCGATTCAGGAAGATGGCTCGGTCGATCTAGATTTATGGATAGATCGACTTTCTGAGTTGGTTAAAATTGATGACCGCCCACAGGTTCGAAAGGCCTGTGAAATTGCTAAACAAGTATATGATCTTAGTATTCAAGAAGAAGATGACTGGTCAGGCTCGGGTGTAGGAAGTTTTGTTACCGGCTTGGAAATGGCTCAGATTCTAGCTGAGCTACAACAGGATCAAGAATCGATAGTTGCCGCTATTCTGTACCGTAGTGTGCGTGAAGATAAACTCAAATTGGACACAGTCATTAATCAGTTTGGCCCCGTTATAGGCCAGTTGATTATGGGTGTTATTCAAATGGCTGCAATTGGCAGCCGTGCTAATCCTCGAACAGAACAAGAAGTGCTCGGCACTGGCGCCCGACAGTTAGAAACAGTGCGTAAAATGCTGGTGGCAATGATTGATGATGTGCGTGTTGCACTGATTAAAATTGCTGAGCGCACGTGTGCAATCAGGGGCGTTAAAAATGCGTCGCGGCGTAAACGCTACCTAGTGGCGCGTGAAGTATTTGATATCTACGCTCCATTGGCTCATCGACTCGGTATTGGTCACATTAAATGGGAATTGGAGGATTTATCCTTCCGGTATCTCAAGCCCACGGACTATAAATCTATTGCAAAACTACTGGACGAGAAACGCCTCGACCGCCAGGAGTTCATTGAGTCGGTCGTGAGTACGCTTAAGACCGAGCTGACTGCGCAAAATATTGATGCAGACGTAGAAGGGCGTGCTAAACACATTTATAGCATTTGGCGTAAAATGCAGCGCAAAAACATCGATTTTAACCAAGTTTACGATGTGCGTGCGGTACGTATTCTCGTGCCTGAAATACGCGATTGCTACACCGCACTAGGCATTATTCACGGGTTATGGCGCAATATTCCCCATGAATTTGATGATTATATTGCCTCTCCCAAGCCTAACGGTTATCGCTCATTACATACGGCCGTGTTTGGGCCTGAAGGCAAAGTCCTCGAAGTGCAGGTTCGTACCTTTGATATGCACGAAGAAGCCGAGCTGGGTGTGTGCGCACATCACCTCTATAAAGGCACGGATACTAACTCTCGCAGTGATGCCTATGAAGATAAAATCGCGTGGCTAAGACAAGTCCTCGAGTGGCATGAAGATTTGGGTGAGTCTGCTGCGATCGGTGACATGTTGCGTGGCGATGTTGTGCAAGATCGTTTATATGTATTTACTCCTGATGGGCATGTTATCGATATGCCATTGGGCTCAACGGCGGTCGATTTTGCTTATCGAGTGCACACCGAAATAGGCCATCGCTGTCGTGGCGCTAAAGTGAATGGTCGGATTATTCCTTTGAATAAACCGCTAAAGACCGGCGACCAAGTCGAAATCTTAACTTCAAAAGAAGAGCATCCGCGCCGTGATTGGCTTAATGCTAACTTAGGCTATGTAACCACCTCACGCGGACGGGCCAAGGTTGCGCATTGGTTTAAGATGCAAGACCGCGACAAAAATGTAGAGGCTGGTCGACAGATGACTGAACGCGAATTTAAGCGTTTAGCTATCGATATGTCCGAGTTAGATTTCAAGAAACTGGCTCATGAGGTTAATTACTCTAGCGCAGACGATGTTTTTGCTGCATTAGGCGCGGGTGATATTCGTTTGTCGCAAATATTAAATGCGGCTCAACGACAAGTGGATGCACCAGCAAAATCCGACGAACAGCTAGACCTTGCTCTACCGGTTTCGGCTGAGCGCGGTCAGGCAGTGGGTGATAAAGGTATTCGTATTTTAGGGGTGGGTAATTTGCTCACCACTATCGCATCGTGCTGTAAACCCGTACCCGGAGACCCTATAGTAGGTTTTATTACACAAGGTCGTGGTGTTTCTATTCACCGTGAAGATTGCTCCAACTTATTGTCGTTGAAAGAGCATGAAGCCGAAAGAATTGTTACCGTTGACTGGGGGGAGGAAGGCGAAACAACCTACCCAGTTGATTTGTATATTGAAGCGTATGATCGCTCTGGCTTATTGCGGGATGTGATGATGGTCATGGCACACGAAAACCTGAACGTGTTGGCTGCAAATACGTTAACGGATAAAACCAGTAACATTGCACGTTTATCGATGACATTAGAAATATCCAGATTGGAGCTTCTTGGTAAGATTATGGATAAAATCAACCAAGTACCTAATGTGATAGATGTGCACCGACAGCGCAGTGGGTTTCGCTAATGTCTGATTCCGACATTAATTATACGCTGGATGATCTTTGCTATTTAATGGCTAGGCTTCGTGATCCTGAATATGGATGTCCGTGGGACTTGAAACAGGACTTTGCCTCAATCATACCTCATACGTTGGAGGAAGCTTATGAAGTGGCGGATACCATTGAGCGCGAAGATTGGGATCATTTAGCTGACGAGCTGGGTGATCTTTTATTCCAAGTCATTTTTTATAGCCAGTTGGGGCAAGAAGAGTCTCGCTTCACTATGAATACCGTTATTAACGGTATTGTGACTAAGCTATTACGCCGTCACCCGCACGTGTTCCCAGATGGGGAGTTGCGCACTCCACCGCGCAAAATAACACTCTCAGAAGCACAGATTAGTGCGAATTGGGAAGCGATTAAGCAGCAGGAACGAGCAGGGGCGGCCAAAGACAAGGTTCTCGATGATGTGCCAAGAGGGTTGCCCGCATTAAGCCGCGCAGAGAAACTTCAAAAACGGGCGTCAGAAGTTGGGTTTGATTGGAATGATCCGCTGTTAGTACTCGATAAAATTGAAGAGGAAATAGCCGAATTACGTGAAGCTATTGCTTCAGGTGACCAAGCGTCAGTTAAAGATGAAATGGGTGATGTTTTATTTGCTCAAGTAAATTTGGCTCGTCACTTGGGGGTAAAGCCAGAGGCTGCCTTACGGGGGACTAATCAGAAGTTTGAGCGCCGTTTTGCTTTTGTCGAAGCATGCGTCACTCAGTCGGGTCGTAGCTGGGCAGAGCACTCGTTGGATCAATTAGATGGTTTCTGGGACGAAGCTAAGAAAAATGGACTCTAAGGGTTAGATCGTAAAGGAATATGAAAATGTATGCATTGGTCGGCACAGTGCTGGTGGTTATGGTGTCTTTGGCTTACTGGAATAGTCAAAAGTTGAACCGACAGTTGCAACGTTTAGAAAGCAGTGGCTTTGTCATAACTGAAGATCTTCAAGGCGAACCAAAGCTGCTGTATGACGAATCACATCAACGGTTAGCGCTGCTTAGCCCGCAAGGGTATGAAGTTTTGCAGTTATCTGAGCTGATCTCCTCCGAAATTCTTTATGATTTAGATAAACGCGGTGATAAAAACTACCGGCTAGAGCTGATCTTCAATGCCACACGTTTACCGAAGCAGGAAGTCCGATACCGGGACGAGTTTCTGGCTGAACGCATCCATAAACGGCTTCGTCAGGCCCGGTTAGGCCTCGAACCTTCTGATCACTGATGTGTCGGCTTTGGACGTTTTAGTACTCACGCGTCCCGAATTATTTGAATTGCCCTACAATCTGATCGTTAAGGAATTGTGCATAGCACAAAAAATACCTATTCTTGGTTGATAAGCATCTATTTATCGTGACGATGAATAGGCAGCAGTGTTGGCTAAATACACATAAGTACACTATGTCATGTGTTGAGCAACTTTATTCAAAGGAGAAGGTATGAGCGATCTGCACGAAGCATTACGCGATGATGTCCGTATGCTGGGGGATAGTTTAGGGCAAACTATTGCTAAGCACCTTGGTTCGGAATTTTTAGATAAAGTTGAGAATGTTCGAAAATTGGCTAAAGCGGGTCGAGAAGGAACCGCAGCCGATAGACAAGCATTAGTGCAAGAGCTTAAAGGGCTGAGTGAAGATGAGATGTTGCCCGTCGCGCGAGCATTTACCCAGTTTTTGAACCTGGCCAATATTGCAGAAGAACATCACCGTGTTCGCCGTCACCAAGAGATTATTGATCTAGAAGCAGCTGACACTTTTACTTTACTGCTGCAAAAATTGCGTTCTGAGGGTTTATCAGCTGATAAAATTCTAGAAACGTTAAATGGTATGCAAGTTGATTTAGTGTTGACGGCGCACCCAACTGAGGTTAACCGCCGCACACTGATACAAAAATATGATGATATTACTGATTGCCTGCGTGCGTTAGATCGTGGCGAGTCCTCACATCATCGCTTGAATGAATTAATTAGCCAGATCTGGCATACCAATGAAATTCGGCACGTCCGCCCCACACCTGTTGATGAGGCCAAATGGGGCTTCGCGGTTATTGAAAATTCATTGTGGGAAGCGGTTCCGCGGTTCCTCAAAAAGCTTGATATGCAAACCCGTGCGGTTTTAGGGAAAGGGTTGCCCTTAACGGTAGCCCCTATTCGTTTTGCTTCTTGGATGGGCGGAGACCGAGATGGAAACCCAAATGTCATAGCGCCTGTTACACAGCGGGTAATGATGTTGTCTCGTTGGGTCGCTTTAGATTTGTATCTGCGTGACATTGATACGCTGCGCGCTGAATTATCCATGTACGCGTGTAATAGCGAATTGCGAGCGTATGTGGGTGAAGAGACGGCTGAGCCGTATCGTCATATTCTCGGCGAAGTTCGGGAGCAGCTTAAAGTCACCAAAAATTGGGTTCAGTCTCATTTGCAAGGTGATCCTGGGGATGCTCCGGCGGATTTGATGCTTAATAGCAATCAGTTATTGGATCCGTTAATGATGTGCCATCGATCGTTAGTTGAATGTGGTATGGGGATTATTGCTGAGGGGCCGTTAGAGGATATTATTCGTCGTATCGCCTGTTTTGGGATGACTTTGGTTAAATTAGATATTCGCCAGAGCTCAGACCGTCACGCTCAAGTCTTCGAAGAACTATCACAGTTTTACGGCTTAGGTTCTTACATCAGTTGGACTGAAGAAGGTCGACAAGCTTTTTTATTGCGTGAATTACAGAGCCGTCGACCTTTGATTCCTCATAACTGGAAGCCTTCAGCCGAGGTGCAAGAGGTATTAGATACGTGTGCTGTGGTGGCGGCCGCTGATCCGTCTTCTTTGGGCTCATATGTTATATCAATGGCAGGTCAGCCATCCGATGTGTTGTCGGTGATCCTGTTACTGCGAGAGATGGGAATCTCGCATAATATGCGCGTGGTTCCCTTATTCGAAACGCTGGACGATCTGAATAATGCGCGTGATTGCATTGATGCGCTTTTGAGTGTTCCTTGGTATAAGCAGTATACGGGGGGGCATCAAGAAGTCATGATTGGCTACTCAGACTCCTCTAAAGATGCGGGTCAACTCGCGGCTGCGTGGGGGCAATATCAAGCTCAAGAGGCGTTAACTGCGCTGTGTAAAGAACATGATATTCACTTAACGCTATTTCATGGCCGTGGTGGTACGGTTGGACGTGGCGGTGGCCCCAGCCACACAGCCATCTTAGCACAACCCCCAGGTTCGGTAGATCGTACGCTTCGCGTAACCGAGCAAGGTGAAATGATCCGTTTTAAGTTTGGCATACCTGAGCTGGCGATTCGTAACCTAGAACTCTATGCTGGGGCCGTCTTAGCAGCGACTTTATCCCCATCTCCCTCGCCAGAACCTGCGTGGCGTGAGCAGATGGAAGGCTTAGCAGAAACAGGGCTCAACTCTTATCGTTCAGTAGTGCGAGAAGATCCACAGTTTGTCCCTTATTTCAGGGCGGGTACGCCCGAGCAAGAGCTCAGCAAACTGCCCTTGGGTTCTCGCCCCGCTAAACGTAAAGTGGATGGCGGTGTTGAAAGCCTACGAGCTATTCCATGGATTTTTGCATGGACGCAAATTCGTTTAATGCTACCGGCTTGGTTAGGGTCTGAAGCGGCATTGGAAAAAGCGATCTCTAATGGCGAGTTATCGCGCTTGCATGAAATGTATGCGAAATGGCCGTTTTTCCGCACGTGGGTTGAAATGCTAGAGATGGTTTTGGCTAAAAGTGATGTGGATTTAGCCGAATATTACGAATCGCGTCTTGTATCTGATGAGCTGAAAGTACTCGGTTCTAATCTGCGAAGCCGTTTAGCGGTTGCAAAAGAAATGGTTTTAAAAATCCGGCAACAGACAGAATTGTTGGCTGAAAACCCAGTGATTCGTCAGTCAATTGATGTACGTAACCCATACATCGATCCGCTGCATTACTTGCAGGCCGAGTTGCTTTATCGAGACCGAAATCAACCAGATCAGCGATTAGAACAGGCGCTCATGGTAACCATGACGGGTATTTCAGCGGGTATGCGTAATACGGGCTAATTACCTGAAATCAGGTGTTTTTTTGTACAATCGTTACTTTAATGTTCCCGTGGGGTTGAGCCAGCGTCGTGTTTGGCTTAACCTCACCGGTATTAAATGGTCAGGCTACTTAATTATCAGCATCTTTCTGAAAAGTGGAAATGAGCCCTCGGATAGAGACTTTCGTTGATCTTTTCAACAAGGTGCTAGTGCTAACGTCGAATTGTTCGATGTGCATCGCACCAGTAAGGTTTCAGCATTAGTGTAATCCATCGAGTCAAACGCTCATTTGGGCTAGGTTTGTATGATGCTCGCTTGATGACCACACAATAGTTTTGTTTTAAAAAATTTATAAAAGTTAACTCTGGAGCAACCCTTCATGCGTATTATCCTTCTAGGCGCGCCTGGCGCTGGTAAAGGCACACAGGCTCAGTACCTAACCGAAAAGTTCGGTATTCCACAGATCTCTACAGGTGATATGTTGCGTGCAGCTGTAAAAGCAGGAACGCCTTTGGGTGTTAAAGCGAAAGCCGTGATGGATGCTGGTGAGCTAGTTTCTGATGACATTATTATTGGTTTAGTAAAAGAGCGTATAGAAGAGCCAGATTGTGCAAAAGGCTTCTTGTTTGATGGTTTCCCTCGTACGATTCCTCAAGCCGATGCACTCAAAGACGCTGGTGTACCGATTGATGCAGTTGTGGAAATTGACGTTGCTGATGAAGAAATCATTAAGCGTATGAGTGGCCGTCGTGTACACGCTGGTTCGGGCCGTACTTATCATGTCGTTTTTAACCCACCGAAAGAGGAAGGTAAAGATGATGTGACTGGCGAAGATCTTATTCAACGTGAAGACGACAAAGAAGAAATCGTGCAAGGTCGCTTAAAAGTTTACCATGATCAAACAGAGCCGTTGATTGCTTACTACCGTAACTGGGCTGACAAAGCGGGTGAAGCAAGTGCGCCTAAGTACGTTTACGTTCCGGGTGTTGGCAGCGTAGATGATATTCGCGAGAAAGTATTTGAAGGTTTAGCGTAATCGCTTAGCTTTTTTAATCCGTAAAAAGCCGCATGTGCGGCTTTTTTTGTGCCTGGCATTTTACGTTAGTTATTCTGTTGCATGAGTTGAGCGGTGATGTAATCCAGAATAACAGTGGGTTTTTTAGTAAGAGTTGGGGATAATACCCGGCTTAAGAATGGGGCCAATATTCAGATGTCAGAAATGAGCAAAACAGCGATTATTCTTGCTAACTTAGGGACGCCAGACGAGCCAACGCCATCAGCGGTAAGGCGTTACTTGCGTGAGTTTTTGTCCGATCAGCGAGTCGTCGAAGGTAAAGGTCCACGTCGGCTACTGTGGTTAGCTGTATTAAACAGTATTGTTTTAACCTTTCGCCCTAAAAAAGTGGCCAAGCTATATGCATCGATTTGGGAGCAAGATTCTCCCATGCGGCGCATTTTAGATGAGCAGGTTGCGGCACTTCAGCGCTCGTTATCACTTAAGCATGTTAATCCACCGGATGTGTTTTCGGGGATGACTTATGGGCAGCCGGGCTTAACGCCTCGTTTGCAAGAGCTTGCTGGAAAAGGGTATCAGCATATCCTCATCATACCCATGTATCCTCAATATTCAGCAACGACCACCGCCCCTATTTATGATCAAGTTGCGAAATTTCAGTTAGGACGTCGTGAAGTAGTCGATATTCGGATTGTTAAATCGTATTTCAATCATCCTTTGTATATCCAAGCGCTCGCTGGGAGTGTTCGTCAGCATCGTCAAGTTTCGCCAGGCGCCGAAAAGTTAATTTTATCGTACCATGGCATTCCTAAAGAGTACGCCGATAAAGGGGACCCTTATCCACAGCAATGTCATGAAACGTCTCGTATGCTAGCCCGTGTGCTTGATCTAAAAGACGGGGAGTGGATGACTACTTTTCAGTCTCGGTTTGGGCCTGCTGAATGGCTGCAGCCTTATACGGATAAGACGCTAGAGAAAATTGCTGGTGAAGGGGTTAAAAACATTGATGTTGTGTGCCCTGCATTTACAGCGGATTGTTTGGAAACCCTAGAAGAGATAGCCGAGGAAAATAAAGAAGTGTTCGAGTCGGCCGGAGGAGAGCACTATCATTATATACCTGCACTAAACAGTGCGGGCTGCTTTATTAACGTGCTTAGTGCGCTAGTTAATGAACAAGCGGGTGATTGGTTATCTAAGTCAGATCTACATAATGAGGCATCACATGGCGCTTGAGCGTGTATTCGGCATCCATGCCGTAAAAACAATATTGAAGCATGACCCCACACGTATTCGCCGTGTAATGGTTTTAAAAGATCGAGATGATCAGCGAATCTCTGAAATACTCGCCGAATTGAATGGTATTAGTGTGGAGCGTTATAGCCGTCAAAAACTTGATGACTTAGCTCAAGGAGGCGTTCATCAGGGGATCATGGCGGAGTGTAATCCGGCTAAGCCAAAAGATGAGCGCTTTTTAGATGGCCTGTTGAACGACCTCGACTCGCCAGCGTTTTTATTAGTGCTTGATGGCGTAACAGACCCGCATAACCTTGGGGCGTGTTTGCGTACAGCTGATGCAGCCGGTGTACATGCTGTTATCGCCCCCAAGGATAAGTCTGCCCCTTTATCGGCTGTCGCGTCTAAGGTCGCCTGTGGAGCAGCCGAAGTTGTGCCTTATATACAAGTTACTAACTTGTCTCGTACCTTGCAGGAACTCCAAGGCCGAGGGATTTGGATTACGGGCACGGCTGGGGAGGCTGAACAAATAGTCTATGAGGCTAATTTGGCCGGCCCAATGGCGTTGGTAATGGGAGCTGAAGGTAAAGGCATGCGCCGCTTAACGCGTGAAAGTTGTGATTTTCTGGTGAAAATCCCTATGGCAGGAGAAGTCAGTAGTTTGAATGTTTCCGTAGCTACGGGGGTCTGTTTGTTTGAAGCGGTACGCCAACGTGGTGCAGTCAAAGGCTAGTCGTTGGCGGTCTCATTAATTTTAATGGCAGGCCCTGTCGAGTCCCTTAATATAATTTCGCAAGCGAAGCAGCGCGATAGGTCGGTGTTGGAGGGGGTCTTGAGGGACAAGAATAATAAATCAGCAGCGGCCTTTGCCATCGCTTGAACTGGTTGTCGTACACTGGTTAGGGCTGGCCAGCTTTGACGCGCTAAATCTGAATCGTCAAACCCTGCAACTGATAAATCCTCAGGGATACGAATACCCAGAGAGTGCGCTATGCTCATCACACCAGCAGCCATTTCGTCGTTACCGGCAAAAATAGCCGTAGGTCTTGGTGTGTTGTAAAGCAGCGCAACCCCGCAGTCTTTTCCTGAATCAAAGGTGCTTGCTCCTATTTTTATCCATTCTTCTCTTATTGGCAGTGCAGCTGATTGCATGGCATCAACAAAGCCTAGGTGGCGTTCTGAAACGGCATAGTGATCAGGCCTACCCGCAACAAAAGCGATGTCGTTATGGCCTAATTCTATGAGTTTCCTTGTCATATCAAAGGCTGCACTTCGGTCATTGGTTTGTACATAAAGTGAGTCATTTAAGTTGAAAACCGGTGATAAACGAACAAAGGGGATGTTCTGGGCGGCGAGTTGATTACAAAGGTGCGTGTGATCTGATAAGGGTGGGGGTAACACGAGGCAATCAACTTGTGAGCGATGGGTAAAATCCATGACTTCATTAATCAGCGTTGCGTTATCTACGTTAAGTGGATGGATGAGCAGTTCGTAACCGGATTGGCTGCAACTGGCCATAACGCCGCATTGAACGTTGACTACATAGGCTGATGTGGCGTGAAAGTTATCATATACCAGGCCGACTAAAAATGAGCGCTTAGCCGCTAAACGACGCGCTGAAAGGTTCGGTGTATAACCGAGTAAATCGATTACGTGTTGTACTTTTTCCCGCGTTTCTTTTCGAACGTTAGGCTCCCGGTTAACCACTCTGGATACCGTTTTGATAGAGACTTTAGCTTGCTTTGCGACATCATCAATAGTGGGGGATGACACGTTTAATACTCCATAAACTTTTTGCTTATTATCGTTATTTTTTAAGCCACTACAGACTGTATTCTCTCATATTAATGTATGGATGGCGGTACTTTTTCATAAAGACTGATAGCCATGGTTGAGATCGTTTGAGTTTTTATTGACAGCGTTGTCATAATTGGACAGACTGCCCCGCAATTTACTGGGTTCTCTCGTAAAACTGTACTTTTAAATAGGTAGTCTACGGTGAGTTTCATGGAAAATCGCACATTTAGGAGTGCTTTGTATGGCAACGCCAGCGAGCTCTGTAGCTCAAGCTAATTTGGGGGGCAGCCAAGGTAATTTTCGGTTTGCGCTAATTTCTCTCACGTCTTTGTTTTTCATGTGGGGCTTCATTACAAGCCTTAATGATATTCTGATACCTCATCTTAAAAATATTTTTGATTTGAGCTACACCCAAGCAATGCTGATTCAGTTTTGCTTTTTTGGAGCGTACTTTGTCATGTCGCTTCCTTCTGGGGCGTTGGTGCACCGCTTAGGTTACAAAATGGGTGTGGTTATCGGTTTGCTAACCGCGGCTGCAGGTGCGTTGTTGTTTATTCCCGCTGCTAGTTTTGAGTTGTACCCTTTATTCTTAGGCGCTTTGTTTGTAATGGCTTCGGGAATCACTTTATTACAAGTTTCGGCGAATCCTTATGTCACTATTTTAGGGTCCGCAAAAACGGCTTCGAGCCGCTTAAACCTTACTCAGGCTTTCAACTCGTTAGGCACTACGGTTGCACCGGCGTTTGGTGCATTATTGATTTTAGCGGCCAGCGAGCCTGTTTTAGAGGCAGCATCGAGCACGGCAAGTGAAATAGAAACGGTTAAGGTGCCTTATCTTATTATTGCTGGTGCGTTAATTCTTTTAGCAATCATTTTCGCCGTGCTGAAACTGCCGCGTCTTTCGGACAATACGCAGACAGATACATCGGAAGATGTAAGCCAAGGGCAATTTACCTCTGCTTGGCAGTACTCGCACTTAGTGCTTGGCGCTGTGGCTATATTTATGTATGTAGGTGGGGAAGTTGCAATCGGTAGTTTTTTGATTAACTTTTTAGGTGAACCTGATATTGCCGGCCTAGCCGAAACCGATGCAGCGCACTATGTTGCCTATTATTGGGGAGGCGCTATGGTGGGGCGCTTTATTGGATCTGCACTAATGACAAAGTTAAACCCTGCAAAGTTACTCGCGTTTAATGCCGTAGGGTCTGTTCTACTGATTCTTATCGCTACGTTTGGCACAGGTCAGGTGGCAATGGTCTCTATTTTGTTAGTGGGCCTATGTAACTCTATTATGTTCCCAACAATCTTCAGCCTAGCAGTGCGGGGCTTGGGCGCGCATACGAGCCAAGGATCAGGCATTTTATGTTTGGCGATAGTCGGTGGTGCTATTGTACCGTTGATTCAAGGGGTGGCTGCTGATGCCGTTGGATTGCAATTAGCGTTTATTGTCCCTGCTGTTTGTTATCTTTATATCGTGTTTTATGGATTGAAGGGATCAGAGATTAAAGCGCTTAATTAGAAACATAATAGAAAGGGCCGATACGGCCCTTTGTGCTGCTGAATGGGTCGAAGGTTAGTTGAACCGTTTGATAAGACTTGTCGGTTATACGCGGGATAACTCCTTCCCTTCAGAGTTCTTAATGCCCGCATAAACAAAGAACGATACAACAAAAGTGATGGGAGCAGAAAATGAAGCGATTGACGCACCAGAGTTCATCATCACGATTCCAACGATGGTGCTGATCAGCCAGGCTGATAAGCCAACTTTGTTAAAGCGGTTATCACTTTCAATCAAGCTATTAGCTTCTTCGCTGTTATTTACTAGTATATGTGCCAGCGCGATGCCAACCCACGCGACCACAAAAACACCCTGATATGCCAGTGCTTGTAGTAAGTATGAAAATACATCGACTAGCATTAATAGATAGACGATACCGCCGACTATGCAAGACCAAAAAAACTTGACGGCTTTAATATTGAGCAGCTCACTAAAAAAAGATTGCATGTTTACGCTGGCTAAATAAAAGTTGGCTGTGTTAATGCGGGTTTGGGTGATCCATACAAATAAGAGCCCCCAGATACCTAAAAGCTTGAGGATAGACAGTACAACGGATACTTCACTCAAGGCTGCATCTTGTGGGATGCTGGCAACGAGGTAAATGCCGACAATACCGTTGATTAAAAAGGTGAGTAAGTAAAAAGGCATACCGAAGTTAACACGCGCATGATAGTTACTGTCCTCTTGTTTACCAAAGCGAGCATAATCAAAGGTAAACAGCATGAGTATCCACACGCCCATGTAGTAGGTAAAACAATTCCACCAGCCTTGCGGTGTTGCATTTTCTGCCCCTAAATTAATCCAGTCGGCTTGATAGCCATAGACATTGATTGAGGCAACCACTGTGGCTATTAAGCCTAGGATATAAAAGGGTAAGAGAACGCCGTTAAATTTATCAAGCCAAGTCTGAACGCTACCAAATACGAGAAGTACACTGTAGATAACCACAAAGAGAGCGGCCCAGTGATAGTCTAACCATGGGAAGGTCGCATTGATTGCAACGGCAATCACTGATCCTTCAAAAACGGCATAGTAAATCGCTGTCGAAAAGAATATGAGCGTCGCTAAGGATGCGCCTATTCTGCCAAACAGCCTCCTAGAGAATAATGCGACAGAGAGCCCTTCTTTAATGGCGTAGCGGCTAATAATATTGTTAATAATTCCGTAAGTAACGACCGATAAGGCCATCCCAATGATTGCGTTTTTAGCCCCATAGCTCATGGCCAGTGAGGCGCCTACCACAATATAAAAGATAGCACTGCAGACAGCCCACCATGCCATCGTTAAAGAAAAAGGCCCCATTCTTGCGCCGACGGGTACAGGTAGGTTTGTTTCATCTTGGGTTGATTCCGCTTGAACTAAGTTAGCCATGATATTGCCCCTAAAAGTAGTCTTAAGTACTCAGGATAAAGCGGCATCAATGGATAGGTGGCCTATCTTTGCCCTGAGCTAATGATGAGTCGCAATGGAAGGTCTCTTATTATGTTTGTAGGTAGCTCTTTAATTTGATGAGTCGTTCTTGTACAACCTTACGGGCGTCCAAAGCCTCTTCCATGGTTATCGGGATAAAGCGAGCTTTGTAGTTAGGCTGCATTTGTCCAATCAAATCAAGATCAGCGCTGATGACTGTTCCAATTGTGGCGTATCCTCCACCTGATACTGCATCACGATGCAATACGATAGGTTCTTTGCCCGCTGGAATTTGAATGGATCCTATGGGATAGCAGGCATCCACAATATTGGATGGGTCAGAGCCTGCTCCAAAAGGCTGTTCGCGCTCAACAAACTGCATTGGGTGGCCGTCTTTAAATCGATAGCCAATGCGGTCAGCTTCGCTACCCACCGTCCATGTGTCTTCATAAAACTGCTCAACGGCTGCATCCACTAAGCGATGGATGTACATACCAGGAATCATGCGTAAGGACACTTCTTTTGCTAGAGAAGGAAGTAATGTTTGAGGGACGGATTTGCCTTCAATGGCAGGTTTAACCGGGGTCCCGATTGCAATGGTATCTCCTGCTTCCAGCCGTCGCCCTTTGAAGCCCCCCAAGCTACCAAGTGTGTAAGTTGACCGGCTACCCAGCGTCACGGGAACATCAACACCACCGGAGATGGCTAAATATGCACGAGCCCCTGCTGTTGGGTAGTTAAAGCTAAGCGTTTGTCCTTGTTTTACACTGAACGCAGTATCTAAAGGCATAGGCTCGCCATCCAGCTTTGGTTGCATTCGGGCTCCGCAGACAGCAACGATACTATTGTATTCAAATATGAGTTCGGGACCTAACAGGGCACATTCAAACACGGCATCGCCTTCGTTATTATTGACTAACAGGTTGGCCATTTTCATTGAATATTGGTCGAGTGCGCCTGATGGAGGGATACCTAGGTGATAGAAACCCTCTCGGCCAGTATCTTGAATAGATGTAGCAAGTCCGGGTTTGACTACTTTAATCGACATAGAGTACCTCCATCATGTCTTTTTTGTATTGGTCTGGATTTGCTAAATAGGTCGCTAAGTCAAATACAAAAGGTTGGGTTTTTAGCGTGAACAGTCCTTTTTCTACCTCGATAAGCATTTGGTCATATTCATCTCGGTTGATGGGCTTGAACTTAACAATGTCACCAGCCCTAAAAAACACCATGGATTCTTTTAGGTAGGACAGTGCTTGTTCTGGATCATAAATGGGTGCAGGCGTCACACCGAACATCTGATAACCACCGGCACCACGGACGGAGTAGATACACCCAAAACAACCGCCGTGACCCAATGTCTGTTTCGGTGTGTCTGTTCGAGGGCTTAAGTATTTAGGTACTTCGATTTGATGTTCTTGGTCGACCATTTGAAACATGAAAGGTAAACCCGAGACAAACCCCACCATTGACACAAACCAAGGAGAGCCGCTGTGGGCTTTTATAAATGCCTCGGTGTCAGCATGACCATTGATTCGTGCGGCGTATTCCATATCGGTTGAGTCAGGGTCTTGGTGCCTATCTCTAAAGCGCATCAAGGTTTCATAAGTCCACGGATCGTTATATAAAACGGGTATTTCGACGATACGGGTATCTAACTGTCCCTCTTGTAAGCTTGAGCTTTCAAGTGATTTCACTATTGCCAGTAAATCATTTGGTAAAATTTCATCAGGGTTAAAGCGGACTTGGAACGAGGCATTGGCCAAGCAAATATCTAAAATACCTGAGATGTTTTCTTTTTCTATGGCTTTAACCATGCCTAAGCTTCTAAAAAAAGCGGGCAGTGACATAGACTCAGATACTTCAGCAAATAGGTGCTCGTCACCACCAAAGGTGTATCTAATCGGCTGTTGATGCATGAGCTTTCTCCTTATCTGCAAGTCGATGTGAATGTTCCTTTAACCAGACCTCGAGGGTCTCAGTATCAAAATCACCGGATTGAACAGCGGGGTCTTGAAGTAGTAAGCGATGTAATGGAAGTGTCGTTTTTATACCCTCAATACGTGTTTGTTTAAGGGACTTTAAAGCCCGTTCAAAGGCTAATTCTCGAGAGACGTCATGTACGATAAGTTTTGCTATGAGGGAGTCATAGTAAGGAGGAATAGTGTAGCCATCGAAAACATGGGTATCGATTCGTACGCCTTCGTTTACTGGCCAATGTAGAGCACTAATGCGGCCTGGTGAAGGGAAGAAACCTTTAGATGGATCTTCAGCATTAATACGCATTTCGATTGCGCAACCATGGATGTTAATTTCGTCTTGGCACAGTGTTAGTGGCTCACCTAATGCTATTTTGATCATCCACTCTACTATGTTAACGCCTGTAATCATCTCAGACACAGGGTGTTCAACTTGGATCCGTGTGTTCATTTCTATAAAGAAAAACTCTTCGGTTTCCGCGTCGAACAAAAACTCAAGGGTTCCAGCTCCCTTATAATTAAGAGTGTTAGCTAATTTAGCAGCTGTTGCGCACAGCTGTTCCCTAATTGCATTGGATAAAGCGGGAGAGGGGGCTTCTTCAAATACCTTTTGTCGGCGGCGCTGCAGAGAACACTCTCTTTCATATAAGTGAATGGCCTGTTTACCGTCGCCAAGGATTTGAACTTCGATATGGCGTGCACTTTTGATAAATCGCTCTAGATAGACGGCACCGGAGCCAAAAGCAGCCTTAGCTTCACTTTGGGCAATGGTAATTTCTTTAACGAGCTCCTCTTTATTGTGTGCTATACGAATGCCTCTGCCGCCGCCACCTGCCGATGCCTTTATTAACAGAGGGTAGCCAATAGTTTGCGCTGCGGTTAAGGCCTCTTCGATAGAATCAATTTCGCCATCGGACCCCGGAACGACAGGCACACCGGCGGCTTGGGCGGTAGTCCGGGCACAGGCTTTATCACCCATTTGGCGGATGGTTGCTGCATCCGGGCCGACAAATATCATTCCTGCCTGCTCAACTGCTTCTGCAAAGTCGGCGTTTTCAGAAAGGAACCCATAACCTGGATGTATTGCAGTAGCCCCTAAACGCTTTGCCGTTTCAATTACTAAGTCTGCGTTCAGATAGCTTTGGTCTGCACGCGATGCTCCTATAACCTCCACCTCATCAGCTAATAAGCTGGGCAGGGATAAACGGTCTGCTTCACTGCAAATAGCGATGGTGGGTATGCCAAGCTGTTGTGCCGCATTGATAATGCGCACAGCAATTTCACCCCGGTTAGCAATTAATAGTTTGTGTTGGGAAAATTGCATCGGTTCACTCCTTTGTTTCAACAAGGGCAATGACTTGCCCAGGTTCAACAGCTGATGAGTCACTTACACAAAACTCAATAAGTGTGCCTTGGTGGTCAGCTGTTAGTTCGGAGAACTGTTTCATTACTTCAATGAGGCCCACAACAGTCTGGGAGCTCACTTGGTCGCCCTCTTGAACAAAGGCGTCCGACTCAGGAGATGGGCTTCTATAGAAAATTCCGGGTAATGGAGAAATAATTTCGATTTTAGCCATGTTATTTTCCTTCTGATAAGAGCGTAATTTGTAGGGAGTTATAGAATTATTGGGGCGCCAGTATGGAAATCCCGTTAGACTCAAGAAGCGATTTGGTGGATTGAATTAAGCCAAGTGCACCGGGTGTATCGCTGTGGATGCAGATAGAGTCAAACTGGATATCAATCTCTTTTCCTTCTACTGTTTTTACCTTTCCTTCTTGACAGGCTTTCAACACTTTCTGGGCTACATGGTCGGGATCTAAAGGCCCTACCTTCCTCGTTAAAATAATGGAACCAGTGAGATCGTAATCTCTGTCTGCATAAAATTCGCATACAACCGGTTGTCCCACTTCGAGAGCTTGTTGATGAACTTTTGAGCCATGCATGGTGTAAATAAGCAATTCAGGTGCCATTGCATGAAGTTGAGTTACAAGAAGTTTTGCAATTTCTTCATCACGAGCTGCATGCATATACAAAGCACCATGAGGCTTTACATGCTGTAAGGTAAGGCCATGCATTTTTGCGATTTCTCGCAACGCACCAATTTGGTAAATGATGTCGTTGATTAGTTCGTCGGCTGTTGCGTTGATATGACGACGACCAAATCCTTTAAGGTCATGAAACCCAGGGTGTGCACCAATTGACACACCTTGCTCACGAGCCATTTTTACAGTGCTGGACATGATTGAAGGGTCGCCGGCATGAAAGCCTGTAGCAATATTTGCTGAACTAATCAGTGGCATAATTTCGGCATCTACGCCGTCGCCAATCGTCCATGGACCGAAGCCTTCACCCATATCCGAATTGAGGTCAACTGATCTCATTAAGCTATTCCTATGTTTTTTAGTGTTACTTGAATATATAAATGAAAGTGGGTGCTTAAAAAGATCTATTTTTTGATATGGTAGTATCTGAAAAACAGATAATGCTTGAGGAGGTTCGATGTCTTTAACGATTCGACAACTTCGTTATTTTGTTGCGGCAGCTGAAATGGGGCAGGTATCCCAAGCGGCAATCCATCTAAATATCTCGCAATCGGCTGTCACAACAGCAATTCGGGATCTAGAAACCCTCTTAGGTGTAGAGCTATTTGTGCGCAGTAGCCAAGGGGTCAACTTAACCGATCGGGGCAGGCACTTTTTAAATCATGCCTACCAAGTGTTACGAAGTGTTGACGAAGCGTTAAACCTTCCTCACACCGATGGTGTCGCAAATGGGCGTATTCGCATAGCAGCAAGCTATACTGTCCAAGGATACTTTTTACCTTATCACCTTCAACGCTTGTCACATTGGTATCCTGATATATCGATTGAGTTGTTTGAATACGAACGTTCAATTATTGAGAACCAGCTAGCCGATGGTTCTATCGATATGGCCATTGTATTAACTGATAATTTGACTCATGCTGATATCGTTTCTGAAAAGTTGGTCGCCTCTGAACGTCGGCTGTGGTTGCCGAGCAATCATCCGTTGGGTTTTAAGAAAAGGTTGTCATTAGGAGATATTGAAAAAGAGCCGTTTATTATGCTCACTGTCGATGAAGCGGATAAAAGTGCGATGCGCTACTGGGGGCACAAGGGGTTAGAACCAAATGTCATACTGCGAACATCTTCAGTGGAATCTGTGCGAAGCATGGTTGCAAATGGTTTAGGAATATCGATACTCTCCGATTTGGTTTACCGGCCTTGGTCACTGGAAGGAAAGCGCATAGATACACGCTCCTTGGATGATGAAGTGCACCCGATGAGCTTAGGGTTGGCGTGGCGTAAAGAAACCACTTTTACACCGGCTATGTTCGCCATTCGTGATTATTTTAAGCAGGCCTTTTTAATACCTCAGCAAAACATTTCTAAACGGTTGTAATGTCCACTAATCGCCAATGATTTCCGTAACATGATGTGCAATCATTGCTTCTTCATTGGTGGCAATTACTCGGACGGGTATAGCGCTATGTTTATTGCTTATTACGCTGGCGTTAAGTACGTTTGCATCTTCATCAAGGTGGATGCCTAACCAGCGGCTTCTTTCAATGATGTTCTGGCGTAGGTCCGCATCGTTTTCGCCAACTCCTCCAGTGAAAACGAGCTGCTCAAGCCCTCCAAGAGCCGCTGCCAGACGACCTAATTCTAATGCAATACGATAAGCGTACATATCGATTGCTTCCTGTGCACTCGTCGATTGAGAGCGTTTAAGCGATAACATATCACTTGATTCACCAGATACACCTAGCCAGCCGCTTTCGCTATAAATGAGGTGCTCTAGCGCATCACAATCGAGATTGTAGTGACGTTGCAAATAGAGGATAACCCCAGGGTCAATATTGCCACAGCGGGTGCCCATGGGGAGCCCATCTACAGCGGTAAAACCCATGGACGACGCGATGCTTTTTCCTTGGCTGATCGCACACATGCTAGAGCCTGCCCCTAGGTGGCAAATGACGGTTTTTATGTGGCACGCTTTAGGGGTTATTTGACCGAGTTGATGTGTGATGTACTCGTACGACAGGCCATGAAATCCGTATCGTTGAATGCCAGCTTCGGTGTATTGACGAGGTAATGCATAGTGGCGTTCAAGGTCCATTTGAGTATGGTGGAACATGGTATCAAAACAGGCGATTTGAGGAAGATTAGGGGCTAGTTTCTTGCAACAGTCGATCAGTAATAAGTTATACGGCTGGTGGAGTGGAGCAAGGGGGATTAATTCTTTTAAGTGGGCTATATCGCCTTTTGATAGGATTTGCGGGGCATTAAATTGTCGTCCGCCATGAACAATTCTATGCCCAAAAGCGGTTAGTTTGTATTGTGAGGCATGCGTGTTTAGCCAGCTTAACACTAAATCTAACGCGGCATGGTGGCGTTCGGTTTTAGGCACACTTGCAAAGTCCGGCTGTTTTGTAACGCGATCCAGACCATTCTCATCGACGATTGATAAGTGGGGTTTCAGTAATAAATTACTAAACTTGAAACGATAAATAGACTTTTCTTGCAGCTGCCCTGTCCGGAAAAGCGTGCACTTTAAGCTCGATGATCCTGCATTAATAACCAAAATAGTTTGCATTAAACTCAGCCTTTCTTCGCGCCTTGGAGGCCTGCTTAGGACGATAATGTGTGACGAGCCATGTAAGAAGCCAGAGCACAGGAGGCTAGTCTTCCAAGGGGAGTTTCAGCTCGACTTGTCAGTATGATAGGCACTCGCGCACCAAGTGCCAGACCCGCTGACTTTGCGTTTGCTAAATAAATTAATTGTTTGGCAATCATATTGGCGGCTTCTAAATCAGGCGCCAGTAAGATATCAGCATCACCAGAAACATCTGAACAAATGTGTTTATCCAAAGCGGCTTGTTGAGATATAGCATTATCGAAGGCAAGTGGGCCGTCTAAGATGCCTCCTGTAATTTGGCCTCTATCAGCCATTTTGCATAAGCACGCAGCATCAATTGTGCTAGGCATGTTGGGTTTTACTTTTTCAACGGCGGCTAAAATGGCGACTTTAGGAGACAAAACGCCCAGCGAATGGGAAAAATCGATAGCGTTTTGGATAATATCTCGTTTATCGTTCAGTGATGGCGTAACGTTAATTGCACCATCTGTAATGATGAGAGGCTTATGGTAGTTTGGTACATCGAAGACAAACACGTGACTCAAGCGACGTTCAGTGCGTAACCCTGTTTGCTTATTAATAATAGCGCTGATCAGTTCTGAACTGCCTAAATCCCCTTTCATGAGGGTTTGCACACAGGCCTGTCGGGCGAGTTCGCAAGCTTTCTCCGCGGCTGCGTGGCTATGCTCAACGTCAATGATCTCGTAAGTCGATATATCAAGCTCTTCTTCGTCGGCTGCCGCTTGTATTTTAGCGCTTGGGCCGATCAAAATAGGCGTTATCAACCCTTTATTTGCAGCTTCTATTGCGCCTACCAAACCGTTATGTGAAACCGGGTGTACCACCGCCGTAACAATGGCTGGCGCGCATGCTGCTTGCTCGATAAAGTACTCAAGTTGATTGTGTATCGGTGGTTGAATGTTAACGGTCATGAAGCACCCTCGCTATTGGCGGTTAGGCTCTGCCACTTCTGTTAAAATAGCAGCAGCCAGCACCCTCAGAATAGGATGCCGGAGGCTTATGAGGCTATGACGTAGATCATCTTCGTGCGTTCTTACCGAGTAAGTTTTGGGGTTGCAAGGATAGGGTAGTCGCTAAAAGGCGCCAGATCTTTTTTGCCTTGTTCTGCAAGTGCGTGGGTAAGCTCTTCGGCTAAGGGGGCTTTTAAATTCCACACGTGCCAATATAAAGGTACAGCTAGATAATTACCCGGTGATACATCCACTAGCTGGCCACTCGATAAGAGTTCAGTTGTCATTTGGTCAGGGATCATCCCCATGCCAAAACCTCTGACAATCAGATCTATAAAGGTTTCTGCTGAGGGAATTCGGTGGCACGCATAATCCCCGGGCCTTAAATCGAAAAATTGTTCTAAGTAACGAATCTGAAGCGCATCTTTGTGATTAAATTCAACGACAGGGGCACGGCGCAGAGCAGCCTGGTTGGCGCCTTCTGGTAAATACTTTTTCATAAATTGCGGTGAAGCTAATAATCGGTATACCGATACACCGAGCGGTATACAATGGCAGCCTTGCAGTGGTTTATCACTCGAACTGATACACCCCATAACTTCTCCACTGCGAAGAAGCTGCTGGGTTTGATCTTGATCATCTACTTTAATATCGAGCAGAACCGAGTGTGCGTTGAGTAGAGGTTCAATAGCCGGTAAAAACCATGTGGCTAGCGTATCGGCGTTTAAACCAATAGACAATCGGATCTGTCCCGTTTCTAAAACGGGATTGAGTTCCGACATCACCGCGCTTTGCAGCATGGCGATTTGACGATAGTGTTTGAGTAAGACTTGTCCAGCGTCGGTTGCTTGTAAGGGGTGTGTTCGAATCAACAATGTTTGACCAACCAGTTCTTCTAACTGCTTTATACGCTGTGAAATAGCCGATTGGGTGACATGCAAGCGTTGTGCGGCACGTTCAAAATTTTGCTCCTCGACAACGGTAGCTAAGGCCTGTAGTTGGCGATAATCGAACATTAGCAATCCTTATTAAAGATTAATTTTATTAGTTATTCTTTATATCAAAAGATTGGCATGATGCACATCTAATTCATTGCGGCGGCATAAGGTCAATAATATGGGCTTTTTAGTGTTACAGGGTTATGGCTCGGCTATGGCATTAATTATGGCGATTGGAGCGCAGAATGCGTTTGTTTTAGGTAAAGGGGTTCAGCGTCATTACCATTGGCCTGTGGCCGCTATATGTATTCTTTGTGATCTCGCTTTAATCAGTGCAGGCATGCTGGGAGCAGGGTTTGTATTTGAACAATGGCCATGGCTACTGGATGCGTTCCGTGTGGGAGGTGTCATTTTTCTTTCCGTTTACGGCTTTAAAGCGTTTCAGAGCTTTTTAAGCCCGATAGGGCTTGAAGCGAATACCAAGCGTGCTGGTTTGCGAGTGACCTTATTAACCGCGTTAGCGGTCAGTTTACTGAACCCTCATGTTTATCTAGATACAGTTATCCTGTTGGGAAGTTTAGGAAGTCAGCATTTTGGGCAAGCGAAGGTTTTGTTTTGGATAGGAGCTATGTTGGCTTCGCTTAGTTGGTTTATTTTTCTCACGCTAGCGGCTCGAAAACTTTCACCTTGGCTCGAAAAACCACATGTTTGGCGTTGGGTCGATTTTTTGGTGGCGTTGATGATGTGGAGTATTGCGCTGTGGCTTGTGCTAGAAAAAATATAAGGGATGGTATGCCGAGAATAAACGTCTCATAAACAAAAAAGAGCCTTCAAAATGAAGGCTCTTTTTTTACGCTAAAGCTAATAAAACTATTAGCTTTAGATAGCTACACCCAATGATTTTAAGGTGTTGATAGTCAACTGACCCGAAGGCATTTTTTGCGATTTTTGATACGCAATAACAGCGTTCATGGTGTTTTTACCTAGTACACCATCGATGCTACCTGGGTTGTAACCTTTGGCTTTCAGTGCTTTTTGCAATTCACGTACAAGACCCGGCTGCGTGTTTGTTTCACACAAAATTGGACGCCACTCTAAGTATGCATCGCTGATTTTTACGCGCTTTTGAACGGTGTTGTACTCTGCAGGAATGCTAACCACGTTTTGTTCTGCAGGCTTAACAAGCTTGCGGACTTTAACCGTTTTGTACTCAGCAGGAATAACCACTTTACGTGTAGTTTCTGGTGTTTTTACAACACGACGCTGAACAGTTTGTGTTTTACCCGGTATAGCCACTTTTTTTACTGATTCAGGCTCTACAACGATTGTTTTAGTAACTGTTTTGTATTCAGCGGGTACTTCAACTAAACACATGATCTCGCCTGTGGCTGCATCAACGCGCTGAATTGGGCCTGTCCCTTTTTTCCACTCAGTGTGAGCTGGACGTACTAAAACGCGCTCGGTAACGGTTTTGTATTTAGCGGGTACACGAATTAGCTGCTCTGTAGCATCGGATACTTGAATGGTTTCAGTAACAGTAGTGTAAGTAGCAGGCACGATTTCTAAACGTTCACTTGCCTCTTTTACCATAACGCGTTCTTCAACCCAACGGAATTCCGGTTGTGAAGTTTCAATACGTTGGCTTTCAGCACGAGTTTGAACTGTCTCTGTCTCTGCTTTGTATTTAGCTGGGATAACAACGCGCGCATAGCACTCACCCGGTTTAGGGTTTGGAGGCAGCAGGCTAGAAGTAGAATTGCTGCTATTTAGACGAGCTAATTCTGCTTCTAGTTCAGATGCACGAGCAGAGTCAGAACCAGAAGAGTTTTTAAGGCTTGCTAGTTCTTGCTCTAACGCACGGTATTGTGCTGAGTTAGTTACATCGTCATTTTGATAAGAGCCCGTTGAAGAGCAACCGGATAAAACGGCGATCGCTAACGTTGATAGAGCGAAAGTAGTTAGTTGTTTTTTCATGATAGAACTTCCATGCTTTTTTTATAGGGGTTGCTGCAGTCTAAAAGCTACGGATGAAGCTTAGATGAACAGCTGTTTGATTCCATTCATTATGTATCTATCTTTTAGACAGGTGTTTTTAGGGTGTCTTGGTAGGGTGGCCATCCTAACGGTTTTCCACCTAACACATGTAAATGAATATGGTAAACAGTTTGGCCGCCATGATTGTTGCAGTTGAAAACGGTCCGATACCCTTCTTGTGCAAAGCCTTTGTCGGCGGCTATTTTGCCCGCTGTGGCGACCATATGACCAACAAGCTCACGGTCTTGCTCCGTTATATCATTTAATGTACTGATATGTTTCTTGGGGATAACTAGGCAGTGAAAAGGCGCTTGGGGATTGATGTCGCTGAAGGCAATAACTAGGTCATCTTCGTATAAGATATCAGCTGGAATTTCTTGATTAACTATTTTACAAAATAAACAATCCATCGATGACAGCCTCGGAATTTAAGAATAGGTCGTTGAGTATAAGAGATCGGCTTAGCCGATCTCAAGTAACTCGAGCTCCGGGCAGTTGTACGTGCGGGCTACTTTATTGTCAGGCGTGACTGATTCTAAGTGCACATCGAACCCCCATAGGCGATGAATATGCTTAAGGACTTCGCTGGTATCGTCTCCTAACGGGCGGTTATTATGCATGAAATGGCGTAATGTTAGGGATCGATTACCGCGTACATCCACGTTGTAAACTTGGATGTTAGGCTCGCGATTACCTAAATTATATTGAGCTGATATGTCTTCACGAATACGGCGGTAACCAGATTCGTTGTGGATGGAAGCAACTTTGAGTGTGGGCGAATCGGTATCATCTAGTATTGAGAAAAGCTTAAGTTCGCGAATAAGTTTTGGGGATAAAAACTGCAGTATAAAGCTTTCATCTTTAAAGTTGCGCATGGCGTAGTCGAGCGTTTCGGTCCATGATGAACCTGCGATATCAGGAAACCACTCTCGATCTTCATCGGTTGGATTTTCACAAATCCTACGAATGTCCTGCATCATATTAAAGCCAAGTGTATATGGGTTGATCCCTGAGAAATAGGGGCTATCAAACGGGGGTTGATACACTACACTTGAATGGGAGTGCAAGAACTCCATCATAAATCCGTCTGTGACTAGGCCTTCCTCATACATGGTATTGAGAAGGGTGTAATGCCAGAAAGTGGCCCAGCCTTCGTTCATTACTTGGGTTTGTTTTTGTGGGTAGAAGTATTGGGAAATCTTTCTGACAATTCGGACAATTTCTCGTTGCCATGGCTCCAATAAAGGGGCGTTTTTCTCAATAAAATAAAGAATATTTTCTTCAGGTTCTGGCGGGAAATGTAGGGACTCAGCCACATCTTCACTATCAGATTTTTTGGGAATCGTATTCCAAATCTGATTAAGGTGGCGTTGGTTGTACTCTTCTCTGGCCTCGACGCGTGCTTGCTCTTCTTCCGCGGTTAGCGGTTTAGGGCGTTTGTATCGGTTAACACCGTAGTTCATGAGTGCATGACATGAATCCAATGTGGCTTCCACTTCGGCTAGCCCATGTCGCTCTTCGCACTTCGCGATATATTGTTTGGCGAATACCAAATAATCAATAATCGCTGATGCATCTGTCCATGTTCGGAAAAGGTAATTGCCTTTAAAAAACGAGTTGTGGCCATAACACGCATGGGCGATAACCAATGCTTGCATTGTCATGGTGTTCTCTTCCATAAGATAAGCGATACATGGATCAGAGTTTATGACGATCTCATAGGCTAAGCCCATTTGGCCTCGTTTGTATTGTTGCTCCGTTTGAACAAATTGTTTGCCGTATGACCAATGATTGTAGTTCAGCGGCATGCCGATCGAGGCGTAGGCATCCATCATCTGTTCAGAGGTGATAATTTCAATTTGGTTAGGATAGGTATCAAGACCATAACCTGCTGCGATACGGCCAATTTCTTTGTCATAAGCTTCGATGAGCTCAAAGGTCCATTCCGCGCCTGTTGATAAGGGTTCTTTTTTCATGCTGCCCCCTCGGTTTTTCGTTCGAAAAGGCGTCTAAATACGGGATAGATATCCGACATCTCTTCAATATGTTGAATGGCAAATTGATCGGGGTGGCGACTGTGTACTTCTTGATATTCTTCCCATAGGTTTTGATGCGGACCATTGGTTATTTCGACGTAGGCAAAATATTGAACATCCTTCAGTATCTTTTGATAAAGGAGATCGGAACAACGTTGGGAGTCGCCTTCCCAGTTGTCGCCATCCGACGCCTGAGCTACATAGACATTCCAGTCGTTTCGTGGATAACGTTTCTCAAGTATGTCTGCGGTCAGCTCTAATGCGCTTGAAACGATAGTGCCGCCAGTTTCGCGCGAGTAAAAAAACTCATCTTCAGTGACTTCTTTAGCGTGAGTGTGATGTCTTATAAAAACCACTTCGATGTGTTTGTAATTTCGACGAAGGAAGAGGTACAACAAAATAAAGAACCGTTTAGCCATTTCTTTTATCGACTGTGTCATCGATCCTGACACATCCATCAGGCAAAACATAACGGCTTTGCTGGAGGGTACTGGGTTTTTGACCATATTGTTGTAGCGCAGATCGAACTCATCGATAAAAGGCAGCTTTTTGGTGGTCTTTTCTAATGCTGCAATTTGGGCACGAATCTCATCCATTTCTTGATTGCGCTGATCATCATTGGGAGCTTCCTCTAAAGCCCATAAGCGTTTTTTGAGTGTGCGTATCTCTTGACGGTTAGGCCCTGATAGCGCGATACGCCTAGCGTGTGCGGCACGCAGGGAGCGAACGATATTTAATTTATCGGGCGACCCTGCGGTAGTAAAACCAGCGCGTTTAATTTCGAATGCAGAGCTGTCTTTTAGCTGTTTTTTTACCAAGTAGGGGAGCTCTAGGTCCTCAAACATAAAGTCGAGGAATTCCTCTTGGTTGATGTTGAAGCTAAAGTCATCCTCACCTTCGCCTTGATTGCTGGCCTGTCCCGAGCCTGAACCTCCCCCTTGGCCTCCTTGAGGGCGTTGAAATTCATCTCCCGCGGTAAATTCTTTATTACCCGGGTACACTCGTGTCTGTTTGCCGCCCTGCCCATGATGAAACATAGGCTCGTTGGTATCTTTGCGCGGTATGGTTATTTTCCCGCCTCGGTCTAGATCTTGAATCGAGCGTTGTTTAATCGCTTCTTCAACGGCCCCTTTGATTTGTTTTTTGTAGCGTTTTAAAAAGCGCTGGCGGTTCACCATGCTTTTCTTTTTTCCGTTGAGACGGCGATCAATGATGTAACTCATATTCCGCTCTCCTTCTCGATCCGCGCGACTTTTACTGCGACTTCCGAACGCGTATATACCATTCGGATAGCAGACGAACTTGCTTCTCGGTGTAGCCTCGCTCAATCATGCGTTTAACAAACTCACCGTGTTTGTTTTGTTCGTCAGACGATGCTTTGGCATTAAAAGAGATAACGGGAAGTAGATCTTCAGTGTTAGAGAACATTTTTTTCTCGATCACGGTGCGCATTTTCTCGTAGCTCATCCATGAAGGGTTTTTGCCTTCATTACTTGCGCGAGCCCGCAATACAAAATTAACGATCTCATGTCTGAAGTCTTTCGGGTTGCTAATGCCTGCCGGCTTCTCGATTTTTTCTAACTCTTCATTGATGGATTGACGATCTAAAATATCGCCTGTTTCTGGATCACGATATTCTTGGTCTTGGATCCAAAAGTCGGCGTAGGTTACGTACCTATCAAAGATGTTTTGTCCGTATTCAGAGTAGGATTCTAGGTATGCCGTTTGGATTTCTTTGCCCAGTAGTTCAATGTATTTAGGCGCTATATATTCTTTGATAAAGCTGACATAAGCTTCTTGCAGCTCAGGCGCAAATTGCTGCTGTTCAATCTCTCGTTCTAAAACATACATCAAGTGAACAGGGTTAGCCGCTACTTCAGATGGATCAAAGTTAAATACTTTGGAAAGAATTTTGAAAGCGAAGCGCGTGGATAAACCGTTCATGCCTTCATCGACCCCGGCCATGTCTTTGTATTCCTGCATAGACTTAGCTTTGGGGTCCGTATCTTTTAAATTTTCTCCGTTGTAAACACGCATTTTTGAATAGATATTCGAGTTTTCGGGATCTTTCAGCCGCGATAAAATGATGAACTGCGATAGCATGTTCAGCGTGTCGGGCGCGCAAGGTGCTGTGTTTAAAGAGCTGCTTTCGAGAAGCTTCTGATAAATTTTGATTTCTTCGGTAATGCGAGTGCAGTAAGGCACTTTGACGGTGTATACCCTGTCTATAAAGGCTTCATTTGTCTTATTGTTTTTGAATGTTTGCCATTCTGATTCATTCGAGTGGGCTAAAACAATACCATCATAGGGGATAGCTCCCATCCCTTCTGTGCTGTTGTAGTTACCTTCTTGAGTTGCTGTTAGAAGAGGGTGGAGCACCTTAATAGGGGCTTTAAACATCTCCACAAATTCCATTACGCCTTGGTTGGCATTACACAAAGCACCGGAAAAGCTGTATGCATCCGGGTCATGTTGTGGAAATTCTTCGAGTTTACGTATGTCGACTTTACCAACCAAGCTAGAAATATCTTGGTTGTTTTCATCACCGGGTTCAGTTTTAGCAATGGCGATCTGGTTTAAGATGGAGGGGTAAAGTTTAACGACTTTAAACTTGGAAATATCCCCACCGTACTCATGTAATCGTTTAACTGCCCATGGAGACATGATGCCTTTAAGGTAACGGCGAGGGATATTGAATTCCTCTTCTAAAATATCCGCGTCTTCGGCTGGATTAAATAAGCCTAAAGGCGATTCGTAAACAGGGGATCCCTTAATGGCATAGAATGGAATTTTTTCCATGAGGTGTTTTAAACGCTCAGCCAATGAGGACTTACCACCGCCAACAGGGCCTAACAAATAGAGAATTTGTTTGCGTTCTTCTAACCCTTGAGCGGCATGTCGAAAGTACGAGACGATATTCTCAATGGCCTCTTCATTGCCATAAAACTCGGAAAATGCAGGATAGCGTTTAATAACTTTGTTAGAAAAAATGCGGCTAAGTCGGGGGTCGCGAGCAGTATCGATGAGTTCTGGCTCACCTATGGCGCTTAACATCCGTTCAGATGCACTGGCATAGGCCAATGGATCTTGCTTACAGAGTTGGAGATAGTCGGTCAGACTCATCTCTTCCTGGGTGGTTGACTCATAACGCGTCTTGTAATGTTCGAAAATACCCATAACGTACACCCCTTCTGTTGGCGAGCCTAAGATGACTTTTAAGTCGTCTTAACTGCAATGTAGCCCACGCTAATCAGTTTTCATTGAATAATTAACACTCATTTTTAACTTGGTTTAATCCGGTTTTATGTTGCCATTCGAGCAGCGGTTTCGTTTTAACTCGTCCTGACACAACTTTAAAATAGTGATTGTATATAGACGTGTTACACCTGCAATCGTTCATGGTCAACTGCACTTTATGATAAACAGAGCACTGCAATCTCTAAGCCAGCTTGACCAAATGATCAAGTTTTTTTAGGTGAAGGGCTCCTTGTTTTCTAGGGGCTGCTCAATATTAAGCGTGTTGATATTTTCTAATTTTACCGTTGATGAATTTAGCTAGATGACCTGCCCTTATTAAGAGTATAGACAGTAATAGAGGAATTACAGATGCTTGCTCTACATTCGTTTTATCAGGTAAGGACGCAGTGCTAAAGCGGCTAATCTGGCAATGTTGGCGAATTCCAATAGTGAATTTATTCATTGTTTTACTCGCCTAGCCGATGTTAAGAGAAGCCTTATAAAAGAGTTTTTTATTTAAATAAGGCCACATGAGAGGCGTAATGATCAGTTGTGGTGCGCTGGTTTGTTTATTTATGGTGCAGTGCAGCATTGTTAAAGGTGTGAGTAAGGTGCAGGCTGTTTATTTATATCCCAAAATGTAGGTGTTACGGGGATCATTTTAGGCTTTTTGAGGTCTGAGAATTGCTTTTTAGGTGATGCATCTATGCTATTATCTAAAAAAGCAAAATAGCTATTACTTGGCTAGGCTCGTTGTAAAACCCATTATTAGACAATTAATTACTTTTCAGGTTACCGATGTTTACAGTGAAATCTCTTTTAGTAGGTTCTTTGCTTACACTCACTTTACCCTTACATGCCGCAACTGATTACGGTGTTTCGGAAGGTAATGAAGAGTTATTGATCCAGGGTTTGGAGTCGTTGGCTTCGCAGCAATTTGATAATGCCTTGGGGCAGTTTAGAGAATTAACGCAAAAGCGTCCTGACTTTAGACTAGCGCAACTGGTGTATGCTGATTTGTTGGCTTCACAAGCTGACCCTTTAGGTCAGGTCGGCAATGCTCAAGTGCAACGCAAAAAAGAGGTGCAGGGGCTCATTGATGAAGCGCGTGCACGCCTGATGATGACGCGTGAAAAGCCCGGTGCAGGCTTAATCCCTAAAAGCTTAGTGAAGATGAGTGACAATCAAAAGTATTTGATTGTCGTCGATACTAATATTTCACGCCTTTTCCTGTTTGAAAACCTCCAAGGTACGCCAACACTGGTTAAAGATTATTATGCCTCGTATGGGCGTGGCGGAACTGAAAAAGTAAAACAAGGCGATTTGAAAACCCCTTTGGGTGTGTACTTTGTAACTGGTCGCTTTAAAGACCAAAATTTACCTGAGCGCTATGGTTCAGGGGCTCTGCCTATTAATTACCCCAATATGTGGGATTATAGACAAGGCCATACAGGTAATGGCATTTGGGTTCACGGGTCTCCAGTAGATACGTATAGTCGTCCTCCTAAAGCCAGTGAAGGTTGCATTTCACTGACGAATCCTGATTTCATCGAACTGGATGGCTTAGTTGATATCAACAACACCCCCGTGCTGATTGGCAATGGGATGGAGTGGGTTGAACGTAGTACATGGGTTGCCCAGCAACAAGAAATTGAGAAGGCTGTGGACCAATGGCGAGCAGACTGGGAGAGTCAAAATCACGAACGTTACATTTCTCATTACTCTAAGACTTACAAAGATAGCAGCCGAGACTACGCATCATTCTCTGATTACAAAAAACGCGTAAACAGCGGAAAAGAATATATCAAAGTAGGTCTGTCTGACCTTAGCTTGTTTACCTACCCGAATAATCCAGACTTACTGGTGGTAACATTTAACCAAGACTACCAATCAAATAACTACAAGGGTGAGTCTATAAAACGTCAATATTGGGTTAAGGAAGAGGGAAGGTGGAAGATAGCTTACGAAGGCGATCCATCAAAGGGTATACCTTAATAATGGTCTGTAAACCTGTGCGCTCATCTTGTGCTTTAGTCAGATAACGTGGTTAGTGTAAACCCTCGTTTATTGGGAACTGAAAAAAATAAACGCCGTTCTACTTTAGAAGTATGGTCATGCTGGTTACAACAGGCATTACCTGAGTTTGGCATTGTTCGGATTAATGTGCCGAATCCTGAAGCGCTCATAGCCAGGTTTGAACGAGACTTAACCATTCCTTTACCCCGCTGGTCTGAGACGAATCAGTATGTATCGTTCAACGACTGCTTAGACCAGTTGCTTTCCCAGCCTAAATCTAATTCCAATTATCGGCAGCACTTTTTAAGGCGTTGGGCGGAAGAGGGTAATGTTTTATGGCTATATATTAACGGCGATAAACTGAACGACGCCGTTCTTGAAGACATTGCTGACTCGTTGCCAATGAATACTCAAGGTCAGTATGCCGTACGTATTCTATTGACACTGGATTCAAAACGGTTGCGTAGCCCTGGCTTGGTGAAGTTACGTGGACGCCTCTTTGAGTCTGTTGAGAGCCCGTTGCTGCACTCGTTACCTGATTCCAACTCTGTTCGGCGCATTGTTGTAGGCGTCATTGCGGTGGTTTCACTTACAATAGGTGTAATGCTTGTTCGAGAACCCTTATTAGCTACTTCTTTAAGTCAGACAGTCAGTCAGTTTCTGATCAGTGAGGAGGAACCCACCTCAGAAGTGCCAGCCAATCAGCAGTTGGCTAAGCAGGCCCACGATACATCGCTAGCATTGCTTGATAACACGACAAGTACTGATGCTTCTCTCGACCCTTCCCAAAACATAGATCAGCTATCGGTATATCCCAATGCATTGGATATTGATGCGAGTTTAGGTTCTGTGGTGAGTGATGAAATACGTATGACGCTTACAGCCGCGGTTCATGATTGGGCTAGCGCGTGGGAGTCGCAAACACCGGTGGCTTATTTTAGTTTCTATGATGATGACTATTCTACCCAAGACCAGCCAGACGCTGAGCAATGGCGTTCTTGGCGAGAGCAGCGTATTACCGCGCCAGAATGGATAAGAGTAGAGATAGGTCCTGTGAATATAACGCGTGAGGGTGTTACGTATGAAACACGCTTTTGGCAACTATATCGTGCCTCGGGTTATCAGGATAACGTACAAAAAGTGCTAACTTGGATTAAACGAGATAATCGTTGGTTAATTGTAGATGAGCGGCTAGTTGATAAGGCACCAGCTAACTAAGCGATTAGCCGCGTAGTTAGCTGGTTGATTACTACAGAGACTGTTCTTTAACAATTAACCACTGACCGTTGATTCGTGTCAGCGTCAGTTGTTTATTCGTTTGATCCTTGTAGGTATTAGATTGATAAGACTGATTAAAAGTCACCTTCGCTGTTTTGCTATCTAGGATGGTAGTTTTCACGTTAGCCAGTTCAACTTTAATGAAAGTTGGTTTTGCTAAGCGGTCTTTACGCTGCGCAACCCAGCCGTTATGAGATAGTTTCGTCGAAGGGCGGTAGTTATTGGTGTAGCTGTTTAAGTAGCCGTCAATGTCTTGAGCTGCCCAAGCCTTAGCCCAAGCATTTACATGGGCTACCGCTTCACGAACTAACTGAGGTGTTGAAGGCTCATCAGCTTTAGTTGATGCTTCGACAATAACAGGCTCTGGGGCTTTTACAGCTGCCGCTTTAGGTGGCTCTACTTTTGGTGGTTCAGGCTTTACCGTCTCGGGCTTCACTTCCGGTTTTACTGCAGCGATAACGACAGGCTTTTCTATCGGCTTCGCTTCAACTGTTGCAGCCGGTTTGACGACAGGCTTTTCAAGCGCAGACGGTTTTGGTTGGTTAGATGCTACCGCTTTATCATTTTCAGATAACGAAGCTTGCGTGCTGATAGACGCCGCTTGATAGCCAAGATCGGGCGAATTGACATCCGATGTACGACGCAACATTACGAGCTGAGGAGAGTTCGTTTGTTGGTTAAGGTCCAATGCTCGGCTGTATGCCTGAGAAGCGACAGTGGCGTAAAGCTCACGCAAGTTCTGATGAACTTGTGCGTATGTCGGGTGAGTACTAAAGGCTTGTAGTAAAGTTTCAATAGCTTGCCCGTAGTCCCCCTGCTCGGCATAGAGAACCGCTAGGTTATTGTAGACTTCTGGAGAAGTTGGGTAGCGGTTAATCGCCGATTTTAAAAGCGACTCGGCTTCGTCTAAGCGCCCCATGTTATTGAGCACTAAGCTTTTGGTTAGTTGGCCTTCTAAGTTTTCTGGGTTGTTGGCTAGAAAACTATTAACGGCAGACATAGCTGCACGATGGTCGCCTTTGCGTGACATGGCCTCAATGCGCATTAGCTCGGGGTCTGTGGCAGAAGGGTCTCGCACTGAAATCCGTGCATTGGCTGGCTTTTGTGTAGAGCTAACGGCACCGTTAGAGTCCGTTTTTTCTTGCTGCAACCATGTTTTGATTTCAGCGAGTTTGCTTTGCATCCACGCTTCGTCAGTAGAAGGTAAGCTCTTAGAACCAATGAGCTCACGATCTGGAATTTGTTTTTCTTGGTCGCAAGTATAGTCAGTCGTTGACCCGCCATTACGGCAGTAAGATTGGCGTGAATCATCTCGATTACTTGCGCTACAGCCTGTGGCCATTGTTGCAGCCAAAATGATGGCAAGGGGTGTGCGTTTAATATCCATAAATCGCGTAAATCCACTAGTGCGAAATCGTTAAATAAAAATGAAACAGAAGAGTACCGACTAACCTTACAAGCCGCAACGGGCTGACATAAGTTTATAGTTTACAATTTCGCGTTTCGAGTCCAGAGATTGTACTTTATCACGCTTAACCCTCTGTTAATCTTTGTTTTTGACAAAAAAAAGCCACTATTTTTAGTGGCTTTTAGTAATCTTGATTATGCTTCTCGGGCAATGGCTCGATAAGCGATGTCAGTTCGGTAGAAAGCGCCATCCCAACTAACAGTTTTTAACACATCATAGGCACGCGATTGTGCTTCGGTAACTGTATCACCTAATGCGGTAACGCACAGCACACGCCCGCCGGCCGTCACTACTTGGTCGTCCTTAAGCGCAGTACCGGCTTGGAAAATTTTAGTCCCTTCGGGAGTGCTATCAGGCAGGGATATTACATCACCTTTGGCATAATCACCTGGGTAACCACCGGCGGCCATTACAACACCTACGGAGCAGCGGCTATCCCATTGTGCCGTTGCAGTATCGAGCTTACGCGCGATAGCTGCTTCGCAAAGTTCTACAATGCTTGATTGTAATCGTAACATGATAGGTTGCGTTTCAGGGTCACCAAAGCGGCAGTTATACTCAATGACCTTAGGAGTACCATCTGCCATGATCATCAAGCCCGCGTACAAAAAGCCTGTGTATTCGTTGCCTTCAGCCTTCATACCTTTAACGGTTGGCATAATGACTTCTGACATGATGCGGTCATGGATCTCAGGAGTAACAACAGGTGCTGGTGAATAAGCCCCCATTCCGCCTGTATTAGGCCCCGTATCGCCATTTCCTACGCGTTTGTGGTCTTGGCTGGTAGCCATGGGTAGTACATTATCGCCATCAACCATTACGATAAATGAGGCTTCTTCGCCGTCTAAAAACTCTTCAATAACGACACGGCTACCGGCATCACCAAAGGCGTTGTCCGCTAACATGTCTTTAATAGCATCTTCAGCTTCTTGTAAAGTCATGGCCACAATGACGCCTTTACCTGCGGCTAAGCCATCTGCTTTAACAACGATAGGAGCGCCCTTTTCGCGAACGTAGGCGATAGCGGGCTCCACTTCGGTAAAGTTTTTGTAATCCCCTGTTGGGATTTTTTGGCGTTCTAAAAAGTCTTTTGTAAACGCTTTGGAGCCTTCTAATTGAGCGGCATCGGCTGTTGGGCCAAAGATTGCTAGATCAGCTGCACGGAAAGCATCCACAACACCGTCTACCAAGGGAGCTTCAGGGCCAACAATAGTTAAAGCGATATGGTTGTCTTTAGCAAAAGTAACAAGGGCGGGGATGTCTTGCACGCCAATGTTGACATTGGACATTTTCGGCTCGTTAGCGGTACCTGCGTTACCTGGGGCTACAAAAATATCAGTGACGCGTTCGTCTTTTGCAGCAGACCAAGCGAGGGCATGCTCACGGCCGCCTGATCCAATAATTAAAATTTTCATAGGAGGTTCTCCTTCATAAAAAAGCAACGCTAATGAGCGTTGCTTTTTGTAAAATGCTTAGTGGCGGAAGTGGCGCATACCGGTGAAGACCATCGCCATGCCGTGCTCATCAGCCGCATCAATAACTTCTTGGTCACGCATCGAACCGCCGGGTTGGATAACGGCAGCAATGCCATTAGCCGCCGCGGCATCAATACCATCTCGGAATGGGAAAAAGGCATCAGAAGACATAACCGAGCCTGCAACCTGTAGGCCTGCATGTTCCGCTTTAATGGCAGCAATACGCGCCGAGTTAATACGGCTCATTTGACCCGCTCCAACGCCCACTGTTTGACGGTTTTTAGCGTAAACAATCGCGTTGGACTTAACAAACTTGGCGACCTTCCAAGCAAAGATAAGATCGTTCAATTCATCTTTAGTTGGTTGACGTTTAGTGACAATCTTTAAATCATCAACTGAGATCATGCCGTTATCACGGTCTTGAACTAATAAGCCACCGTTGACACGTTTGTAGTCTAAGCCGCCGATGCGTTCGCTAGGCCATTCGCCACAGGCGAGTAAGCGAACATTCTTTTTCGCTTCAACCACAGCCGCCGCTTCTGGGCTGACTTTAGGAGCGATGATCACTTCTACAAACTGGCGATCAACAATGGCTTGTGCTGTTGCTGCATCCAGTTCGCGGTTAAACGCGATGATGCCGCCAAAAGCAGACTCTGTATCAGTAGCATAAGCCAGTTCGTAGGCCGCTAAAATACCTTCCGGTGCTACACCAACGCCACAAGGGTTGGCATGTTTTACAATGACGCAAGCAGGCTTAGTGAAAGATTTAACACACTCAAGCGCTGCATCGGTATCGGCAACATTGTTGAAAGACAGTTCTTTACCTTGGAGCTGAGTGGCAGTCGCAATAGAGGCTTCTTGCGGCGCCGCTTCAACATAAAAAGCGGCTTTTTGGTGAGGGTTTTCGCCGTAGCGCATGTCCTGAGCTTTAACGAACTGTGTGTTGAACGTCCGTGGGAAGGCGTCGCGGCCTTCAGTGCTTAGGTTTTCAGCGGTTTGATCGATAGTACCTAAGTAGTTTGCGATCATACCGTCGTAACGTGCCGTGTGTTCGAAAGCCTGCAGCGCTAGATCAAAACGTGTTTTGTAGCCTAGGCCATTGTTGGCTTTTAATTCAGCTAATACAGCTGCGTAGCTAGATGCATTGACAACGATGGCTACATCTTTATGGTTCTTCGCCGCCGAGCGCACCATCGTTGGTCCACCGATATCGATATTTTCGATCGCTAACGGCAAATCGCAATCTTCACGAGCGATGGTCTGCTCGAACGGATATAGATTGACAACAACCATGTCGATTGGGTTGATGCCATGCTCATTCATGATCGCATCATCCTGCCCGCGACGCCCTAAGATACCGCCATGCACCTTGGGGTGCAGTGTTTTTACGCGGCCATCCATCATTTCAGGGAAGCCGGTGTAGTCGGATACTTCAATTGCTGGGATTGCGTTATCGCATAAAAGCTTAAACGTTCCGCCGGTTGAAAGGATCTCAACGCCAGACGCTTGTAATTCGCGTGCGAATTCAACGAGACCAGTTTTGTCCGAAACACTAATGAGTGCGCGACGAATAGGGGTGTAGTTTTGTTCTGCCATGGTTATATTTGCCACTATGCTGAAAATTAAAAGTTACAGTAAACCGTATTGCTTAAGCTTTTTGCGAAGCGTGCCACGGTTAAGCCCTAGTAGTTCTGAAGCTTTAGTTTGGTTATCTTTGGTATAGGCCATGACTGTTTCGAACAGAGGCGCTTCAACTTCAGAAAGCACCATTTGATAAACATCGGTAACTGGCTGGCCGTCAAGCTGCTTAAAATAGTTACTCAATGAGGCCTGAACGTTATCGCGTAGTGTTGGTTGCTGAACGCTGTTCTGAAGGCCTTCCGCTTTTAAGAAAGCGGCTGTTGTGTTTTCTTTAATATCCACAGTACTTATATACCCGTTGAAGTGAATCAGGCCGCAGCAAAGTCGGTAGTTGCATCGTCAAAATAATGCCCGAGTGCTGTGACTTGTTCGGATGCAGTTTCTAGTTGATTAAAATGAGCGCGGAACGATACGCTATTTGGCTGATCTTTCAAGTACCAGCCAACATGTTTGCGAGCAATTCGCGGGCCCATCACATCGCCATAAAAAACATGAAGTGCGTCTAAGTGATCAAGCAGCACTGCTTTGATCTCGGCTTTAGTAGGCCGGTCCAGATGCTCATGATGACGTAAGTAATGATCTATCTCTCTGAAAATCCATGGGTTACCCTGCGCGCCTCGACCTACCATGACGGCATCAGCGCCTGTATGTTGCAGTACTTGATAGGCCTTTTCAGGGGTGGTGATATCGCCATTAGCGAATAATGGTATGGATATAACATCCCGTATAGCCGCTATGGTGTCGTACTCAGCATCCCCTTTGTAGCCGCATGCACGCGTACGCCCATGGACCGCTAACGCTTGGATGCCGGCATCCTCAGCCATTCGCGCAATCGTTAAGGCGTTGCGGTTGTCTGTGGACCAGCCCGTACGAATTTTTAGAGTGACCGGTATGTCAACCGCGGATACGACAGCCGTCAATATAGACTGAACGAGTGCCTCATCTTTCAATAAAGCAGAACCTGCGGCTTTGTTGCAAACCTTTTTAGCCGGGCAGCCCATATTGATATCGATAATTTGAGCACCGCGCTCTGCGTTTAAGCGAGCCGCGTGCGCCAACATATCGGCATCACCACCCGCTATTTGAACCGATCTCGGTTCAGGCTCACCGGTATGATTCATTCGCAGTGTTGATTTGCGACTGTTCCATAAACGGCTGTCTGCAGTCACCATCTCTGAAACGACCAAGCCAGCACCAAGGCGACGGCACAGGTTTCTGAAAGGCTGATCGGTTACTCCTGCCATGGGGGCTAGGATAACCTGACTATCTATGCTGTAGGGGCCGATCCGGAACATAGCAACCTTCAAACGTCAGAAATGAATTACCCACTCCTCGTTAATAAAAAGGAGGACGTGGCATGGAATCAGGGAGGGCGTAATCATACCCGCAAGCGCGAATGGCTCCAAGCCGTTTTGATGATTTTTTAACCATTTTTGCTATCTGGAATTAGCTTTACCTGATAACTGACAGCTCGTCGGCCTGGGTTGAGAATGTCAAGCTGAATCTGAATAGGTTGATGTGTTGGAATGAGTTGCTCTGGAAATAATTGTGCGTTGATATACTCCGTGGCCGTAAAAAGGCGTTGTGCAATAAGTCGGCCTTTTACATCCATAAATTCTAGTTGCATGCTAGGAAACGGTTGCGCAAATGATGCATTGTTCTCTAAAAGCAGTGAGATACGCAGAGCTTCTTGGTGCTGTTCATGAGGCTGTAAAGTGAGCTGATAAGCGCGTATCAGATTTGGAGCCGCCCTAGGGGGCATAGGAACTTCTACTAACTCATAAAAAGGCGCGTACAAAGGGCGAAGTGTGGGGTTATTGAGCCAGTCAGTGCGTTTGAACCAAGCAACCTGAAATAGCAATAAAACAATCAACACTAATGAAAACCCAGCAGCTATGGAGTTGGGTAAGGATATTTTGTTGCTAGGAGCAGGGCTGGTTGAAACACTTATTTTTTCAACAGGAATATATAGCTTTGGCTTGGAGGCTGTATTCAGCGAAGGAGAGTGGCGGTTAAAGGCGTCATCCCTACTAGCGGTAAGCGGCTGGCTTTGAGAGGGGCTGCGAGCTGGTTTCGCTGACGATGCCGGTGCCATAGGCTTGGCTGTCGAGCTTTTGCGCTCTGGCGATATGGCAGGCTTCGCTTCAAAAACTTGTAAGCAAACACCGCAGCGTACTTTTCCAGCGGCAATCTTGAGCTGCCCAGCGTTAACACTAAAGCGCGTTTTGCATTCAGGGCAGCTTGTGATGAAAGAAGCTTCGCTCATCGTTTAACGCCAGTTACCCTGATCCATTCTTCTCGTTCTGCAACAGGGTCAAGATCAAACCAAGGGCTGTAGGCTTGGATTATTTCGTCCGCTTGATGGATAAGTAATCCAGATAACGCTAATAGGCCACCCGGTTTGACTCGTTCGGCTAGGGTAGGGGCCAACTCTACCAATGGACCCGCAAGAATATTAGCAACCAGGACATCGGTTGCTGCTTGTGGGGCAGATTCGGGTAAGTAGGCGTCTAAGCGGTCATCACTGAGTTTATTGCGGCCGAGATTGTCGCGTGTAGCTTGGATAGCCTGAATATCAATATCAACAGCGATGACATGGTCTGCCCCTAATAAAAGGGCGGCAATACCCAAAATACCAGAGCCACAGCCGTAATCTGTTACTTTTTTGCCTTCAAGCGTTTGAGCATCTAACCACTCTAAGCATAACGCGGTTGTGGGGTGAGTCCCGGTACCAAAGGCAAGACCCGGATCTAGCATAAGGTTAACGGCGTTTGGGTCTGGAGCTTCTCGCCAGCTTGGGCAGATCCACAGTCGTTGACCAAATTGCATTGGATGGTAATTTTTCATCCACTCGCGTTCCCAATCCTTGTCCTCTAAGATCTCTGCGCTAAAGGTTGGGAAATCGCTGTTCTTGAAAATCGTTGCGTGGGCTTCTCGAATAAAGGCTTCGGTGGCAGCCATATCATAATCAGTATCAAATAATCCTGAGATGGTGGTGCGCTGCCATAAAGGCGTCGTTCCTAAGTCGGGTTCGAAAATAGGCTGGTCTTCACTGTCTTGGTAGGTGACCGCTGCACAACCGGCTTCCAGCAATATATCTTCATAACGTTCTGCTGAATCAGGGTTGATTTCGAGCTTAATTTGTAACCAAGGCATGATGTTGGATCCTAGAAACTAAAGGGCAGATTATTACGTAAACTAATAGGGGCGTAAAATAAAAAAGCCCGCAAGGCGGGCTTTTTATGGCTTGTTAGTCTTAGAGTCCTAACTTTTTCTCTAGGTAGTGGATGTTAACCCCACCTTCCATAAAGTGCGCGTCGCGGACGATCTCTTGGTGTAGCTGAGTGTTCGTGCGGATACCTTCTACCAGCAGTTCTTCTAATGCATTACGCATGCGAATTAAAGCGGTTTCTCGGTCTTCTCCGTACGTGATCAGCTTAGCAATCAGGGAGTCGTAGTGAGGCGGCACTGTGTAGCCATCATAGATATGTGAGTCAACACGTACACCGTTACCACCCGGAGCATGGAAGTGAATGACTTTACCCGGGCTAGGCAAGAATGTTTTTGAGTCTTCGGCATTGATACGGCACTCAAACGCGTGGCCGCGAACGACAATGTCTTCTTGCTTATAGGAAAGCGGTAAGCCCGCGGCAATACGTAATTGCTCTTTTACAATATCAACCCCAGTAACCATCTCTGTTACAGGGTGCTCTACTTGAACTCGAGTGTTCATTTCGATGAAGTAGAAGCCGCCATTCTCGTATAAAAATTCGAAAGTACCAGCGCCGCGATAGCCAATTTTAATACAGGCATCGACACAAGACTGAAGAACTTTGGCACGAGCGTCTTCATCAATTAACGGAGCTGGCGCTTCTTCCACTACTTTTTGGTGACGGCGTTGCATAGAACAATCGCGATCATACAGGTGGATTGCGTTGCCCTGACCGTCCGCTAATACCTGAACCTCCACGTGGCGTGGGTTTTCTAGGTACTTCTCCATGTAAACAGTTTCATCGCCGAAGGCCGCAGCGGCTTCTGACTTAGTAACGTGTACAGAGTTAATTAGCGAGGCTTCAGAGTGAACGACGCGCATACCGCGACCACCACCGCCAGAAGCCGCTTTGATGATGATAGGGTAGCCAATACGTTTGGCAATGGCGCGTATTTCGTCTGGGTTATCTGACAATGGGCCGTCAGAGCCTGGTACGGTTGGTACACCTGCAGCTTTCATAGCTTCAATGGCAGAAACTTTGTCGCCCATGAGACGGATAACATCCGCGGTTGGGCCAATGAAAGTGAAGCCTGAACGCTCTACTTGTTCTGCGAAGCCTGCATTCTCGGCTAAAAAGCCGTAGCCAGGGTGGATAGCGGAGGCATCAGTCACTTCCGCTGCACTAATGATCGCAGGTATGTTGAGGTAACTTTTGGCTGAGGACGCAGGACCAATACACACCGCTTGATCCGCGAGACGCACATGCATCAATTCGCGGTCAGCTTGGGAGTGAATCGCTACTGTCTTAATGCCCAGCTCTTTACACGCGCGGAGGATTCGCAGGGCGATCTCACCACGGTTAGCAATAACTACTTTATCCAGCATCTGGTTAATTTCCTTTCGCTGTATTGGGCAATATTAAACGATCGTTACAAGTGGTTGGTCATATTCAATTGGCTGACCATCTTCTACTAAGATCGACTCAATGACGCCTGATTTGTCGGCTTCGATCTGGTTCATCATTTTCATCGCTTCAACGATACAAATAACATCACCGGCTTTAACTGTTTTTCCTACTTCGATAAATGCAGGAGAGCTCGGAGATGGTGAACGGTAGAATGTGCCAACCATTGGTGACTTAACAACATGGCCATTAAATTGAGCTTCTGCTGGAGCTTCAACAGCTGCAGGAGCCGCCGGTGCTGCTGGCGCCGCCGCAGGAGCCGGAGCTGCCATTGCAGGCATTTGCATCATTTGAGGAACAACACTAGAGGCGCGACTGATACGTACAGATTCTTCGCCCTCTTTAATTTCGATTTCGTTGATGTTCGATTCTTCAAGCAGTTCGATCAGTTTTTTAACTTTGCGAATGTCCATTCTTATCTCTTTCTCTTAATACTGGGCGTTAGCGGCTTGTATTCTAGTCGGTAATTGAGCTTGTAAATCCATTTGGCTGTAATTAGCAGTCAATTGCTAATGTTTAGTTCTAAAACGTCAAATTATTAGCCTGTGATAGAGGGTATTCAGGTTCTGTAAATCCCCTGAAAAGTACTCGATATCACCTGCAAGTTGCTGCAAAAAGCACAACGACGTAATCACTTTTGTGCGACAGCCATTTTTTGCGATAGTTTGCATTAAAGGCATTTACGTGTCCACCGAATGCTAAAAATTTTGCAGGATACATGCAGTTTTGCCGACGTTCGTTGCACTTTTTCTTTGGCCTTAGACTAAAGGATAGTCAATAAATGAAACTTTTCGCATTTTCTGGATATTTTCAACGACAGTAAAGTACAGTTTTTTACATACTTAGAACGATCCTCGCTCGTGATCCAAGGCGGTGATTGATTATCCGCTGTAAATGGGTGATCATCGAAGGCATAAAAGATTCAGTGTGCAGTGCAAAAATACAGGTGGCCATTGCACGTTTAAGGAGTTGTTTTGGATACAGTTAAAAAAATGTGGTTTCGGTTTTGGGATGGTACAACTGGCTTATTTGCAGGAAGCAAAATTGCTAAGGCTATTTCCTCGTTGGTCATTGTGTATTTGTTGGTTTGCGTTGGCTTGGGGATTTATTGGAGTATTGAACCTTCCGAGTTCAGTGTGCGCGATGCGTCGGTTACGGATGCGTCAGCTCAGCCTGTTGTTGGTGCGGGTACGATGGGGGCATTGGTTAAAATTACTGAAACTTTGTTAGAGAAGCCCGGTGGTTATTTAACAAACGACAAAACGCCGCCAGGTCTGTGGTTGGATAATATCGAGCACTGGGAGTTTGGTGTGCTTGTTCAGGCCCGTGACATGGCACGAGCCATGCGAAAAGATTTTAGTCGATCACAGTCGCAATCGACGGAAGATGTCGATCTTGCTAAAGCAGAGCCTTTATTAAACTTTAACAATAACAGCTGGCTGTTTCCGTCTACAGAATCTGAGTACCGAAAATCGCTTTCTTTGCAAAAATCTTACTTCAATCGATTGCTTGACCCTCAGCAAACCGATGCTCAGTTTTATGCTCGTGCTGATAACTTGAATGACTGGCTGGGCGATGTGAGCACACGTTTAGGTAGCTTGTCGCAACGTCTGAGCGCCAGCGTGGGGCAAAAACGTTTAGATACGGATGCTGGGTTTGAGTCTTCAACGGGTGATTCCACGCAAAAAGCGGACGATACCGAGATTAAAACCTCATGGTTAGAAATTGATGATGTTTTCTATGAAGCTAGAGGGACATCATGGGCGCTGATCCATCTCTTGAAAGGAATTGAGCAAGATTTTGGACCTACGCTTGATAAGAAAAATGCACGTGTAAGCTTGTTGCAAATTATTCGTGAACTAGAGGCCACGCAAGCCACAATTTGGAGTCCTATGATTTTGAACGGCACGGAGTTTGGTTTCTTGGCTAACCACTCATTGGTAATGGCTTCGTATATATCGCGGGCTAATGCGGCAATTATTGATCTTCGAGAACTACTTTCTCAAGGATGATACATAAGGGGATTTAGATGAAGCGTGTGGTTTTTAATCAAAAAGGCGGTGTAGGTAAGTCCAGTATTGCTTCAAATCTCGCAGCGATCAGCGCTCAGCGAGGCTTAAAAACCTTACTGATCGATTTAGATCCCCAGTGTAACTCAACTCAATATATCTATGGGGAAGGGAGTGACCAGCTAGATAAAGACATCAAAGCGTTTTTTGAGCAGACACTGACTTTTCAGTTGAAACCGCAAGGGCCTGAGGCTTTTATTCATGAAACGCCTTACAACAATTTGTTTTTGTTACCGGCAAACCCTGATGTCGCAGACTTACAAACCCGGCTAGAGACCAAGCATAAAATTTACAAGTTAAAAGAGGCTTTGGATCAGCTGACCGATTATGACGCTATTTATATTGATACGCCGCCAGCGTTTAACTTTTTTACCCTATCAGCGCTTGTGGCTGCGCAGCGCTGCTTGATTCCGTTTGATTGTGACGAGTTTGCTCGTCATGCACTTTACTCGTTGATGGACAATATTAACGAAACCAAAATGGATCATAATGAAGGTCTGAGCATTGAGGGAATCGTGGTGAATCAATACCAGCCTCGTGCTTCTTTACCTAAGAAAATAGTAGCAGAACTAGAGGCTGATTCATTACCGGTATTGAGCGCTAAAATATCGTCTTCAGTGAAAATGAAAGAATCGCATAACGTATCAAAGCCGCTTATTCATTTGGCTCCCAACCATAAGCTAACGTTAGAATTTATTGATTTATTTGACGAGCTTCATCGTGACTAAGCGCTTGCTCAATTGCGCGTGACTCACTATAAAAAAACGGAGCCTATCGCTCCGTTTTTAATGAACATATGATTTTTTACATCCCTTTAACGGCATAGATACCGTCTGCATTTCTCCAGTAGCCATGGTAGTCCATACCAAAGCCAAAGATGTAGCGATCGATAACTTCTAGGCCTACAAAATCAGCCTGCAAATCAGGGCGAGCTTTTCTATCATGTAGTTTGTTGACTAAGACAGCCGTTTTAACGCTAGCGGCTCCCTCTGCTTTGCAATGCTCTACAATTTCAACCAGTGTGTGGCCTTCGTCAAGAATGTCATCAATGATGAGCACTGGCCTATCTTTAAAGTCGATCATCGGAGCCACTTTCCACTCTAAACCATGGCCTGATGTGCTGTTACGGTAGCGAGTAGCGTGTAAATAACTGGCCTCTAACGGGAAGTCTAATTTGGTCAGTAACTGACCAGCGATCACAAGCCCCCCATTCATTACTGAAAAAACTACAGGGTTGGCATCACGCATGTCTTGAGTAATGGCTTGGGCCATAGTAGTAATTGCGGCTTCGATTTCGGCGGGTGTAAAAAGCAAATCGGCTTCTGCATACACTTGTTTGATATGCTCAATATCTGTCTGCGACATAGTTCTCTCGTACAGCTTGTACAGTCGTTTAGCTGTTTTTAATGGTTTTTAAAACCGAAACGATACGTCTGCCTCTGATAAAGGGCAAGTGCTTGTCGTGAAATCATGACATTTGAGTCAGGTTTCGTTACTCTTTCGTCTGAGATGAATGGCAAAACGGGCAGGTCGGAAGCCCTATCTATTAGGACATTATTTATGAGCGTAAAAGAGATCAAGCACCCGTTAGTTCGACATAAACTGAGCATTATGCGAGAAGCGTCAAAAAGTACCCGAAGCTTTCGACAGTTAGCGGCTGAAGTAGGGGCTTTGTTGACGTACGAGGCAACCAAAGATTTAGAGCTTGAGAGTTATGAAATTGAAGGTTGGTGCGGCACAATTGAAGGTGAGCGTATTAAGGGTAAAAAATTTACGGTAGTCCCTATCTTGCGTGCAGGTATTGGTATGTTAGATGGAGTGCTAGATTTGGTACCTAGTGCAAAAATTAGTGTTGTAGGCCTCTATCGAGATGAAGAAACGCTTGAGCCTGTCCCTTATTTTGAAAAATTAGCGCACGACATCGAAGAGCGTATGGCGTTAATTGTTGACCCCATGTTGGCTACGGGCGGTTCAATGATTGCTACCATCGAGATGCTTAAGGCCGCTGGTTGTACTGATATTCGTGCTTTAGTGTTGGTTGCTGCACCTGAAGGGCTTGATAAAGTAACGAGTGCTCATCCCGATGTGGATATCTATACGGCATCTGTCGATAGCCACTTAAATGAGCAGGGCTATATTATGCCTGGTTTAGGCGATGCGGGTGATAAGATTTTTGGTACGCGCTAATCAACTACGGGTTAGCTGCTGTCTTCCATTGGCTCTATTTTAAAGTAAGGTTTTTTCATGTTATCAACCGACTCGTTCTTGAAGTCGATGCTCTCTGGTGCCCAAATGCTTTTTGTAGCATTCGGAGCACTCGTTTTGGTCCCACTCTTAACCGGCCTAAACCCTAGTGTGGCTCTATTTACCGCGGGTGTGGGCACGCTACTGTTTCAGTGGGTCACACATCGTTCTGTTCCTATCTTTTTGGCCTCTTCTTTTGCCTTTATAGCTCCTATTTTATACAGCACACAAACTTGGGGTGTTTCAGACACCTTAGGTGGCTTAATGGCTGCTGGTGTTGTGTATATGTTGTTAGGCGTGTTTGTTAAGTTTAATGGAGTAGGTTTTCTCCATAGGTTAATGCCGCCTCTTGTGACAGGACCTGTCATTATGGTGATTGGTCTTGGTTTAGCCCCTGTTGCGGTTAATATGGCATTAGGTAAAACAGGTGATGGTTCGGCCGAGCTATTTCCGTATGTTGATGCGTTAATAGTATCGATGTCGGCTTTGCTGGCAACACTTTTAGCGGCTGTCTTTGCTCGTGGAGTGTTTCGGCTGATACCAATATTGTTCGGTGTCGCCGTGGGAATGATAGTGGCAGCTAGCATGGGGATGGTGTCTACAGCGCCTATTGGTGAGGCGTCATGGTTTGCTGTGCCTGATTTTGTATTCCCTACGTTTAATTGGCAAGCGATCTTGTTCATGATCCCTGTGGCTATCGCTCCGGCCATTGAGCATGTGGGTGATATTTTAGCGATCAGCAATATTACGAACAAAGACTTCATTAAAAAACCAGGCTTACATCGCACACTCTTTGGTGATGGGTTGGCAACGTTTGCAGCGGGTGCCTTTGGTGGGCCACCCAATACCACGTATTCGGAAGTGACAGGCGCTGTGATGTTAACGAAAGCGTTTAATCCAATTGTGATGACGTGGGCTGCCATTTTTGCAATTTTGTTGGCTTGGGTTTCTAAGTTTGGGGCTGTTTTACAAACGATTCCCACCCCTGTTATGGGGGGCATTATGATCTTGTTGTTTGGCTCTATTGCCACGGTTGGTCTTAATACCTTAATAAAAGCACGTGTGGATTTAGCCCAATCGCGAAATCTAGTGATTGTTGCTACTACATTGGTCTTTGGTATTGGCGGTATGACGGTCGGTAACGGCGAGTTTAGCCTTCAAGGGATCAGCTTGTGCGGAATAGTGGCCATCTTCTTAAATGCGGTATTACCGGAAGAAAAAAGTAATACGCCTAGCGATTTGCACGAAGAAAAAGCCGTGGTTGATGATTTAATTGATCATGCTCGTTAGACGTTGCACGGTCTGATTGATTCTTTACTCACTCAGCAGATACGGCCGGTTAAAGTCGTATTTGCTGAGCATGTTCTTGCACTATCAGTCTAGTAGCGGGGTTAGGGTTTGTTACTAGTCTATTTTTTAGAAGATTCGCCCGTTTCATCTTTTTTGTGCGTATGGCCTTGGATGAACTGGGTTAGTGGATTAATGAGGTCTTCTTCCTCTTCTTTATGTGATTGCACACCACCTGTTATGGCAATACGCATGGCCTGCTCTACGCTGATATCAAGATAGGTTAAACGCTCTTTTTCAATGTATACCGTGAAGCCCCCAATTTGGTAGCTCATTGGTAGGTATACTCCCACGCGGCCTTCATCTTTGAATAAATCTTTACCGGCTTCCTCGCCCGTTATAAAACCTATTAACTGCATTCCATTAACATCGACACTAACTACACTTTTCATGTCTTTTTTACCGCTCAGGTTGAAGACTGAAATAATGTCCTGTATTGCCCCATAGACTGATTTGACCAGTGGAATGCTTTCCATGATCTGGCTACCTAGGCGCATTAAGTACTGCATGCCGTAGGTATTAACCATTAAGCCGACAAAGAACAGCAGAAATAAGCCAGCAATAATACCCATACCCGGTGGAATGTCGGCACCATCAGGAAGGATAAATAATAATAGCTGTTGGGTACTATCTTCGAGGAAGGTGATGAACCAAATAATGCAGTAGGCAGTCAAAACAAGCGGTAAGACAGCTACTAATCCTTGTAGGACGAGTTTTAGTGTGCGTTTCATTAAATTTCCTCAATGTGAAGCTGACAGCATACCTTATCCCTTCATAGTTGAGGAAGTTCTTGGAATGAGTCGAATACAAAGTAGGGCGATTGAAAAAATTGCATCCTCCCTATGAAGTTTTAACACGAAAGTGGATTGGGTAATTGAAGTTATTTTCTCGAACTTCTTTTATATCAATGCCTTACGGACTTGGCATGCGGGTTGCAACATTGCTACTAAGTTTACTGGTTGTATCTATTGGCTCACTTTGAGCCTTAAAAAACGTTTTATTTTGTATCACTAGGAGAAACATCATGTCTACTGCAAAAAATGTTGAAGAAGTACAAGCTCATAACACAATTGATAAAGTTGCCACTAAAGCGCATGGGGCCGTTGATCGCGCCGCTTCAGCCGCGGGTGCCGGTGAAGAAAAATTACATGTAGTAGCAGAAGAACTGTCAGCGCAAGCACATCAAATTGCAGAAACAGCTAAAGCGCGTTCTTCTCAAGTGTCTAGCGCTGTGGGTGATTATGCACGTGAAAATCCATTAAAAACGGTTGGTATTGCTTTCCTAGCCGGAGCGGTGGTTGCTTCCTTGTTAGGTAAAAAGTAATCCACAGCACAGAGCAGTCCACTGTTCCTGTTTATTGAAGTTTCCGTCTGAGGATGCAGCATGTCACCACACGCAGAACCCTATATAGCTAAAACTCAAAGTCAGGACCAAAGTTTACCCCAGCAGGGCGAACCCTCTCAGTCTGGTAGTGATCGCACAAGCGAAGAAGAGCTACAGTCTACTTTTGAAGGGAGTTCGCTTTCAGATGTGGTTACAGCCTATAGATCTTGGGGAACAGAAGTTCTTAATCTTGCGCAGTTAGAAGCGAAGTTAGTGGTTCGTTCCGCGATGAGAATGCTAGCGTTAGCTTGTAGTATCTCCATTTTATTAGTGTCGGCGTGGATACTCGGCATAGCTTCCCTCTCAGTATGGATATGGCAGGCAGGGGTCTCCCTGCCTGCTGTTCTTTTGATAACCGCTGTCGTCTTGTTGTGCAGTGCTTTTGTTCTATGGAGATGGTTCCTTAAAACTTCGACGCACTTGTCATTTAACAATACGTTGAGCCAGTTGTCGTCCAAGCATACCCAAAGCTCAGCAATGGATAAGGATGCATAAGGTCAGGCTGTAGATACAGCTTAATATTAGAGAGGAATACAATGGACGAATCACTGTCTAGCCTTGAAAAAAGCGTAAAACATCATGCAAGTCATGCCATGATGAAGCGGCAAATCGCGTCTGGAATGAAAACCGACTGGGTGAGTAGCGTAGAGCGAAAAATGGTTAAGCCCCAAAACTTATTTATTACATTTGGTATTGGATTTTTAACGAAAGTTCCGGCATTTGAGTCTTCTCAAAATGCTGAGCAGCCTAAGCAATCGAGCGCTTTAATGGGGATTGTAAAAACACTGTTAATTACGAGTGTACGTAGCCAATTGCTCAAGTGGCTTAATCGTGAATAATCAGCCAAATGCTGGCTTGTTATTGCCACTATGCGCCACTATGCGGGCTCTATTTCCTTATTGCTTCCCTTTAATTCGGCATGCTAATGCTTTCCTTTCTTAATGTGAAACTGCTGAGAAATTAATTTCTTATAGTTTTACACTATCACTGTTCTTGTGAATTGTTATTTTGTTAAATCGTCATATTCCCCTATGATGTCTAATAAGTAAGCTGTTGCGCTAGTCCATAGGTCCTTACTGGCCTCTGATGCGAGCGAGCAGAAGAGCTTGGACAATTAACGTCTACAATATAGTACTAGTACCGAACATGTATTTTGCTCGGTGAATATTGAAATTACTTGAGCTGCTAGTTTCAGTATTTTCATTTTTGAAAGAAGGGGTTGTTGCGATGCAATCAAGAATATCTAAGTTGCCAATTTGGGTACAAAAAATGAATTGGAAAAAAGCCGCTAGTGCGAGCTTTGTGTTCTTTTTCGCTAAAGGCATGCTTTGGGTTGCCGCCGCCGCTTGGGTTGCTTTAACTGTCTAATTTCAGGTGGCTATTGCAAACACTATAGGCGAGTAAACTCTTAACAAGCGAGTTACTAACCGCTAAATAATCCAAAGGTTAATAGTTATTATGGGCACTTCATCTGATAAAGAGATCAGAATGGTTGCTGTGATCTTTCGAGCCAAAATACAATTTTTAGACGAAGATTATCAAATAATGGCCGCAAAAATGCGACAACTGGCGTTTGATCACTATGGCTGTTTAGATTTTTATGCCGTGACCGAAGGTGATCAAGAAGTGGCTGTTTCGTATTGGCCATCACATGAACACGTTAAAGCTTGGCATGCCGATAGTGAACATAAACAGGCACAACGGTTAGGGCGTAACCGTTGGTATAAAGAATATTCCGTAGAGGTAACAGAGGTTGTTAGGCAATACCGAGCCGAACCTAAGTTTTAGAGCTTACTGTTCTTATCCGGGAGAGTTTTTAACAACTGACCGATAGAAAAAGCGCTGCCGATTTTCCTCGCTCAACAAGTCTAAAAGCCGTGTCATAATAAAAATGACAGAGACCGCGAAAATGAGCCTTCCCCAAAAAATCGTATAAAAATCAGCACCTATCATCAGAATGAGTAGGGTGTCCTCAATAAGACTATGCAGTAAGTTCAGTAGCATTATTGACGTGAATACATCTCTGGCCGCTATTTTCCCGTTTTGTGCTTCATTAATAAGTAGTCCTCCTCCAAATGATAAGCCTAATGTAATGCCTATTAGTGTAAGACTGGTCGCTTGTTGGCTTATTCCGAGCACTTTTAAGAAGGGGCGTAGCGCAATAGCGATGAGTTTTTCGATACGCAGAATACGTAGAATTTTTAGAGTGAATAGAAGCACGGAAATGACTGCCAGAATGATAAATAAGCCGACGATCTGGTCTTTTGCCCATCCCACTAGACTGGTATCGGTAGATACTTCAAAGTGTAGCAAGCTATGGGCTGGTGTGGCGAAGTAATCCCCACTGCTGTAAAGCACATTTAACAAAATACCTAGCAATAACCCACCACCGACTCGCACTAGGAGTGTTATCCACAAGCTGATGCCTGCTTTGCGTGCAATGGCCGCTTCAACCGGTAAAGCGTGGGCTAGCAGCATCATGGTGCCTAGTATCGAAACTTGTGCAATTGTTAACGGGGTGTCTAACGGCGTGTTGGCTAATATGATTAAGCCCGCATAGATGTTGGTAAAAATGGTCGTGGCCCACACTAACCCCATGCTCTCAGGCAAACCAACCCATTGCATGAGAGGGGAGATGGCTAGACCAATATAATATACTAGCCCTAGCTCTTCTAAAATTTTTACACAAATAATAGCTGGGATCAGCACTTTGAATAACGTGGTCGATACCGTAAAAATTTCGCGGACAAGTTGGTAGAAAAACTGCTGAAAATTGGCCATTTGGTGCTCGTAGCTACGGTTAATAAAACGCTATTATAATGCTCATTCATTACCTTGAACGACTTTGCGATATTCATCGGGTGTTGTTTGTGTTTGCCGTTTAAACATTGCAATAAACGCTGATGCGCTCGCGTAACCTAAATCTAATGCAATATTTTCTACAGTCAGCCCCGCTTCTAACTTTCCCATCGCCTTGATGACACGTAAACGGTTGCGCCATTCACCAAGGGGCATGCCTAAATCGCGTTGTGCACGCCTAGATAGCGTACGCTCGGTAGTGTTGGCCAAGGTGGCTAATGTGTGCAGCGTGTCATTGGCGTCTGGATGGTTTTCTAAATAGGTTAATACGGTCGATAAAGCCGGATCATTTGTGCTTGGCAAGTAGCTACCCATTTGAGGCGCTTCTGATAACTGATCCACAATAACCGAGATGAAGCGCCTAACTTTCTCAGAATACGGTAGTGTAGGCGACGTTTCTAGTAAGTGTTCTAATAAGTTACGAAGTAAATTAGAGATAGATAAGGCACAGCACGTGGTTGGCATATCGTTTAATAGATCCCGACTGATATATAAGGAACAGTGATGAGCTTCATAGCGATTGAGTCCTTGATGTCGTACGCCTTCCGGTAGCCAAAAACCGTATTGGGGCGGGATAAGATATAGGTCTTTCCCCACTTTAACCTCCATAACACCGCTGTACGAATAGACAAATTCGCCCCACGCATGTTGGTGTTCTGGGTAAGCGGCATTGGCAGGGACAACCGCGCTTCTATATACGGCTGATTCTGGAAGATGATCTCCATAGAGGGGCGAAGTGAGCTGAGTTTTCGTCATTGTCGATATGAGTGTCTATTGTGCATTATGTTTTGTCCTATTCTAGCTATATGTCTTAAAAATGACAGCGCCATAATGCTAGCTCACTTAAGCGAGGTGGTTTATGGATAATCGTAAAGCGTTAGATGGTCAAGCGTATGGTTTGATGACACTGTTTTGTTTGTTGCTGGGGTTGCAGCAAATAGCATTAAAATTTGTTGCGGCTGACATATCCCCTATCTTACAGATCGCTATTCGCTCAGGTATCGCTGCCGTCTTGGTGGGTTTGGTTATTTATTATCGGCGTATTCCTTTGGTGTTTGCTCAAGGAAGCTGGAAGCCTGGGATTTTAGTAGGCGTGCTGTTTTCGCTGGAGTACGTGTTTCTTGGCGAAGCGTTGCGTTATACCTCGGCTGCTCATGCCGTTGTGTTCTTGTACACATCGCCCATTTTTACCGTGCTGGTTTTGCATTTTATGATGCCGTCCGAGCGCTTAGCGCCATTGCAGTGGGGTGGTGTTCTGCTTGCTTTTATTGGAATCGTAATTGCATTTCTAGAAACGGATACCCGCTTATATAATGATCCTAAGGCTGTATTGTGGGGTGATTTTTTGGCAATTCTTGCGGGTGCTTCTTGGGGACTAACCACGATAGTGATCCGTGTGTCATCGTTATCACGAATATCGTCGATGCAAACCTTGATGTATCAGTTAGTGATTGGTTGTTTAGTGTTGTCTGGCAGTGCTGTTGCGCTGGATCAATTGTATTTTAATCCGAGCGTAGCCGCTTTGTTGAGTATTGGCTTTCAGTCGATAATGGTTTCTTTCTTAGCGCTGATGATTTGGTTCTGGCTTATTAATCAGTACTTAGCGAGTCGCATTGGTGTGCTTTCGTTTATGACACCCGTCATTGGTGTCATTATGGGAGCATGGCTGTTAGGCGAGACTCTCACCACCAGCTTTATTGTAGGCAGTATTTGTGTCTTGCTTGGGGTGGTTTTGGTTAGTGCTTATGGGATGATTATGAGCGCTTATGACAAGCGAAAATCTAAGCTATCAATTCAATCTTAATGCTTGAAATAGCCATGCAAGCTTCCCACACTGAGGGTTGGTATGCATGGCTATTTATAAGATGATTAATCGTTAACGTACAATATCAGTACCCGCTTCGTCTTCTTTGACAATCAACGTTTCTTGAAGTGCAGCGTCGTACCATGTCTGCATTGTCTCTGAATTAAGTACATGATCAGCGTATGCTTGGCTTTCTGCTGAAAGGGGAATGCCGTAAGTTTTAAAGCGCGATACAACGGGTGCATACATAGCATCCGCGATGCTTAATGCACCAAACAACCAAGGTCCATCCGCTTTATGTTCCTGGCGTAGAGCTGCCCAAAGATCATCTATGCGAGCAATATCCTGTTGGGCTTGCTCAGAGAGTTCAACATAGCGAGTCGCACGGCAGTTCATTGGGATTTCATTGCGCAACGCTGTAAATCCTGCATGCATTTCGCAGCAGATAGCACGTGCAATAGCCCGTGATTTAGAATTGTGCGGCCAGGCATTTCCATTTAAATAGTGGTCGTTAACGTATTCGCAGATGGCTAGTGAATCCCAAACCTGTAGATCGCCGTCCTGCAAGGCGGGTACTTTTCCGGTAGGTGACAGGGCTGTAATTTTGTTCCTGAATTCGTCTGTGAATAAAGGCAGGACAGTCTCTTCAAAGTCGACGTTGAAGCTGGCGAGCATAAACCAAGCGCGCAATGACCATGATGAATAGTTTTTATTACCAATGATGAGTTCCATGTTACATATCCTTGTGTCGTCTAAAGCTCTTGAAATGTGCTTGCGTGATAAAAAATATAAAGCCATTGTGTATGCTTGTAAGTTAAACGACTAACGAATAGTTTTAATAGCATCTATTTGATTTTTGAATGGGTTGTGGTGGAGGCTAACGATTGGATATTGAGGCGCTAAGGGCGTATATCGCATTTGTTGATACGGGAAGCTTTACGAGAGCAGCGAAACAGACGTTTCGAACGCAGAGCGCCATTAGTATGCAAATGAAAAAACTAGAAGACGAATCAGGACAAAGCCTGTTTCGTAAAAATGGTCGTTACTTAGAGCTAACGGATTCTGGTCGCGTTTTAGTAAGTTACGCTCGTCGTATTATTGCCACGCATGATGAAGCATTAGGGATGCTAGTGGATAGCGGTCAGCAACCGGCTTTACGTATAGGTTGTCCTGATGATTATGCCGAGTCTGTGTTGCCTGAAATAGTGGCTTTGCTGACCGAATTGGTGCCTACATTATCAATCCGAATAGTGTGTGATTGTAGTACTCAATTACGTTTGATGTTAGATAATGGCGATCTTGACCTAGCTATTCTAACGCGGTCTCCCGAAAAAGAAGAAGGCTACTTGTTGAAGCATGATACCGGTGTTTGGGTGCATGGTGGCTTTGAAGCGTTGTTGAAGCGCCCAGTATTACCGCTAATTTTGTATGAAGCTGATTGTAAGTACCATAGCGCAAGTATTGATGGTTTAGAAAAACGGGGACGGGCTTTTCAGCTATTTTGTGCCACACCTAGTGCAACAGTTATTAAAAACCTACTGCGCAAAGGATTGGGGGTTAGTGCCATGGCTCGTTCAAGTTTATCTGTTGGCTTAGTAGAGCTGACGTCAGATCAAAGCGATGCTAATAACTTACCGCCATTGCCCGCTGTTGATATCGTTTTATCGGTAGCGCCTAAGTCTCATCCGCTGATGGGCGTCAGCCAAGCCGCTGAACTTTGTGAGCGTTTCCGCCAACGTGATAAAACAAAGCATCAGAATAGTTAGAGTCGTTGCCAATTTTTAGTAAAAGCAGGGCTTTGCGCCCTGCATAGCAGCGTTTCGGGTGATCAACAGCTCAGAGGAAAATTACTATCTTTTAGAGCTTATGCATAATTGCCCGCTTAAGTTGGCACCTGCAAATTCGTTGCCCGTAGCGGCGATACTGCCGGTGATATTTTGGAAGTAATTTGTGCCTGCTGTTGCGATTAGCTGTTCGTTTGCAAGAAAGTTGGTCAAATCTACTATCCCTGTATCTTTAAATATAATTTTTCCTAAACGATGACCATGAATCGTTTTAGCGTCCAATACTGTGATAGCAGTAAAGAGTTGTTTTTGGTCAAGAGTTGGGAAATTATTGACGGTTTGCCCTGAGTAAGTTTTGCCCTCCATGGGTAGCCCGCCTAATGTGCCTGTCACTGAGCCAGTAAAGCACGTATCAGGTACACCTACTTCTGATAAAAACTGGACATCGGGATACCAGTAGCGGCGACCAGATAGTTTCGTGACGTCACAGTGATTATCGACGGCAATCGTAAAGGTGCCTTCGAAGGTGTGACACATCGGTTTTTTCCCCGCATTAGCTAAAGCTGGCAGCGATGATAAGGTTAAACCTATCAATAGGGGTGAAATAAAGCGTTTCCGTAACATGTGTTCTCCTTATGGAGCAGACCGCAGTCCAAACAATAGACACGCTTAGTCTCTTCCTATTAGGCAGAGTTGTAATGCGAAACCCGCATTGTTATTTGCCTATATAAGATTGTCTAAGGTGCTAACCGAATGGCTACAACAGCGGGGTATTGCCCGAATTTAAGTTTAAAAAAGCCTGCAGAGGGATACGGCGAGGGAGGGGATAGAGCACACTGTATTACCTTCCATAGTGAGACGCTTAGGGCTCCATCCGTGTATTGCCCAGTCAACAGGTTACTCTACTGTAAGAGAGATTTTTAGTGGATAAAAGGATTTCGTTAGAAATCCTTAATATTTAACTTTTTTGTATGATTGGAGCGTCAAAATTATTGGGTTCGTCGCTGTAAATGGTGACATTCCACTTAATTATGGGTCCATGTTCTGCATCACAGTTCTCTGCAAAGAAGGCTTTTATCTCTTCGCGCTGACAATGAGCTTCAAAGCTTTCCATATCAGCCCAGATTTCATGAAATACGATGGGAAAGCTATCGCCATCAGCGAATGGACTACTGATGTGGCGCGTCACTGTATACAAAATACAGGCATCTTCACGGTGAGCGTTTGGCTCTAGTGCTTGTAGTTTGGCGAACACTTCATCTTCTAAGCCCGCTTTAGGTTGGAATTGAGCTGTGCAATATACTTTTTTAGACATATTTGATCCTTAAGTTGTCAGCGTCATTTAATGGGGTTATCAAGCGTTAATTATTGGGTACAAAAAAACCTCCCGAAGGAGGCTTTTTTAACAAGCGCCAGTAATTTACTTAGCGGCTTCGTAAGCTTTTACACCTTCAATAATAGCGGCACGAGCTGCATCAGCACCTTCCCAGCCATTTAGCTTAACCCACTTGCCTTCTTCTAGACCTTTGTAGTTTTCGAAGAAATGCTTGATGCGTGCTAATGTCATTTCAGGCAAGTCACTGATGTCATTTACGTCTTTATACATCTTAGTTAGCTTGTCGTGCGGTACCGCTAGCAATTTAGCATCTTCACCGGCTTCGTCTGTCATGTTAAGCACACCAATTGGGCGGCAACGAATCACAGAACCCGGTACAACAGGGTAAGGCGTTAGTACTAAAACGTCTACCGCATCGCCGTCGTCAGCTAATGTGTTGTTGATATAACCATAGTTCGCTGGGTAGAACATAGGTGCAGCCATGAAGCGGTCAACAAAAAGAGCGTCTTCGTCTTTTTCTATCTCGTATTTAACCGGCGAGCTTTCCGCTGGAATTTCGATGATTACGTAGATGTCGTTCGGGACGTCTTTACCCGCAGATACTTTTGCAAAGCTCATGCGTATTTTCCTATTTAAAATAAAAGGTCAGTTAAGAGGGAATTGATCCGATTATAAAAGCCGTATCCGATAGTTTGAATACGACTTACCGGTGATTAGTCGTCTTTGCTCACACCTTTTTTGTGGTACTCAAGAAGTATCTCTACTTCTTTAGAAGAGCCCAGTGCAACAGAGACACGTTCGTGGATGTCGTCTGGTTGGACATCCATTACGTTTTTGTAGCAGTTTGTGGCTAGACCGCCTGCTTGCTCTACCAGCATGCTCATTGGGTTACCTTCGTACATGATACGTAGTTTGCCAGGCTTCTTAGGCGTGCGTGCGTCCCATGGATACGCAAAGATACCACCGCGTGTCAGAACACGGTGAACTTCGGCGACCATTGATGCGATCCAACGCATGTTAAAGTTCTTTTCTCGAGGGCCATCAGCACCCAATAAAACATCGCCAATGTAGTCACGCATAGGTTGTTCCCAGTGACGGTGGTTTGACATGTTAATAGCAAACTCACGTGTTTCTTCTGGAATTTGGACATTTTCATGCGTTAGCAAGAAATCGCCTGTATGTGACAGGGTGAACATATTCACACCTTGGCCCGTGGTGAGTACTAACAAAGCTGATGGGCCGTATAAAACATATCCAGCCGCCAATTGTTTGCGGCCTGATTGAAGGTAAGGCTGCTCAGTACTGAAATCTTCGCCTTCAGGGGCTTCTAGGATAGAGAAGATGGTACCAACAGACACGTTCACATCAATATTGGACGAGCCGTCAAGCGGGTCAAAGAGAACTAAGAAACGGCCATCTTTGTTACCCGGAACTGGCCAGCTTTCTTCCTCTGAAGCAACACCTGCTACCAAGGTGTGGTTGAGTAGAACGGTTTTCAAAATCTCATTAGAAATAATATCTAACTTTTTCTGGCTCTCCCCCTGCACGTTGGTATTGTCCGTTGTGCCTAATACACCGGCCAACGCCCCTTGTCTCAACTTTAATGCGATTTCCTTGCATGCCACCGTTAAAGTGGTGATTAGATCCATTAATTCTTCATCAGTGTCTTGACGACGTAGAAACTGGCTAAGCAGTTGCATGAGGGTTTTTACCTTTGTTTGGGATTAGATATGAAAGGATTTTACGTGATTCATGGGCGAAAATCATGGGTTTAGGGTAAAAATGCGGGATAAAACCACGCGGTTTTGTGTCAATGACGGTATTATTGGAGGCATTCGTTTTAAGGAGATTGTTGGGTGCATATTCATATATTGGGAATCTGCGGTACCTTCATGGGGTCATTAGCATTATTAGCGCGCGAATTGGGTTATAAAGTGACCGGTTCCGATGCTAACGTGTATCCACCGATGAGTACGCAGTTAGAAGCTCAAGGCATTGAGCTAATGGAAGGCTATCAGGCTGAGCACCTGCAACCGGCTCCTGATTTAGTCGTGGTGGGAAATGCCATGTCTCGTGGTAATCCGGCCGTTGAGTATGTGCTAGATCAAGGCTTGCATTATGTGTCTGGCCCACAGTGGTTATGCGAGCATGTTTTACAAGATAAGTGGGTACTAGCAATCGCGGGGACGCACGGTAAAACCACGACAACCTCTATGCTCACTTGGATACTAGAGTATGCAGGTATGGAGCCAGGTTATCTGATTGGTGGCGTACCCAAAAATTTTGAAGTGTCAGCGCGTCTAGGCGGATCTCCGTTTTTTGTCATCGAGGCAGATGAATACGATACGGCTTTCTTTGATAAACGATCAAAGTTTGTTCACTATCGTCCGCGGACAGTGGTTTTGAATAACCTTGAGTATGATCACGCTGATATTTTTCCTGATTTGGCGGCCATACAGCGCCAATTTCATCATCTGATACGTACTATTCCTGCCAATGGGCAGATCATTTTATCGGACGCTGAGCCTGCGTTGGATGACGTATTGTCCATGGGGTGTTGGTCGCCAGTTGTTAAAGCATCCTTAGACCCATCTTCTAAGCAAACCGATACGCCTTGGCATGTGGAGCTGGTGGCTGAAGACGGCAGTGCATTCAATATTTACCTTGAAGGAGAGCTTCAAGGTTGTGTACGTTGGGGGCAAACAGGCCAGCACAGCGTGTCAAACGGATTAATGGCTATTATTGCCGCACGCCATGTTGGTGTTTTGCCAAAGCATGCTATTGATGCTCTTTGTCAATTTGGTGGCGTGAAACGTCGTATGGAAAAAATTGGTGAAGTGGCGGGCGTGACGGTTTATGACGATTTTGCCCATCACCCAACAGCCATTGAAACTACGCTTGCAGGCTTACGCGCGAGTGTGGGTAAACAGCCGATTGTTGCTGTGATTGAACCTCGCTCTAATACGATGCGTTTGGGGGCTCATCGCGCACTTTTGGCTGAGTCGGCCGCCATCGCTGATCAGGTTATTTGGTATCAACCTGCAGGTATGGGGTGGTCATTAGACGATGTGATAGAAGGGCATCCCCACCAACACGTCTGTGAATCCATAGATTCAATTGTTCAGCAGTGCACCGGCCTACCTTCGGGTACTCAAGTAGTGGTTATGAGTAATGGTGGCTTTGCCGGTATTCATCAGAAGATACTGAATGCGCTGGCTAATTAGTGTGGTCTTTAAATAATTAATAGGTACGATGTGAGCGATTTTAAACAGCGAGTAACGCTAGCAATCACGGGGGCGTCGGGTGTTCAGTATGCGATACGCCTGTTGCAATGTTTAGTGGCTGCCGAGGTGCAGGTGTTTGTGATGATTTCGCAAGCCGCTAAAGTGGTTACTGCGACCGAAACTACCTTGCAGCTCCCTGGAGGTAGTACAGAGCAAGAGCGCTTTTTTACGCAGTTGCTGAGTGCCAAACCAAACCAAATTAAGGTGTTCTCACGAGAGCAGTGGATGGCGCCTGTCGCTTCAGGTTCAGGCGCGCCTTCAACTATGGTGGTTTGTCCATGCAGCACGGGTAGCTTATCGGCTATCGCGACAGGGGCAAGTAACAACCTTATTGAGCGTGCGGCTGATGTCGCGTTAAAGGAGCGCCGGCAGTTAATCTTGGTCCCCCGCGAGGCCCCTTATTCTGAGATTCATCTAGAGAATATGCTGAAACTTACCCGCATGGGGGCTGTAATATTGCCTGCTAGCCCCGGCTTTTATCATCAACCTAAGTGCATTGAAGATCTGGTCGATTTTGTGGTTGCACGGATCCTGTCGCAAATAGGGATTGAGCAAACCCTGATGCCGCGTTGGGGCGAATCTCTAATCTCATCATCTGATTAATATGTACATACCTTGTCGTACGCAAAGTGTCATGCAGGGTGAGTAATATACTGGCTGTACTAACGGAGCAATTTTAATGGCTAAAATTCTGGCACTTGATACGTCAACAGACGCTTGTTCTGTTGCCTTGAGTCTGGATGGCGAAATCCATGAGGATTTTCGTGTAATACCGCGTCAACATACTAAAGAGCTGTTACCCATGATAGATGCATTGTTGAAGGCGTCTTCTATAACAGTGAATGATCTTGATGCAATTGCCTTTGGGCGTGGTCCTGGTTCGTTTGCGGGTATTCGTATTGCGACAGGGGTGGCGCAAGGCCTTGCTTTTGGTGCAGGGATTGCATTGCTTCCGGTATCCACTTTGGCGGCGTTGGCCTTAGCTCAGCACCGCAAAGGCTACCCACAGGTTGTTTCTGTATTGGATGCGCGCATGAATGAAGTTTATTGGGGCGCTTATCAGGAGGTCGATGGATTGCCTCAATTGATTGGGGAGGAACGAGTGGATGCTCCTGCCAATGTGCGTTTACCCCACGCTAAAAGTCTCGCTGACGCTTCATCATGGTTAGGGGCAGGGTCGGGCTGGTGCTACAAAGAAGATATGTCATCTGAATTGACAGATGCTGTCACCCAGATTGAGAAAGACGTGTACCCCAGTGCTGCGGATATGGTGCGTATAGCTGTCGCTGATTGGAAGCAGGGAAAAGCGGTAGCGCCTGAAGAGGCGTTGCCAGTGTACTTACGCGATGATGTCGCATGGAAAAAGAAGGATCAACAATAGATGGATTGGTTTCAGACGGTCGTATTGGCATTAATTCAAGGCTTAACGGAGTTTTTGCCGATATCAAGCTCAGCTCACCTTATTCTGCCGTCTCAACTGCTGGGTTGGGAAGATCAAGGGTTGGCATTTGATGTGGGTGTTCATGTGGGCACATTAGCCGCGGTTGTCTTTTATTTCCGTCAGGATATTTGGTCGATGATTAAGGCTTTTTTTGCTTCATTTAAGGGCGAAAATTCGGCTGATGGGCGTATCGCTTGGTTTGTTATTTTTGCCACGGTGCCGGCGCTAATTTTTGGCTTTTTAATTAATGACTGGATTGATGCGTATGGGCGCTCCATTTTAGTGATCGCCGGTACAACGCTGATTTTTGGTGCGCTTCTGTGGTATGCCGACAGCACACGTACCGAAGTGGAACCACTTGAAAATATCACGTTTAAGCAAGCTATGTGGATTGGTATTGCGCAAGCCGTTGCGATTATCCCAGGGACGTCTCGCTCGGGTATAACGATGACCGCCGCATTAATGTTGGGCTTTACTCGTCAGGCCGCTGCTCGTTTTTCTTTCCTGTTATCAATCCCTATCATTATGGCAGCGGGTAGCTACAAAGGTCTGGAATTGTGGCAAACGGGAACAACAGCGCAATGGGAATATGTGTTGGGGGGCGTTGTTTTATCAGCGATTAGCGCACTTACCTGTATTTACTTGTTTTTAAAATGGCTGAACCAAATTGGTATGTTACCGTTTGTTATTTACCGCTTCGCTCTAGGTGTGTTGCTCTTAGGCGTTTACTTTTTTGCTTGAATTGAATCGCTCCCCCACGCTGCTTTTATCAGAGCTGTGGGGGAGGGCGCAGCTAATTCTTATTATTAACTAATAAGAAGAGTTAGGCGTGCTTTCGGGGTTGATATCACCATCAACTTCGTCGGGATCAACATCGTTTATCAGTAGGGTTTCTCGGACGGCTTCAATATGGTCTAGGACTTTTTGATAACGATCCCCGTATTCGTACTTGGTAACCTCGATTGCTTTGGGCATATAACTAAACGCAATTTTTAGTGCTATTAACGCGCTTTCGTTCATTTTTTCGCTCATAGTTACCTCATCATTGGCCCATTGGGCGTCTTCGTTGTATGGCGTGATATTTTCTGGCCACTATCATACCTATTTTTGTTAAATCTGGGGGTAAATGGCTAAGGCAAAAGCCTTAAATTGCTTTTTTTGCTATCGTATATTCAATTTTTTCTAATGTATAAGGCCTAGTATATGGGTGATGAGTTCAGTGGCCAGCCAGTGGTGGCTGCGGTAGATTCCGTGTTACAGAAAACAGCCCAAGAATTAGCTAGCGCATTGCAGTTAACGTATGTTGGTGTGGTCAGTGATGTTAAACAAGCCGTTGACCCATTGTTATTATGGGTTACGTTTGAGGGCTTTAAATTACAACAAACGGGCAAGAAAGCTCCGGGCCCTGTGTGGGCGGATTTTGTAACAGGCGCTGTGGCGCATCGGCGCAAATTTGGTGGCGGCAGCGGACAGATGATTGCAAAGGCTGTGGGTATCAAAGGTGGGGTGCGCCCAACCGTCTTAGATGCGACAGCAGGCTTAGGCAAGGATAGCTTTGTGCTAGCTACGCTAGGGTGTGAAGTGACGATGACAGAGCGTTCGCCAGTCGTTCACGCACTGTTGGCGGATGGTTTGGCGCGCGCCCTGCAAGATGAAGAAGTTGCTGATATTGCTCAGCGTATGTCGCTGCAGCAGGCCAATGCGATCGAGTACATAACACAGATGAATCAGGCCCAAAGGCCTCAGGTTATCTATCTGGATCCTATGTTTCCTCATACGGACAAAACAGCTTTAGTAAAGAAGGAGATGCGGATCTTTCGCGATGTGGTGGGCGACGATCACGATGCTTCGGGCTTACTAGAAGCGGCCATTGAAAAGGCTATTGCCCGTGTGGTTGTGAAGCGGCCACGTAAATCCCCCACTATTAATGAACGAAAGCCGAGTTATCAGTTAGAAGGTAAATCGAGTCGTTACGATATTTACGCACTGAGCAAACTGGCTTAAGCATTTGTTAAAGCCTATAGCGCCAACAGCGTGTGGTGTTTATAGAAACGAGCTACGTAATTTGGTAGTAGCTCGTAATTTGATAGTAGCTCGTAATTTGATCGTGTTGAATGCCTCATTCTCCTTTATTAACGGTAAGCGTTAATAGCGGTGTAGTTCCCGTTCTACTAACGTCACTAAGCTGCTTGATAGGAACTGGCGCGCGCGGCGAATAAATGCCTTACTGTCATCATGCAGCATGACTATATCATCGGCTTTTGTGAGTACTTCTTGTTCGAAAAGTTGGTCAATGAAAAGCTGCAACATTTTAGCATCACTATACTCGGGTGAATGAAAACCAAAGTGGTGATGTATGCTAAGCGCAATACGTTGGCTTTCACTAATCAAGTCATCAGTTGATAGCCCTGTGTCCGTCAATAGCCTAAATACAATAAAATAACGAATCAGAATAGGTTCTGCAGTACGGATCAATACCCGGTTAATATGCGAATCGACCACTTTAAGGTGCGTGTCTTCGCGAGTCAGCAATTGGTTTTCTTCGAGTCCAATACGTAGCTCCCTAAACGCAGGTGTGGTCTGATTTTGTTTCCACGGTAAGAACAATTCTGCCCGTAGGTAGGGGTAAAGAGTTTGTAACAGCCGCGGCATGTTTTGTGGCGTAGGCTTTTCGTAACGTTTAACGAGCATTACATAACAACCAGCAAGGACGGTTAACGAATGTAATTGGTTGCGGTAAAAACTCATTTCTCGCGCTTGGGCTTCATTTAGGCTAATGATGTGCTGGTCAGCTGTTAATTGATTGCGCTCAACGGCTAAATCAATCCATTCATTAATATCGCCTTGCGCTAGTTGGCGTGGCGCATTGGGTAGTTTACGAAGCACACAGATAAGCTGCTCAATACTTGCTATGAGCCGTGAGCGCGGTAGTGATAGTTTTGATTCTGTTAAAAGCACGGTAGCAATCAGTGCGGTTTGGTTAGCGTACAAAGCACTGTTGATATGCTGCAAAACTTGGAAACCAAGCGTATCGATTTGGGGGCGAATGGCGTTGGTTGTATCAATTGCTTGCTCTAGCAGGATGGGGTCCCCAAAACTCAGCGCTGCTTCGCCAAATTTGTGACTAAACTTGCGTAAGGTTTTAATGGCACCAAGGAAAGATTCACCACTTTTTTCAGCACCATCGAGTTCACGTTGGTAAGTATCGCTTTCCACTAATTTGTCGTAACTAATCCATACGGGTACTAACGCTACGGGCTTGTCAGGTGACTTTGCAAAATTTTCAATTGTCATCGATAACAGGCCTGTTTTAGCTGGCAGTAATCTGCCTGTTCGGCTTCGGCCTCCCTCAATGAAGTATTCTAGCGAGTGCCCTCTGTTGGCCATGTAGGCAAGGTATTCTTTGAACAAATGCGGGTATAAATCACTCCCTTTAAAACGGCGTCGCATAAAAATGGCACCACCGCGTTTTAAAATACTGCCTAACACCGGGACGTTTAAATTTTCGCCAGCGGCCACATGAGGAATCATAAGGCCGTGTTTATATAAAGCCCAAGACAGCATGAGGTAGTCCATATGGCTTTTATGGCAGGGGAGGTACACAAGCTGGTGGTTAGCTGCGCAGGCTTGCAGTTGTTCCGTGCCTTGAATATGCACTCGGTTGTAAACTTTTCGCCATAAAAAGCTTAACAGAGGCTCTAGAACTTTGGCGGTAGAAGGGCTTAGATTAGCCGCTATGCCATCGAGCTTGCGTCGTGCTTGGTTTTCTACTTCGTCAACGAGCTGTCCAGTGTTGGTGGCTATTAGAGCGATTTGTTGACGTATTTGTGGCGCATTAATCACGGTGTTGAGCATGGTTTCGCGGCCTGAGAGTTCTGGGCCTCTAATGGCTATACGTCTTTTAGTAAAGTGAGCGTCTAATGCTTGCTGTATTTGGTGGGCAATCACGCCTGCAGGCTGATGCGGGTGTCGGTGTATTTCATCTTTAAGCGATAAAGGTTGGTCGAGTTGTAACAAGGTTTGCCGACCATTGAGCAAAATCTGAAAGCAATGGCCTATTAGGCTGTTTTCACGTTGCAACCAGCGATTTAAGCGTTGTAGCGGTGTTAGGTTAATCCGCTCGGGAAGGCGACCATGGTAAATCGATACCGGTATTAACTGGATATCAGGCGCCATAGGATCAAAACTGAGTTTCTCAACTTGTGATTCTAGGCGTTTGAGTAAGCTCGGTAAGTCATGTAAGGATAAAATACGCGCGTTAGGCACTTTATTTGAGTTGAGCTTCAAATGTTTGCGCAGCAGTAAACGATGCGAAGGCCTGCCCGATTGCAAAATATAAAGGCGTTGTTTATCCGGCTGCAATAATGCGGCCCCTTGGACGTTAGTTTTTATCCACAGGTGAATGGCTAACTTTCTGATATTCTTAACCAAATGCATAATGGTTAACCTGCTTAATAGTGCGGTGGTGGCGGCTCATCTGATGGAAGGTCTTGCCGAGTATCCACTTTTTTGAGTTGGTCATTCAAGAGAGTGATAGCTCGGCGCAGATCAATAATTATACGATCTTGCTCGGCAATCACATCGCTAAGTTTGTCGAGTGTATCTTCTTGAAAAGCTACGCGCATTTCTAAATCCGAAATACGTTGTTCTTGATCATTTTCTGGCATTTTAATGGCCGTATCGCTGTTTATATCAGCCTTTAGTTTACAGTAAAAAGCTCATTTATGGGTAAGCTATTGAATAGTTGAGTATTATTCTGTATATCTGAGCGGTTGTTGCCTAAGCTTTGAAGGTGGCGTCTTTTATAATAGTAATTATCATGACAAGAGATATATATAAATATGAGCGGTAACTTAATTATTCGTATAGTAGCTAGTGCTGTTGCAGCATTGTTGATTCCAGTTTTGCTTAAGGCGGTTGCTGGAGTAGAAATCGGGCTAACGCCATTGGTGTTAGGTGTGTGTTTTGTAATTGTTTTAATCAGTCAACTGGTTGGTTGTCTTGGTGGGAAAAGTGCCGGTGCAGTGTCTGCTGCTGAGCATTTTGACGACGAAGAAGATGACATTGACTATGAAAATGATGACCGTGAACTGGGCACAGTAAAATGGTTTAACGTGTCAAAAGGGTTTGGTTTTATTACCCGCGAAAACGGCGATGATGTATTTGTTCACTTCCGTAACATCCGTGGTCGTGGGCATCGTTCGTTAAGTGAAGGTCAGCGTGTTCGTTTTAATGCACGTGAAAGTGATAAAGGCTTACAGGCCGAAGACGTATCAATTGTTCGTAGCTAATCGTTAGCTAAAGCATTGTTACAAGAGCGGAAGTCATTTATGGCTTCCGCTTTTTTTATGCCTGTTGAATGCAGTAGTGCTATTGAATTAGGTTTTCGAGGCGTTTGATAATTGTTTCTGGGGCGACATACCCATCACTGACCCTGTAATACTGGCCTTTGTCCTCATAGCGAAGGGCGGGAAATCCTTGAGCGCCCAAAGCGTGAGCAAATTCGATATTTTCTTCTAGAGTGCGTTGGGCTTCTTGGCTGGTTAACGCTGCACTAAAATCCTCTTTATTAACACCTATGGATACGGCCAAGGCGATCAGAGTGCTGTTATCGGAAGGGTTCTTCGCATCTTGATAATAGGCCTGCTGTATTGCCTGCGTCATTAAAGCGGCTCCATTATCGAGCAGTTGTGCGGCTATGTTGACGGCACGACAGGCGGGGTATGTGCTTCTGCGCGGCGCACATGTATCCCAGAACTCTGTATTAAATGAAACACCGGTACGAGCTTCAATTTGCTGCCAGACTGAACGCAGGTGGTTTTGCATTTCCATTGGCATAGGTTCATCTGAGTCCGGTGCTAAACCACCAGTAATGTATTGGATATCCAGTTGAGGCCACTTTTCTCTAATAGCATTAATGCTCGGGTGGAAGCCGTAACACCAACTGCACATAGGGTCCATAATGTAAAAGAGTGTCATTAAAATAGCTCCGTCTGCGATGTATTGTTTAACCACGTATGTGATGGGAGTTGAAGGCTCGGCACTTGCGGGCATAAAGCTTTCAGTTGTTCATTAAAATACTGCGCCAGTTGAGGCGCGGCTTGGTTGTCGGGAGTGTGAAAAAATAAATAAGGTTTTTTCCCTTCGTGAATCCACCCAGCCACTTTTTTTATCCAAGGAGCTAAATAGTCATAGCCTAATTCGATATCTAAAGGTGTAATGAAACGAATAAAAGGGCTGTTACCTGTGGCGATAACGTGCACTGGCATACGAGGTTTCGCTCGAAAAGCTTCCTGAGTAACAGGGTCATTTTTGGGGTGGGCAAAAAGTGCGCGAGTATCAAAGCTGACACGATTAACGCCATGCTGCATCAATATTTGATTAAAGCGCTTTTCATTATCGGCTTTATCAAAAAAACCGAGATTCCTGACTTCTATACCATATTCGAAGTCTGGCGCTAAGTTGCTAAAGAAGCGTGAAAGCCGTTCGAGATGTTCAGGGCTGAATTGATTATTCATCTGCAACCAAAGTACTCCCGTTTTATCACCTAGGGGCGCAATTCGGTTAAGAAATTCAGTGACTTGCCGATCACATTGGTAGAGTGCTGAATGATGAGTAATGCTTTGCGGAAATTTAAAGCAAAAAGCAAAGGGGGAGTGGGCTCTTTTTGCCCAGTCATCAATACTTTTTGTGGATGGTAGTCCGTAAAAGCTACTGTTTCCTTCTACACTGGTAAAAGCCTTAGAATAAAGAGCAAGCGCTAAGGATGAAGAGTCTGCTGTTGTATACCATGCGGGATGGTGCCATTGGGCAAGTCCTAAGTAATAAGGTGTGTGCTGATTAATCGTCATGGTCACTATGGTGCCGATTGATACGTCGAGACACAAGTCATTGAGCTGCGTTAAAGCGGAGTAAAGTTTTAAATGGATATCGCTTCTTTAGTTGGCATTATTTCAGGATTGGTCTTAATTGTATCCGCTATATTTATTGGCGGCAGTGCAGATATTTTTGTCAATGTGCCTGGCTTAATGATCGTCATTGGCGGCACGATGGCAGCAACCTTGTTGACGGTTCAATTTAAAGATGTAACCAATGCCTTTAAAGGAGCCTACATCGTCTTTACACGGGACAACACCAACCCCATTGAGATGATAGATACTATGATTAAGTTGAGTAAAATCAGCCATCGTCATGGGCTACTAAAATTAGGTGATGTAAAGACAGATTCTGCTGTGCTCAAGCGTGCCTGTAATTTGTTGTCTGAGGCAGCTTCTGAGCAAGTGATTCGTAACACATTGCAAAATGAAATTGATTCCCTGCTGGCTAGGCATTTTGCGGTGCAAGACGTCTTTAGGAAAATGGGTACCTATGCTCCTGCGTTTGGGATGTTGGGAACGTTGATAGGGTTGATCCAAATGTTAAGTGAGTTAGACAACCCCGATAAGCTTGGCCCAGCTATGGCTGTTGCGTTGTTAACCACGTTTTACGGATCTGTAATGGCGACTATGATGTTTTTACCTATAGCCGGTAAGCTCAAGGCCCGCACGGTACTTGAGGTGACTAATTTAGAAATTATTCGCGAGGGCAGTATCAGCATATTGACCAATGATCATTATGCACATGTATATGAGCAGTTATCTTCGTATTTGCCAGAGCGCGAACGTAAACCTATCAATAGTGATAAAGCAGCTCCGGCAAAAGGTAAAACAAAATGACGATGAACCGGCTAGTGACAGAAGAGTCTGATCAAGGCTTTTTGACGACCTATGCTGATTTGATGACGCTGTTGTTGGTTTTCTTTGTACTCTTATTCTCGATGTCGTCACTTGAAAAAGTTGAATTTTCTAACATGGCACGTGCATTCCAAAAAGCCCTAGGTGATGATGGCGGTAGTATTATTCCATTACCGGAGGAGCTGAAAGCCCCCACTATCACCCCTCCTGATACCTTAGAAACTGAAAATCCCAGTGAAATGGTGCCGTCAGATTTGATTGTTTCAGAACCTGAAAAGCCAATAGCTCCTGAGTTACCCGAAAACACTGATCTGCAAGATCAAATGTACATCAGCAATAGCTTAAAAGATGTTTTTGCATCCATGGGGGTGCAAGATGACTTAACGGTTACTGACCCTAAAGATGGGAAAATACGAATAAAAGTGAATGGCTCAGTTGCGTTTGAATCAGGAGATACGGCGTTTAAGCGTGGAATGATGCCAATCATGGATAGCGTAATTGAGATTTTAGAAAAGTACCCTGAATATCACGTAGACATTCAAGGTCATACTGACAACGTGCCCATCAACACTCCTCAGTTTCCTACGAATTGGGAACTATCTGCTGTACGTGCAACAACCGTATTACGCTATTTTATGCGCGGAGGAATTCAGCCAGCTCGGGTTACTGCCACCGGATATGGTGATTCAATGCCGTTGGCTTCCAACAGCACACTGGATGGCCAAGCAGAAAATAGGCGTATAGAGTTTGTACTAGAAAAGGTGGAGGAGCCATGAAGCCTAAAATCGAAATCGATATTGATGAAGATGCAAAGCGCCGCAATTTCAGGGTAACGCCTCATGCTGATGATGCTGTTGAGCTAAAAATTGCCGGTATTAGTATGGAAATTATCAATATTTCAGCTCACGGTATTGCGTTTTTGTTCCCCGGTGATGCCAAGAAAGAAATCTACCCAATACAGCTCGCATTTACGACAGACAGGGATTATTTAATAGAATGTGATCTGCGCTTAATTCGTAAACAAAAACCAGAATATGCCGGTGAGTTCGAGAATGCCAGTGAGCGAGACATTAGCCGGATAACGTCGCTTATAGTGGAATGCCAGAAAAAGGAAATCCGCCGTGCTAATAGACCGGATGACGATGGCGAGCCTCAAGCCACGGGTGATGTTGATAAATAGTGCTTGCGTATCGCTAAAAGTCTCTGTAGTATTCGCACCAAGTTGATGCGGGATGGAGCAGTCTGGTAGCTCGTCGGGCTCATAACCCGAAGGTCATAGGTTCAAATCCTGTTCCCGCTACCACTTCAAAATAGCCTAACTAAGCGTCTGAGAAATCAGTCATTTAGTTAGGCTTTTTTGTGTCTAAAGGTAGGGTGCTAGTTAGAGTCAACTGGCGGTTAGAGCTTAGGCATGAACGCTTTAGGAATAACAGCTCCCTTATGTTGTATTACGGTTGATGCAAGCTTATGACCCGATGCGGCGGCATCGGCGGCGGTTCCTTGTAATAAGCGTGTCTTTAAAAATCCAGCGTTAAATGAGTCACCAGCGGCATTCGTATCGACTATGTTGTCTACTTTTAACGCAGGTACTTCTGATACGTTGCCTTCCACTACCACGAAGCAATTGTCGGCGCCACGCTTGATGATCACTTCTCGTACATTGGCGTTAAGCGATCTTTCAATGCAAGCATCGATTGCATGCTCGCCGTATATTTCTATCTCATCATCAAATGTAAGCAGGGCGGTATCTGTCACTTGTAGCGCGCGATTATACCAATAAATCGCTTCCTCCTTTGATGGCCACAATTGTTTGCGAAAGTTGTTATCAAAGAAGACTTTGCCGCCATGTGCCTTATAGCTGCTCAAAAAGGTGAGGAGTGTTTCCCTATCTTGCTCTGACAAGATAGCTAATGAAATTCCGCTTAAATACAGTGCATCAAAGTGCATGAGTTGTTGCAACAAAGAAGGGGTTTCTTTTTGACAAAATAAATAACGGGCCGCTGAGTCATTACGCCAATAGTAAAAGCTTCTTTCACCGGTATGATCGATTTCGATGTAATAAATGCCAGGGCATTTGTCGATTAAGCGCATGACCAAATCGGTATTAATGCCTTCTTGGCGCCAGCTTTCAATCATTGAATGGCTAAAAGGGTCCATACCCAATGCAGTGACATAGTGGACTTGAATATCGTGCTGGGCTGTAAGTCGTGATAGATATACAGCGGTGTTTAGCGTATCTCCACCATAAGACTGTTTTATATCACCTTCTTTGGTTTGTAGTTCAACCATGCACTCGCCGATGCAGGCAATAGTTAATGTTGTCATAAGTTACCTATAGCCAATTTAGTCAAGAAGAAAGTCTTCACGTAATGGAGAGAAAACGTCCAGTAATATGCTGTTGTCTTCGAGCGCGACAGCCCCGTGAATAAAGTGTTTATGGGCAATGTAAGCGTCACCCGCTTTGAGGATTTGTTTTTGTCCGTTAACTTCTGCTTCGAAACTGCCTGCGACGACATAACCGATTTGATCGTGTATTTCATGGGCATGAGGTGTGCCGATAGCTCCTTTTTCGAAGCACACATGGACGGCCATTAAACTGTCGGTATAACCGACAATCTTACGTTTAATACCGCCGCCCAAATCATCCCAAGTATGTTGTTGTGAATTAAAAAAAGGGCTCACATCTAGCCTCCGTCGTTTTCTTTCGCTTAAGTATTATGCAGCTAATGAGATTGATTTCTGTATTAGTGCAATTAGTCAGTAGCTGTGGATAGTTTGTTAACATTGGTTAGCCCTTCTTCTTATCCAAAAAAGAGCCAGTGAGAGGCTCACTGGCTAAAGGAGGTGGAGAGGAGTCACCGTTTAGATTAGTTGGCCAGCCAATTTGGCAGTGTCATGGAAATAGCAGGTATAAAGGTCACTAATAGCAACGCAGCTAGCATGGCTAAATAGAAAGGCCATATGGTCCTAACTGCTTTTTGAATAGTCACGCCACCCACAACACAGCCTACGAATAAACAAGAGCCTACAGGCGGTGTGCATAACCCAAGCCCTAAATTCATCATCATCATAATGCCAAAATGGACGGGGTCCATGCCGAAGCCCACTACGATAGGCAAGAAGATCGGTGTACAAATGAGGATAAGGGCAGCCATATCCATGATCATGCCTAAAAGCAGTAGCAATAGGTTTAATAATATCAAGATGACAATCGGGTTATCCGATATGGAAGTGATAAGGTTAGACAGCACGGCAGGTACTTGATAGAAAGCGAGCATGTAACCAAACGCTGAAGCGCAGCCAATCAAAATCATTACCATGCCGGTAGTTTTTATTGACCCTGACACGGCAGCCCAAAAAGCTTTCACCGTCATCGAACGATAAACAAAGAACGCGACAATCATGGCGTAAACCGCACCAATAGCTCCTGACTCTGTTACGGTGAAGACGCCAGATAATGTACCGCCAACCACAATAATCGCGGTTATTAGGCCGGGCACTGAAGCTAAAAATGATAGCGCTAAAATCTTGAATCCAACGAAAGGCTCAGTAGGGAATTTCTTTTTGATGGCTATCCAGCGCGCGACAAAAGCGAGTAATAAACACATCAAAATACCCGGGACAATACCGGCCATAAATAGGCTAGATATTGAGATGCCTCCACCTGCAGCAACTACAAATAAAATCATATTATGGCTAGGCGGTATAACGATCCCAGCAATTGAGGACGTTACTGTAACGTTGACAGCAAAATCATCATCGTAGCCTTTCTCCTTCATGACCGGTATAAGGAGGGAGCCTAGCGCTGATATATCAGCGACGGCAGAGCCTGAAATTCCCCCAAATAACATGCTAGAGAATACGTTGACCTGCGCAAGTCCTCCACGCATCCAGCCGACCGAGGAAGAAGCAAAGCGAATAAGTCGAGCTGCTATGCCTCCATGAAGCATGAGTTCGCCCGCAAAAATAAAGAAAGGTACGGCCAGTAACGCAAAAGTCGACATACCTGCGACTATCCGCTGATAACCGACCATTAGCGGTAAGCCTTCGTACATGAATGCTGAAATAGCAGCGATGCCTAAAGCGAATGCGACAGGCACCCCCATTAACATCACGCCAGCAAAAACACCTAATAAAATAGCTAAGCCCATTTTAATTATTCTCCTGGCTAAGAGGTTTGGTGCGAGTTAGGTGGTGAATAGTTCTGACCACTCGATCTAAGGAGAAAACAAATATTAATGAGCCAGAAATAATAACGGGGAAGTAGCGGGTGGCATCGCTTATGCCGAGTAACGGGATTTTCTTTGACCAAGCGAACTCCGCTAAATCGACGGCGTTGATTGCCATAAGCAATCCAAAAATGGCCATAATGATATCAGCGGCGATACCCACCATAGCTTGACCAGATACAGGCAGCATCTGCGTTAAAATATCTACACTCAAATGCGTTCTCTCGTGTATACCCACCGCTGCGGTGAGAAAACTAATGGTAATGACGAGAAGCAAAGAGAGTTGTTCTACCCATGTTGGTGTGTCATTTAGAACATATCGACCATAAACTAACCATGCAAATGAAAACACTAAGGTAATCATTGCTAGGCCAGAGACAATGTTGGCAACCCTTTTTATGTATACAAGTAGCTTGTCGTATACATACAGAATATTCTTATTATTCATGATGTGTCTCAAAATAAAAAAAGCGAGAATGTCGTTTCTTACATTCTCGCTAGTTGACGCCTAATCGATGCTCTGAATCTCTTTAATAAAAGGTTCCAGTTCAGGTATCGCTTCAATGGCTTGAGCATAAACGGGTTTCATTGCCTCAGAAAACGCGGCCTTATCAGCTACTTCATTGAATTGAACGCCCGAGTCGATTACCAACTGGCGGCTTTCTGCTTCGCGTTTTTTCCAAAGCTCACGTTGCATAGCGACGCTTTTAGTGGCCTCTTGTTTAAGAGCGGCTTGGTCTGCTTCGGAGAGTGCTCCCCATGCCTTAGTGCTCACACATAAGCATTCAGGGATGATCAAATGCTGAGAATTAGAATAAAACTTGGCGACTTCGTAATGGTTAGTGGATTCGTATGACGGCCAGTTGTTCTCTGCGCCATCAACTACTCCTGTTTTTAGGCTTTGATACACTTCGTTAAAAGCCATTGGAGTCGCGTTGCCTTTTAAGGATTCGATCATGCTAACGTACAGCTCGTTATTCATGACTCGAAACTTCATTCCTTCCACATCACTCGGGTTAACAATCGGTTTTACATGGTTATAAAACGATCGAGCCCCGGCGTCATACCAGCCCAATGAAATAATGCCGTGTTTAGACATAGCTTCGCTCAAGTGCTCACCAAAAGCACCGTCCATGACACGGTGCATATGATCTACGTCTTTGAAAATGAACGGCAATGAAAGCACATTAACTTCGGGAATCGCTGTACCCATAGGGCCAAGGTTAAAGCCTGCAAAATCAACTGAGCCAATTTGCATCATTTGAATTGCATCGCCTTGGCTTCCCAGTACCGCACCGTTGTACAAGGTGCCGGATACTCGGCCATCGGTTACTTTTTCTGCATTCTTAATGAAAGATTCAAGGGCATCCGTAATCGGGTAGTCCTTGTTGTGAATGTTCCATCCCGTCCAAGCAGACAAGGCTGAACCGGAAAAAATCAGACTGGCAATAGCGGTTGATGCAATAAGAGTTTTTCTCATTATTTTTGTCCTCTTTTTTTTATTAGTTGCTTACAAAAAGCAGTTTTATAGTGAGTGGTATAAAGTTTTACCGTATCTATCGAACATTCACAATAGTGTTATTGTATTATTTTATAATATTTATTGATGTGAGAACGAGCCTCATTGCACGCAGTAAACCGTGTTGGGCGCGAAGGGGTTACACCAAGTTGCACTTAAGCTGAAAGGGCGTGGGGAGGGGAAGAATAAAAAAGCCTTCTAAAACAGTTTGGTAGAGATGATTAAAAGGCTTGATAGGGTAAATAGGCGTGTTAAGCGATGCTCTTTTCTGGAAGCCGGTGCTTGTTGGATTGGAGATGATCTAGGGAGGCTTCTTTAGCAAGCTTTGCATTGCCCGCCATAATAGCTTCGTAGATTAACCGGTGCTCATCAAGGCAAACATCCCCATCTTTGGAAGAGTGAATAATAAACGTTTCAAACATGGTAGTAAGAATGTTACCGAAGGGGAGGTAAAAGTCATTATTGGTCGAGTTAAAGATTAGTCGATGGAACTTCAAATCGACCGCTGTCCAAGCCTTCTGGTTAAAATTTTCTGCGATTTTGACCATTTTTTGAAAGGTTTCCGACAGCTCTATTCGTTGTTCAGCCGTTGCGTTAACTGCAGCTAATGCGCAGGCTTCAGGTTCTACAGCACGTCTTAGCCCCAAAAACTGCAAACAAAACTCTTCAGAGTCACTAAGGCCTTCCATCCACTCAATGAGTTGAGGGTCTAAAAAATTCCAATAAGCCCGGTTAACAACTTTAGTGCCAATTTTAGGGCGTGATTCTAATAAACCCTTTGAAGTTAGTAATTTTATTGCTTCACGCAGTGCTGTTCGGCTTACACCAAACTGCTCACACAATGCCATTTCGCTAGGAACTATAGACCCCTGAGCTAATTCGCCCGATAAAATTCGACGCGCAATTGTACGTGCAACTTGCACATGCAAACTTCTTGACGAGGTGGAAATGGTACTGAAATTATTAGTCATAATGTCCTTTACTGGGAGGTAGCAGTCAATTTTTTGTCAATAAATAACACAAATTGCCAAGATAGCTAACAAATTTTAGCACAGGAGTGCGTACCTTCCCTTAATTTCCCGCACTTTTTGTATGTTTAAATCTGAATTCTAGCCATAAGAATCAGGTATTTTGTGGGAGCGCTAGTACCCAGCAGACCATTAACTTCTGCTTTTTTGCCAAAATAATAAAAAAAATCGATTTGTCCTGGTAATGGCTTGTAGTCTGAAAATTTTAAATTTATATTAGCCATATTGTAGTACAAATAAAAATAAATTAAGGAGTATGTAATGTTTGGTGATTTAGTAGGTAAGCGAGTTCTTATTACAGGCTCTACAGCTGGTATTGGTTTAGCCGTTGCGAAATTGTTTGCTCATAAAGGGGCAAAATTGGCCATTAATGGTCGAGCCTTGAGCCCAGCGGCCGAGTCGGCTTTGAAAGAAGTACGTGAGCTAGCTAATGAAGGCGATGTGATTTTTATTCCCGCGGATCTAACCCAATCGAGTGAATGTGAGAAGCTGGTAAATAGTTTTGTAGCGGAGTTTGGTGGCATTGATGTGCTAATCAATAATGCGGGAGGCCTCGGAGGCCGTTCGAGTTTAGAAGATATTGATGATGCGTTTTATGACAAGGTTATGGATCTCAATGCTCGGTCGGCATTAATGGTTACACGGTATTCTATCCCTTATCTTCGTTCTTCAGCGGCAGAGTCAGGCACCACGGCTTCGGTTATTAGTACTGGCTCAATAGCGGGTCGCGAAGGTGGCGGTTTAGGGGCCAGCTTATATGCCGCTTCTAAAGCTTGGTTACACAATGTTCATCGTAATTGGGTCAAAGAGTACACTAAGGATAATATCCGTTTTAACATTATCGCCCCCGGTACAATCGACACTGATTTCCATGCAGATAAGAGTGACGAATTAAAAGAGAAAATTGCATCAACGATTGCTTTTGGTCGCTTTGGTTTGTCAGAAGAAATGGCTCCATCATTTGCATTTTTTGCGTCTCATAACTGCAGTGGGTATATCACAGGACAAATCCTCGATGTTAACGGTGGACAGATGTGTCCATAAGCTGAGTTAGCATGTTTATTACTTATTCAGCGGCCGATCGCTGGATAAGTAATCTTTTTGTAAACAAAGCTTGCGTACTGGTTAACTGGTCTGTAGTATTCGCCCCAAGTTGATGCGGGATGGAGCAGTCTGGTAGCTCGTCGGGCTCATAACCCGAAGGTCATAGGTTCAAATCCTGTTCCCGCTACCACTTCAAAATAGCCTAACTAAGGGTCTGAGAAATCAGTTTTTTAGTTAGGCTTTTTTGTGCTTTTTTATCAGCGCTCCAGCTCTTTTACAACGCTTAATCCTCCATGTATTGCCCTTCCCATACTGCCATTAAAGATCGTGATCCATAATGGTTCGATTTCATCAATACTTGAGTTCAGTTTTAAGGACTTGTTCTGGTTTTCTTTTCTGTTAGCGTTAATGCGAATAAAAATAAATAATCATCAGTACTGGGTAATTCTATGATTGATAACAATCGCAGCAATGGCGTTAGCCCGTTGTCTTTTTTTAAGCCGCGTTTCAATGTTCCAAAGCTTTGCGCGGGAGTAGTCGCGGCATCATTAATAAGCTTATCTGCTACATCGCAAGCTGAATCAAACAGTGAGGATACACGCCCTAATATTTTGGTCATTATGGCTGACGATTTGGGGTATTCTGATTTAAGTGCATTTGGTAGTGAAATCCAGACGCCCAACATCGATTCATTAGCCTCGACAGGTCGAATGCTAACAAACTTCCACACAGCTGCTGTTTGCTCACCAACACGTGCAAGTTTGATGACGGGAGTTGATCATCACTTGGCGGGCTTAGGGAATATGGCTGAGGTTGTTGGTCTTAATATTGTCAGGGATAAACCGCTAAGTGCTCCGTGGGGCCAGTCGAATACATACACATTTGACAACATACCAGACGGCTATCGCGGTTACATAAGCGAGAAGACGGTTACTATGCCGGAGCTATTGTCTGATGCTGGCTATCATACTTACATGGTCGGCAAGTGGCACTTGGCCTTTGATGTGTTGGCCCCAACCCAAAAGCAAAAGCGTTGGTATAGATTGAAAGAAAGCGCTTTGCCTTATGCGCGCGGTTTTGAAAAATCTTTTTCTTTGGTTGACGGAGCGGGAGCTCACTATGCGCCGCCACAAATCCCTACGCCGCTTGATTTAACTCTTTATGCTGAGGATGACCGAGTTTTTCCTGCTAAAGAGTTACCTAAAGATTTTTACTCAACTGAATTTTTTACGGATAAATTGTTAAGTTACATCGATGCGAGTCAGGAAGATGGCAAACCGTTTTTTGCGTATGCGGCATACACTGCCCCGCATTGGCCTTTACAAGCACCACAAGACTTTATCGATGAGCAAAAAGGGCGCTATGATGAAGGATATGAGGTTGTTAAAGAAAAACGACTAGCTCGGATGCAAGAGCTGGGCTTGCTAAAAAATGTATCAGAGCCTAGCCCTGGGGCTATAGGTCCGAAAAGCTGGAACGATCTAACCCCAGAGGAGCAGCAAAAAGAAGCAAAGGCTATGGAAATTTATGCGGCGATGGTGACCAACTTAGATCATCATGTTGGCCGGTTGATTTCTCATCTCAAAGACATAGGTGAATATGATAATACATTCATTATTTTTATGTCTGATAATGGAGCCGAGGCGGCACCAGCGTTTATGTTGCCGATACCGGGGACACAAGTTGATGAGTCGCTAGAGAACATGGGAAAACCAGGCTCAGTTGTCGCTTACGGTCCGCGTTGGGCTGAAGTGAGCTCGGCGCCATTCCGCTTTTTTAAAGGGTTTACCGGTGCGGAAGGTGGAACTGCGTCTCCGTTGATTGTTAAGTTGAATCATCAAGCTGAGCAGCGGCCGACTTCTGATGCTCGTTTGCAAGTAACGGATATTTTCCCGACGGTGTTAGACGTTGCAGGAGTTGATGTGCCGGGTTCAGTGTATAAAGGCAAAGAAATTTTTGAGCCTAAAGGAGTTTCTTTCCTCTCAAGCTTACAAAAGCCTGAAGCGTTTTCTGCAGTCCACCCTGAAGGAACGGTATTTGCTGACGAATTGATGGGTGCTAGTTATGTTGTGAAGGATAACTGGAAATTAGCCCAGCAGGCTCCATTATCGAAAACGCCAGTCTTCAGGAAAGATGTACCATTTTCACTGTACGACTTATCCACGGATAGGGCGGAAACTCGGGACTTGTCGGCTACTCATCCTGAGGTTGTCGAGCAGATGAAACAAGCCTATCAAGTTTATCTTCGTGATAATAATGTGTTAGAACATGCCTCTTCGGCAAATGGGCGATAGGTTAATATCTTGATACAGACGGGATTGATCTGATGGTGCGAATTAATAACTTTGGCGTGATGGCTAAGCCGAGCAGCTCGGTATGTAATATTGATTGCTCTTATTGCTTCTATTTGGAAAAAGAGAAGTTATATCCAAATAGGAAAAAACAATGGCGCATGAATCACGACACATTAGAGAATTATATTCGTGATCAGATTCAATCCCAAAAAAGCGAGGTTGTTGAGTTTGTGTGGCAAGGTGGTGAGCCGACCTTGCTTGGTCTTGATTTCTTTCGTCAAGCAGTTGATTTTCAAGAAAAATACAAAGGCTTTAAACGCATTGTAAATTCGTTGCAAACAAATGGGACGTTAATTGATGCGCAATGGGCCTCTTTTTTTAAAGAACACCAATTTTTGATTGGTATATCAATTGATGGTGATCGGATTAGTAATGATACCTATCGTCTATCGCGTAAAGGGAAAAGCACTTTTGACGAAACGCTTAAAGGTATTGAGTTGCTCAAACAATATCAGGTGGATTTTAATACCCTCACAGTTGTAAATGCCGAAAATGTGAAACGTCCCTTAAATGTCTATGCTTTTCTTAAGCGTATTGGCAGCCAATACATGCAGTTCATTCCTTTAGTAGAGCGCAAAGCGATTTTGCCCGACAGTAACGGACTTACACTGATCCAGCCTACCTTCAACGGCGAGTCAAACTTGGCCGAATGGTCTGTGCCTGCTAAGGCTTATGGTTCATTTCTCAATGCGATTTTTGATCACTGGATTAAAAATGATCTAGGGAAAATATTTGTGATGAACTTTGAGCAAACGATGAGCCAAATGGCGGGGCGTCCAGGCGCTTGCGTCTTTAGCGAAACGTGCGGCAATGGACTTGCAATGGAATCCAATGGTGATGTGTACTCGTGCGATCATTACGTATATCCAGAACATAAGCTGGGTAATGTAAATCAAACGTCGTTAATTGATTTAGTCAATTTGCCGCAAAATCTCCAGTTTGGACAAGATAAATTGACTAATATTAGTACGGACTGCTTAGCGTGTGAGGTCCGCCATGTGTGTCATGGCGGTTGCCCTAAGCATCGGTTTGAAGTGTCTAGCGATGGACGTCAAAATCGCAATTACTTATGTGAAGGTTTTAAAGTCCATTTTTCCCACGCTGTTCCACGCATGGCCGACACGTTAGAGATGTTGCACCATCAATTACCTATTAAAAAAGTAAAGCAAGAAATTAAGAAACGATTTTATTCTTAACTGCTTTCGTCCACTCAAGGTTGCCGGTTGCGTAGCGTCTATCCCTAGGGCGCTTTAGACCTTTTGCTCTAAGTCCATATTGGTTGTTGCTTCCCTTAGCGTTTGAATCAACCACATTAATCCTTCGTCATTATTTCTATACTGATGCCACTGAACAGACTGCTTCATCGGTGGTATATCAAAGGGTAATGCCAGTATTTTCAGAGGCCAAACTTTTGACATTTTTTGGGCCAGCCTCGCGTGTATCGTTGCAATATTTTCAGAACCAATCACTAAGGCAGGGAGAGACGCAAAGCTTGAAGTGGTAGCCACTAATCGGCGATTTATATTGTATTTTGGCGCAAAAACGGTTTCAAAGAAGTCCTTTTTAACAGCAGCGGGTCGCATCAAAACATGACCGGCTTCTGCATATTTTTCGGGTGTGAGTTCTCCCTTTGCTATTTGGCTGTGCTTCCATACAACGCAAACAAACTCCTCTTCGTGTAGTACCTCACTGGTATGTTGCTTGGAAACAAAGTTTGAAGGGATGATTAATAAGTCAGCTGTGCCTTGCTCGAGTTGTTCGTCAGGCTTTTCGACTTGGGCTAAGAACTCAAAACGAGCCGTACTTTTCTGTTTGCCCACAAGTTCTAACACATGCGGGGCCAAAACTGTTTGTGTGTAATCTGAGCAGTAAATGCTAAAGATGCGGTCGGTGGTTTGGGGGTTGAAACTAGGTTGAATAAGAATAGTACTTTCTATGTTGTACAGCGCATTACGTACTTGCACCTTTAAGTTTTCGCCCAGTGGGGTAATCACCATTTTCCTACCAATTTGCGTTAGTAAATCGTCTTCAAAGTATTCCCTTAGCCGAGATAAGGAGTTGCTTAACGCGGATGGGCTCATGTTTAACTTTTGCGCACCTTTCGTGATGCTTTGCTCAGAAAGAAGTGTATCCAATGCTACTAGCAAATTGAGATCAAGTTTTTTAAAACGCATGAAAAAACTCCGAATTTATTATTTTTATCGTTCGATGGTATCGAATGGTTGATTCAGTTTAAAGGGTTTTTCTGAAAGGTTGAAGTCAATTAAATTGTAAGCTTCCTAAATGATAAAAATAAAATACAGAGGAATGCAGGTGAATATAATGACTAAAACGCCGTTTAGGCTAAAGTTAGTTGCTTTAGCTATTGCCTCAAGTGCGAGCAGTGCATACGCCTTTAATTTTGAGACAGGTAACCCTGACCTTAGAATTAGTTTGGATAACACCATCAAATACAGTACATCATTTCGTGTTAAAGATGCCTCAGCGGCCTTAACTGATGGTGACTCTAATAAAAACCAAAATGATGGTAACAATAACTTTGATAAAGGCATGGTGTCTAACCGTCTCGATTTATTAACTCAGTTTGATGCTTCGTATAAAGATAGGTTTGGTGTGCGCGTTACTGGTGCTGCTTGGTACGATGATGTCTACCATGGTTCGACTGATAACGACAATGTAGATGGCACATCTAATCATACACCCGCGAAGGAATTCTCCGACAAGGCAGAAGAGGTGATGGGGGGTGATGCCGAAATTCTAGATGCTTTCGTGTATGCACGCTTCCCTTTTGTAGATGGAATGGATGGGACGATCCGAATTGGTCGGCACACCTTGCTGTGGGGTGAAAGTTTATTCTATGGCGGTAATGGCATTGCTGGTGGTCAAGGGCCTGTAGATGTCGTTAAGTTATCATCTGTCCCAAATTCTCAATTCAAAGAAACACTCCGTCCTACCGGTAAAGTGTCTTTAGATGTTCCTTTATCAGAATCTATGTCGTTAGGTGCTTATGTTGGATATGAGTGGGAAAAATCTCGTTTGTTACCGGCAGGCGCATTTTTGTCGGCAGGTGATGCATTAGAAGGCGAGCGAATTAATACCTTTGGTCCTTTTGCGTTTATTAATGAACACGATATGGATGCATCTGATTCAGGGCAATACGGTATCCAGTTGCGCTATTCAGATTTTGATACTGAGACTGACTATGGTCTCTATGCTACTCGTTATCATGCAGCCGCTCCGAGTAATAACTACTTTATGCCGACAGGCCCAGGTTCGGGTACTTACCGCTGGGTATTTGCTGAAAACATTGAAGCTTATGGTTTCAGTGTTGCAAAAACCGTGGGCCGTTGGAGTTTGGCCGGGGAGGTTTCGTATCGTCGTAACACTCCATTAGCCAGTAAAGGTCAGACATTCGACGTACCTAACCAGTACGACAACAATAAAAACCCAGGCTACGCCGTGGGTGAAACCGCTCATGCGCAGTTTAGCTGGATCGCGAACGTACCTTCTTTTATTGCTCAGGAAGCTTCTTTTCTTGGTGAAATTGCTTGGAATACCCGCCTTAAAACAACTGAAAATGCAGACATGTTAAACACTAATGCTGATAAATCAGCTATTGGTATGAGACTCGTTTATCGACCTACCTATAGGCAGGTATTTGATGGGCTGGATTTAACACCGTCTATTGGTATTAGCCGTACTTGGGGTAAATCTTCTGCTATAGGGCCTGCTTTTGGTGTTGATGGCGGCGGCGATATCAACATTGGCGTGAATGCATTGTACTTGAATAAATGGAATGCCTCGCTGAATTTCGTTTCTTATTATGGCCCGAAAGGCGCCTTCTTGGATGACGAGGGCTCACCACCAAAAGCTCAATATAAACAGGCTCTTAAAGACCGAAACTTTATCTCCGCTTCTATAAGCACCACTTTCTAATTTTGGAGAATGCAATGAATAACAATAAAAAACATCCTCTTAGTGTTCTTGTAGCATCTACGGTACTAGGTTGTTTTTCAATGATGGCTCACGCCGCTGTTAGCCCGGAAGAAGCGGCGCGATTAGGGGCTGATCTAACCCCTTTTGGGGCTGAAAAAGCAGGCAATGCTGACGGATCTATCCCTGCATGGACAGGGGGCTTTAACCAAAAAATACCTGGAGAAGTAGCAGGAGGTAAGCGGGCAGATCCTTTTAAAGATGAAAAACCCCTTTATTCGGTTACGTTCAGCAATATGGATCAGTATGCAGATAAGTTGAGCGATGGCATTAAAGCAATGCTGAAAAAGTATCCCGACTCTTATCGGCTTGATGTTTATCCTACGCATCGAACGGCGGTGGCTCCAGATTGGGTTTACGACTTCACGGCTCAGAATGCGCAAAAAGCGACCCTAGACGGCCATAATATTTCTGGGGCCTATGGGGGGGTTCCATTCCCAATTCCACAAAGTGGTTTGGAAGTAATTAACAACCACCGTCTGTCGTGGAAAGGAAGTAGCTGGGAAACTGAAATCAATCAGTATCAAATTACTTCCAATGGCAAGGTTGTATTAACGACTGATGGTTTTCTAAAAAACCAAATGCCTTATTACTTTAAAGACGGCAGTAGTGACAGCTTTGATGGCTACTTTTGGGAAGTTAATTTAGAAAACTATGGCCCGCCAATCCGTGCTGGTGAGCGAATAGTCGGTCGTACAAATATAGATGCTGACAAAAGCCAATCTTATGTTTATTTGTCCGGTCAGCGACGTGTTCGTAAGCTGCCCAATGCCTGTTGCGATACGCCAACCCCTGCGACAGCTGGTCTGATGTCGTTTGATGAGTTAAGCGTTTTCTCGGGTAAAACAGAGCTCTTTAATTGGAAGTTATTAGGCAAAAAAGAGCTGCTGATCCCTTACAACATGAATCGCTTTTTGCAATATAGCGATGAGGATCTCATCACCGGCAATCACTTGAATCCAGAAGCCGTTCGCTGGGAGCTGCACCGTGTTTGGGTGGTTGAGGCAACCTTGGCTGAAGGCAAGCGCCATCAGGCCGTGCGCAGTGTTTATTATGTTGACGAAGACACTTGGCAAGCGTCCTTGGGAGATCGCTGGGACTCGAACGGTGATCTGTGGAAAACGTTGTATCAGTTCAACTATGTAATGCCTGATTTCCCAGGAACAATTGCGCGGACGATGGGGTTCTATAACCTCCTTTCTGGAGAAGCTTACCTAGCCAACGTTATGAATGAGAAGAAGTTTCAAAGCAGACCCGTTGAGCGCCTTCCAACCTCAACGTTTACAGGGCAGGGTTTGGCTAGGCAAGGTACCCGATAAAGCTGAGCTAGTTTAGTAGTGAAATACATCTAGGTTGTAACGTTTTCATCTCCCCCTTCGTGATTACGTTGCTTCCTAGGTTTTCCTTGGCTTTCAAACACAAATTTTATCCTGAAGCTTTTACGCCTTTTAGTCTCACTTTTTTGGAGTTTTTATGTTTCGTTATTTCCCTACCAACTACCCTTGGGATTTATCCATTAACCTTGCCTTAGAAATGGGCGCTCGTATTGGTGAAATCCAAGAAATGTGTGCGCCATTGCAAGAGGCAGCAAAGGCTAAAGATGCCGCGGGTTCAAAAGCGTTTCGTGAAAGCTGGGAGCGCATGGCTGATAAATTGTGTGAGCTCGCAGCAGAAGATGAAGAACGGGGTCGTTTAATTTCAGCGGGTGACAAATATGGCCGCGCCGCTACCTACTATTTAACGGCTGAACGCCTGCAAGGTCATGGTTCTCCTGGTCGTGAAGCGCTTTATCAGCGTTTCTTGAGCATTTTCGCGCGGGGACTTGAGCTCTCAAAAGAAAACTGTGAACGCGTTGAGATTCCTTATGAAGGTAAGCATCTTTCTGCATTGTATGTACGTGCCGAAGGTGTTGAGGGTAAAGCTCCTATCTTGGTGCAAGTGAATGGTCTGGACTCAACCAAAGAAATGAAATACCGCGTTGGCATGCCTCGTTGGCTAGCTCAGCGCGGTGTCTCCTCCCTTATTGTGGACCAACCCGGCACGGGTGAAGCCATTCGCTTACATGGGCTAACCGCCCGCTACGACAGCGAGCATTGGGCTAGCCGTGTTGTTGATTGGTTGGAAGCGCGAGATGAAATTGATGCTAAACGCATTGGCATGGAAGGTGTTTCATTAGGCGGTTACTACTGTCCGCGTGCGGTTGCATTTGAACCTCGCTTTGCTTGTGGTGTTGTTTGGGGCGCTAACCATGATTGGCGTGATGTCCAAAAACGTCGTCTTGAAAAAGAAGGCAGCTTCCCTGTTCCTCATTATTGGGAACATGTGCGTTGGGTGTGGGGTGCAAAAGATATGGATGAGTTCATGGAAATTGCTGAAAACGTACACCTAGATGGTGTGTTAGATCGCATAAAAGTCCCGTTTCTTGTTACTCACGGTGAAAAAGATTCTCAGATCCCTTTGAAATGGGCTCATCGTACTTACGAACAACTCATTAATAGCCCAAAGCGTGAGCTAAAAATTTTTACGGACCGTGAAGGCGGGGTACAGCACTCTAGCTTTGATAACTCCGCAAATGCAGGAGCATATATCGCGGATTGGGTGGCAGAGACGTTACAAGGTCATACGGCCTAAGGATAATAAAAATGAAGATTGTAGGGTTAGAAACCATTATTTTTGGTGTCGACGATGTGGCAGCATGCTCAACGTTTTTAACAGATTACGGCTTAATCCCGGTAGGTGTTACAGAAGCGGGTGGCCGCTTTGAAGCCTTAGACGGAACTGCGGTTGTATTGGCCCATACTGATGATGATAGCTTGCCTGCCAGCATAGGCAATGGCTGTATGATGCGTAAGACGGTTATGGGTGTCGCTGACGAAAGCACTATAGAGGCTATTCGTGTTGAGTTGAGTAAAGACCGAGACGTACGTCAGCTGGCTGACGGTTCTATTGAATCAACTGATGATTCTGGGTTTGTGATTGGCTTCCAAGTAACACAGCGTAAAGCAGTTAATTTATCAGGCGAGATAGCCAATGTACCTGGCTCACCTTTCCAAAGGCCAGTTAATCATCGCGCTATAAATACTGAAGCGGGCCCGATTAGGCCACGCACGTTATCACACATCGTTTACTTTGTTCCTGACCCAGTTAAGGCTGAAGCGTTTTATGTAGAGCGCTTAGGTTTTCGATGCACCGACCGCTTTGAGGGAGCTGGGCCGTTTTTGCAGCCAGCCGGAACGCTCGATCATCACACGCACTTCTTAATTGGAGCTCCTCCTTTCATGAAAGGTGTAGAGCATTTTACATTCCATTTTGGCGGTCCAACAGAAGTAATGCAGAACGGATCTCAATTTGTTGAGAAAGGTTACCAAGCATTTTGGGGGCCTGGTCGTCATATATTTGGTTCTAATTGGTTCTGGTATTTCAATAGCCCGTTTGGGTGTCATATTGAAATGGATGCAGATATGGACCTACATGATCATAACTGGGAGCCGCGTACTTCGCCTATGGGTGCGGACGCATCGCAAGCATTTTTACTGCGCTACCGTGAAAAATGGTCGCCGGGCAAAGATACACCACACAATGGAGATTATGATTAGTAAGAACCAAATAGCTATAAAAAAAGATCTGAAATAGGCTGTTTAAGGTAGCTTGGGATGCACTGGCTACCTTAAAAAAAGAAGCCTCCAACAGTAAATGACTGTTGCCACAAGATAACAATAAACAAAGTGGATGATAAGAATATGTTGATGATGTCTGTGAAGTGTAGGGCTGATTCTTTTAAGGATCACACCAGTATTACCTCTATTCTAGGAGGTTTGCTATGAGCTTTCGTTTTGGGTTTAAAGGTAATGCCACATTAATGATTTCTCATTGTGCTGGCATGATTGACTTGGTCGCCATGCCACTGTGGGTTGGGGTGCTGGTGGCTTTTTATCAATTTGACAGTCAGGAAGCGGGAGGCTTAGTAACATTCTTCCTAGCGGGAGCTGTGTTAGCGAGCCTGACAGTCGCCCCTAAATTTAAACGTTTAAATCACCGTTTGGTGGCTACATCTGGGTTTTTTGTTAGCGCTATTTGTTTCTTTTTAGCCTCTAAAACGACAGTCTATTTAGAATTAGCGGCCTTACATGCAATGGGCGGCTTAAGCGCAAGCTGCGCACTGAGCATGGCGCATGGCACCATAGCCCGTTACGTAAACCCTCACAGATTATTTGCCATGGCCGGATTCGCTCTGGGGATTATGGGCTTTTTATTCATGGGAATCGCGCCCAAGGTTATTCAGTCTGTGGGCGGGCAATCACTGTTTACTATTTTTGGTGTAACCATGGTAATAGCAGGTGTCATGTGTGCATTATTTTTCCCAAGAATGGATTTAAATTCCAAAAATGCCCAAGAGAAAGAGGGTGTAACGAGCCCGACTAGCGCTAAGATTCCTAGTTGTGTGTGGTATGGCGTTGTAGGCTTTAGCTTGATGGGTCTAACACAAGTGATGACCTTTGCGTTTATGGAGCGAGTGGGTCAAGAGCGCGATTTTGGCACCGATCGTATAACCATGGTGCTTATTGCTTTGGCGCTAATCAATATTATAGCCGCGGTTTGTGCGGGTATCTTTCAGCAAAAAATTTCGCCACGGATCGTCCTTTTTGTAATGCCTATTCTGCAGGTGATCTTGTCTAACATCATGATGAATGCCACCGGCTTTGTGTTTTATGCTGCATCGGCTGCTTTCTTTGTGGCTGCCTTGATTTTTGTGCACCCCTTTTTCTTTGGCCTAGTGGCTAAGTTGGATACATCGGGTAGAGCACTAGCAGCCACGCCCGCCATGATAATGTCTGGCGCTGCTATAGGGCCGGTTTTGGGCGGTACTATCGTTAAGTTAGTGGGTTATCACGGGATAGGAATAGCGGTAGCGGTACTCGGAACCATTACGCTAATCTGTTTTACGCGGTTCTTTGCGGGCCAAGCCAGTTCTACCAAGTCAGAGTTGGCGTTGGGAGGCAATTAAATATGAACATTGTTAACAAGTTAGTGCATAAGTATCTCGTACCTAACCGGCATCGTTTGTTGATAATTGCTTTGGGTGTCTCTCTGCTGGGTCAGAATGAAGCGTCGATCGCTGCTGTTAAGGATGCAATCGAACGTCCTTCTGAAATATCCACACTAGGGCAACGTTCTGTACTGCTGGCTAGCGCGCATGTCGGTAAATCCTTGGTCGCTGTTGGGGAGCGGGGGTTTATTTTATTATCCGATGATCAAGCAAAGTCATGGCGCCAAGTACCTTCGCCGATCAGTGTGACATTAACCGGTGTGGCGTTTGCTGATGAACATACCGGTTACGCCATAGGTCATGGTGGGAGCGTTTTAGGAACCACCGATGGTGGTGAAAGCTGGAAGGTTCTGCTAAACGGTAACACGTTAGTTGAGTCTCTATTGACCGATGCCTTATTAAAGGATGATCAAGAAGCCGCTGAAACGGCTCGTTTTTTGATGGATGATGGCCCAGATAAGCCTTTCCTTGATGTGTTACTGATTAGCCCCGAGCACCTAGTGGTAGTGGGTGCGTATGGGTTCGCCTTTGAAAGTCTTGATGGTGGCCAAACATGGAATTCATGGATGTCCCGGATCGATAACCCGTTTGGTTTGCACTTATACAGTGTTCGTAAGCAAGGGAATCGGATATTGATCGCCGGTGAACAAGGTTTTGTGGCTCTATCCAATAATAATGGCGATTCTTTCGAAACCATTGAAACGCCTTATGAAGGTAGTTTTTTCACCGCTCAGCTACCAGATGCGAACCAAATAGTGCTTGCTGGTTTGCGAGGTAACACGCTTGTCTCAGAGGACAACGGTGCAAATTGGAAGCAGTTAATTAACCCTATACCGGCCACTATTACCGCCTCCTTAATTGACTCAGATGGACAGTTGGTATTTGCAAACCAGGCAGGGTTATTGCTTCGGTTAAAAAATTCGACCCTTGTCCCAGTGAATCAGAAACCTTTACCGCCTCTGACCTTTATCTTGGAAAAATCAGACGGCGATGTGCTTGCGCTAAGTATTAATGGCGCTATCTCTCTTGATTCAGGAAGTGCAAAATGAAGTATCAACCATCCCCCTCAACAGCAAGCACTGCTGAGTTTGATCCGCAAACCGGATCATTACTTGAAAGAGTTCTATTCAATAACCGGATAGTCGTTATTCTTATTTGTAGTTTGTTGACTGTTTTCTTCGCATGGCAGGCTACCAAGCTAACGATTAATGCCAGCTTTGAAAAAACGCTCCCGGAAAACCAAGAATACATACAAAACTATTTGACGTATGAGCAGGAATTAACTGGGTTAGGTAATGCGTTAAGGATAGCCGTGGTGAACCCTAAGGGTTCGATCTATCAGGCAGAGTACCTTGATATATTACGCCAAATGAGTGATGAAGTTTTTTTGTTGCCGGGCGTCGATCGTGTACAGATGAAGTCTTTATGGACTCCTTCGACACGTTGGATAGGTATAACAGAGCAAGGTCTTGATGGCGGGCCTGTTATTCCAGACGATTATGACGGATCGCCTGCCAGCCTTGATCAGCTAAAAAACAATGTAGCGCGCTCAGGTCAAATAGGGCAGCTAATCGCCGTTGATGGTCAATCAACGATCATCTATATGCCGCTTTTAGGTGAAGCCTCTACTGGCGAGCCGTTGGATTACGCTAAATACTCTGATCTTTTAGAAAACCTGAGAACTAAATACCAAGACAAAGGTGTAGAGGTTCATATTACCGGTTTCACTAAGGTAATGGGGGATTTGATCGAAGGGGTTGAGGCTGTACTCTCTTTCTTTGCTCTTGCCGTGCTTATCGCTACGGGTATGGTTTATTGGTACACACGCTGTGTTCGATCTACGTTGCTAGTTGTAGCTGCGTCAATATTAGCGGTGGTCTGGCAACTGGGTATCCTACCAACATTGGGTTATGTTTTAGACCCGTATTCTATCCTTGTCCCATTTTTAGTTTTTGCCATCGGAATGAGCCATGGCGCTCAAAAAATGAACGGCATAATGCAAGACATCGGACGCGGTTATAGCAAGCTTGTCGCCGCTCGTTTTACGTTTCGCCGTTTATTTTTGGCAGGTTTAACTGCGTTATTAGCCGATGCGGTTGGTTTTGCTGTATTACTGGTTATTGACATTAAAGTCATCCAAGAATTGGCTGTAGCTGCTTCAATTGGTGTGGCCGTTTTGGTGTTTACTAACCTTATTTTATTACCAATTTTGCTGTCATATGTGGGTGTGAGTCCTCGTGCTGCTAAACGCAGTGTTATTAATGAAAGTGCGGGCTACGATATAAAACAAGCACCAAAACTATGGGCTTTTTTAGATAAATTTACGCAACGTAAGTGGTCTATAGGGGCGCTTGTTGGAGGAGCCTTTCTCACCATTGGTGCCTTTGCACTTAGCACGCAACTGAAGATAGGCGATCTTGATCAGGGCGCGCCAGAGCTGAGAAAAGACAGCCGCTACAACAACGATGTCGCATTTATGAACGACCATTATGGTGCTTCAAGTGATGTGCTGGCCATCATGATTAAGACGCCTGATGGCGAGTGTTCTCAATACGAAACACTCAATAAAATTGACACATTAGAATGGCAGCTCAAACAATTGCCTGGCGTCGAATCTACTAACTCCTTAGCACTTTTATCACGACGGGTTTTGTCAGGGCTTAATGAAGGCAACCCTAAATGGTATGAGTTTTTGCCTAACCAGAGCATGCTGAATTACATGACAGCTGGCGCGCCACGCGGTTTATATAATGACAGCTGCAATTTATTAACCTTGTATGTCTACTTACAAGATCACAAAGCAGATACATTAACCAATGTTGTTAATCATGTAGAGAATTTTGCTGCTCAAAATGATACCGATCAGGTTCAGTTCCTCTTAGCTGCCGGTAGTGCTGGGATTCAAGCAGCCACTAATATTTCAGTTAAAGCGGCCTGGTATCAAATGCTGTTCTTGGTATATGGCGCCGTTGGTTTACTGTCGTTTGTGACCTTTAGATCGATCAAGGCGGTTATTGTTGCAATCCTACCGCTGATGCTGACATCAATTATGGTTGAAGCGTTGATGGTGCAACTAGGGATGGGTGTAAAAGTTGCCACATTGCCCGTTATTGCTCTTGGGGTAGGTATCGGGATTGACTACGCCTTGTATATTTTGTCCATAACATTAGTCGGCCTAAGGGAAGGGCACAGTCTGTCCCAATCCTATTTGAAAGCACTGAACTTTACCGGAAAAGTGGTGATGTTAACCGGGGTGACGCTTTCGGTCGGTGTTATTACTTGGGTGTTCAGCCCGATTAAATTCCAAGCCGATATGGGGTTGCTACTGTCATTTATGTTCTTGTGGAACATGCTAGGTGCTTTGATCTTGCTGCCTGCCCTAGCGCATTTTCTTTTAAAACCTAATGTCATCAGCCAACCGGTTGAAGCTAAAAATGCAGTCACTGTATGAACGAGGTATCTGACCGTTACCCTCTTGGTAATCTTGAGGACTTAGAGGAAGGAGGTGCAAGAGGCTTTCTTACCAATGATGACGGCAACGATGTTTTTTTTGTTGTTAAGTCAGATGGACAGCTTTTTGGGTGGCGTAATGCATGTCCGCATATTAACGGGGCACCCATGGCATGGCGAAAAGATGCCTACATGAATAGTGCTAAAAGCTATGTATGTTGCCATGCACATGGAGCGTTGTTTGAACCTAAAACAGGGCTTTGTATTCAAGGCCCTTGTCTTGGACAACGGCTAAAAAAAATTGTTATTTGCGTTGATGCTGAGGGTAATGCTTCGGTTTCACGCACTGATTTAGAAAAGAATAAAAATTAATGGGAGTAAGCCTATGTCAGCTGTAAACAGCGTGTTGGTTATTGGTGGTGGTTTTTCCGGGATGTCGGCAGCGATTAGTATGCGGCGCAATGGCTTTAAAGTGGATCTAGTGGAGATCGACCCTGAATGGTGTGAGCTAGGTGCTGGGATCACTATCAATGGTGCTACATTGCGTGCACTTGAAACGCTTGGCCTTTATGAAGAAGTTGTAAAAAAAGGTTGTGTCACTGATGGTGTAAGTATGCACTTAGCCCACGGGCCTTTATTAATGGAGCTGCCTACCCCTAGCCCCGTAGGGTCTAGCGTTGGTGGAAGTGGGGGGGTTTTTAGGCCAACACTGGCTCGAATCATGTCCGAGACGACCATCGCTTCTGGTGTAAATGTACGACTAGGGTGTACCTATAAAGAGATTACATTGACTAATGAGAGTGCCAAAGTCGAGTTTACGGATGGCACCTCTCAAGAATACGATTTAGTTGTTGGAGCGGATGGAGTTAACTCCGGCTTACGTAAAAAGTTTTTCCCGCAAGAACCCGAGCCAGAATACATTGGTCAAGGTGTTTGGCGAGCCATTATGCCGCGGCCACCAGAGATTAAGCGAGTCAATATGTGGATTGGTAACCACTTGAAGCTGGGTGTTAATCCCGTCTCAGATACCCACATGTATATGTTTATTACCGAAGACCGTCCTATCAAAGAGCGGATGGACCGCGCCACTTGGCCTGAAAGGTTTGCCAAGTTAATGGAAGAGTTTCCTAATCCCACGGTTCAATCACTTATACCTCATGCTTATGAAGAAACAGCGAATATTGATTACCGCCCGTTAGCTAATGTGCTGGTAAAAGATTCCTGGAACCGTGGGCGTCTAGTCATGATTGGAGATACGGTTGCTGCTACTACACCACATCTGGCTTCGGGTGCTGGTATTGGTATCGAAAGTGGAATCGTGCTCGCAGAAGAATTGATAAAAACAAATGAGCTTGATACGGCTCTAGACAACTTTTTTAAGCGTCGTTGGGAGCGCTGCCGATTAGTGGTTGAAAACTCAGCTCAACTTTCTCGCATAGAGATACATGGAGGTGATAAGGAAGAGCACTCTAATATCATGAAAGAGTCTCTTATCGCGCTGAGCCAACCTATCTAGCATCCTTTGGGCAGCGTGATTCCTGATCCGAGATCGCTGCTTTTTTTTATTTTTAAGAGGCTGGTTTATGAGCTTTCCTGACATTTACCGAGTGGTCACTGGGCATGATGAGAATGGCCACGCGGTTATTATTGATAATAGCCCTTTAAAAACGGTTGTAGACCTTGAGGCGGTTCCCGGCACTCGTTTTCATGAAGTGTGGAATACCAGTAAGACTCCAGCGCCGATTAGTGCCACTGAAGTGGATCCCACGCTAGGGGATGTTGTATTGCCGCCCCCACAAGAAGGTACGCGTATTCGATTTGTTGATATTCCACCGGACACGCAAGAGTACTTACAGCACGGCCACGAAAAAATGAAAGATATGTTTTCGAGTGTGGGTGATGAAAACCTTTCAACTGTCAAAAACGATTCCCCGCATCCTCTGATGCATCGCACGGAATCAGTTGATTACGGCATCGTGATAGAAGGCGAGTTAACACTCATTGTTGATAAAGATGAAGCCGTCTTAAAGCCGGGTAGTGTTGTTGTTCAAAGAGGAACCAATCATGCCTGGGCTAATCGCTCTGGAAAGATGTGCCGTATTTTGTTCATTCTAGTAGGTGGGCAATATGACGACCAACTAGCTAAAGCTATCGCATAAATCAGGTTTATCGGAACAAGGAGATTACATGAAATTTGCAACATTACCTGATGGTACATTAGATGGTCGTTTACATTTAGTTTCTAACGATTTACGTAAGGCTGTCGATGCTTCAGCCATCGCCCCTAACTTATTAACGGCTGTTCAAAACTGGCAAGCCGTAGAGGCAGACTTACAAGCTTTATATCAACAGTTGAATGATGGCCTGCTATCCAATGCATTTGATTTTGAGCCCTCAGTTTGTAGCGCGCCTTTACCGAGAAGCCCTCAGTGGCTGGACGCTTCAGCGTTTTTAAATCACGGTAAATTAATGGAAGAAGCGTTTAATACAGACCCTATTGCCGACTTCGATACAATTCCGGTTATGTATCAAGGAGCCAGCGATGATTTTCAGGGGCCAACCGTTGATATCCCAATGCCGAGCGAGGCTGACGGAATTGATTTTGAAGGGGAGTTTGGTGTCGTGATGGCCGAAGTTCCCATGTCTGCTTCTGTTGAGCAGGCGGCCCAAGCCATACGATTAATTGTTCAAATTAACGATTGGAGCCTGCGAGCATTAGGCCCCCGAGAAATGAACTCGGGCTTTGGTTTTTTACAGGCTAAGCCTTCGTCAAGTTTTGCACCAATAGCCGTAACACCGGATGAGTTAGGTGCCGCTTGGGAAAATGGCCGTGTCAATATGCACCTGAACGTGACTTGGAACGATGAGCGTTTTGGCGAGCCTCATGCCAGCGAAATGAACTTTTCGTTTCCTGAGTTAATAGCGCATGCGGCAAGAAGTCGGAAACTGACCGCTGGCTGCATACTAGGCTCTGGTACCGTATCTAATAAATCAAGAGCGGCGGGTTCTGCATGTATTGCTGAGCGACGAGTCATTGAAAAAATTGACTTAGGCGACATCAAAACACAATTTATGCGCTTTGGTGACAAGGTGAGAATGCAAGCGGTGTTCGATGACGGCCGTGAAGGCCCTTTTGGTGTGATAGAGCAAAAAGTTGTGCCCAACACCTCCGTTTAAAAAGAGTAAAAAGGGCACATCATGCATGTTGTAATCACTGGTGCTAATGGGTTTGTTGGTCAAGCGTTGACCAACTACCTGCTTTCTATGCCCCCTTCGCTTAAACGCGAAGGGGAGGTAAAAGCCGTTTCTGAACTGACGTTGATCGATCGCCACTTTGATAGCGCATTCCCCTCAAAGCCGGTAAAGAAAAACGTAACCATAGCAATGCACAGCGGCGACTTGGCTGATCAGACATGGTTGTCTGAGCTTCTTAAACAGTCATCCATAGATGTTATTTTTCATCTGGCCAGTATTCCCGGTGGTATGGCAGAACAGAATGAAGCCTTGGCGCGTCAAGTAAATATTGATGCCACTATCACACTGCTAGAGGCCTGCAAAATGCAGACGCTGGCAGGTCAGGGTAAACCTAGGTTGGTCTTTGCTAGTAGTATAGCTGTGTTTGGTCAACTGCCTGACCGAGTTACTGATGCCACTCCACTCAACCCGCAATTGAGTTACGGCGCTCATAAGGTGGTAGGTGAAGTGATGATTAGTGACTTTAGTCGCCGAGGCTGGGTGGATGGTCGCTCTCTGCGTTTGCCTGGTGTTTTGGCTCGTCCACCTGCAGAAACGGGGCAGCTGTCAGCTTTTCTGAGTGACATCATTAGGCAAGTCTCACAAGGGCACGCATTTGTCTGTCCGATGTCTCCCGAGGCAAAAACGTGGGCATCGTCATTACCGAATGTGGTCGAAAATTTGATGTATGCGGCCGTCGTTGAAGAGAGCAAAATGGAAGCAGGGAGGACATTTACCCTACCAACGCTTTGTTTTAGTATGGCTGAGTTAGTATCAGCAATAGGCTCGGTTTACCAGCAAAAGGCGCATGAACTGGTGCGTTACGATGTTGATCCTATGATCGAGCAATTATTCGGTTGCTTCCCACCCCTAGAAACCCCATTGGCAGACTCTGCAGGGTTTCAGCATGATGGAAGTCTTAATAAGCTGGTCGAACGTGCTTTACCGTAAGTTATTGTTGCGCCATGGTCGCAGTTAAGCGGTTGCTAACAGAGCAATTAGCGACATATAGAGGCGACCAAAAAGCTCTGTTCATAAATTATGTGGCAATACTTTTGTTTAGGTTATAGGTCTATGGTCAATGAATCACTCAATGCACGTGAGCAGCAGGGCGTGAATTGATTATTTTTCGACTTCTCATCAGCTGTTAAGAACTCGTCTCTATGGTCTGGCTGACCTTCGATGACGGTGGTCAAGCAAGCACCACATATCCCCATTTCGCAGGACATGTCGATATCAACGCCGGCATCCTCTATGGCTTCAAGTGCGCTTTGATGGACATCTACATCGATTTCGATGCCCGAGCGACTTAGAATTAGTTTGAAGGGCTTGTCACCTGATTCAGTTGGTTTTGGCTGCGCTTGAAAGACTTCTTTATGCAGGTTTTCAGTTTTCCAATGTAAATTCTGGGCGGTGCTAAAAATATAATCCATATATCCGCCAGGGCCGCACGTATATAAATGGGTATTATCTGTGAAGGAGGCTAAGGCGCTTTCAACGCTATGGCCTTTGGCTTCTGGTACGCCGTCGAAGTAAAAAAATACCTTAGAAGAGAATGACGCACTTGATAATTGTTGATAAAAAGCGGTGTCTTGCTTTGAGCGGGTATGGTAATGAAGTTCAAAATCTACCCCTAAACTATCTAGCTCTATTGCCATAGACATAATAGGGGTAATACCGATACCGCCAGCGAATAACATGACTTTGTCACTGTTCACATTTAATGGGAAAAGGTTGCGAGGGGCTGAAATAGTCAGCCGGTCACCTACATTGAAATTTTTATGTAGCGCGACAGAGCCGCCTCGGGAGTTAGCATCATTTAAGACGGCAATCTTATAAAACTCATTGGAGCGCGAATGGTTAATTAAAGAGTATTGGCGGGTAAAGGCGTCGGATATGTGCACATCTATATGGCTACCTGTTTCAAACAAAGGCATGGCTTGGCCATCGGCTCGCACAAGCTCAAAACTCGCAATATTCGGTGTTTCTTGTATTTTATTTTGAATAATAACTTCAAACATAATAATGGATTCCTTTCTTTCTCTTGTTGTCTTAAACCGCGTTAAGGCAACGTAAAAAAGAGTACACAGGTAAAAAAGGATACATAAAGTGCAGCAACGGTTAACCAGCCTCTAAGGGCTAGCTAACCGATGTGTTATTCGTTACAGAAAGTGTACTGGTACTTTATTGTGTCGGGTTCTCTGCAGAGAGCATTGCTTCAACTCTCCTGCGGACCTGCACAGCGGGTTTGTCCGCTGCCACTAACAACTCTCTTTGTTGCTGCACAGCAAACTCAAGTCTTTCTTCAACTGCATTGATGGCGACTACATCTTGGCCTCGGATTTTTTTATCGGCCGCCAGTTGGAAGTTATCAAGTGCCTCATCAGAAAGTCTGAAATTACGGGTAGAAAATCCAAAGTAATGTGTCGTTGTTTCTGTTTCTGGTGTTATTCCATGGAGAATCATTAACGTGCCTAGCTCTTTAGGTACGTCATCTCGTCCTGGAATGGCGGTTATAATCGGAAGGCTGGTAGAAATAAATTCGGGACCGTAAAAATCGCTTCTAATTTGAAAATCGCACAGCCCTTCAAATTCTGCTTTTGGCCCAAATACCATCTTGAAGTAGTCGTTCCAGGGGGCTTTACCATTGCGTAAAACGCGGTAACTTTTTTCATGTTCTTCAGTGACCAAAGGAATTTTAGCCATCGCGTCTTTACCATCAATGTGATGATGCACGTAAGGTAAATGGGTGAGATCCATTAAGTTATCGACTAAAAGCTGTGATCTACCTTCTAAGTGAAAATAGTTGGGCGAATGGAAGTCCCAGCCGGGTTGGTCTAAGCCAAAATCTTCATAAGGCGGGATTAAATCTAAGTCACATTTATCGTCATCTCCCATCCAAATCCAGCAGATAGGCCCGCGCTCTACTAATTTGTAAACAGGCTGACAAATTTTACCGGTCACCTTGTCTTGAGATGGAATGTCGATGCAGTCGCCGTTGTCGGCAAATTTAAAACCGTGATAGCCACATACGATCGAATCACCCTCTACACGGCCCTGTACTAAAGGTAAGTAACGGTGAGGGCATAAGCCATACATTGCTACGGGATCCCCATTTTCTTTCCGATACATGACCACAGGTTTATTTAACAGGGTTCGTTCCATTGGTTCACGTGTGATCTCGTCAGAGAAGGCGGCCATATACCAACGATTACGCACGATGGAGCTTTTAAAATTAAATGGATACATGATTATACTTTTCCTTTTATTTTTTTTGTCGTTGTTGCTGTACTTCTGGTGCACAAGCTTCACAAGTACAGTTTTCTTGTCTTTTTTGGCTAAAGGTTGAGAGATAAGCGTTGAGGAGTGTAATGATTACATCGCCACACGCTGATCTATCAGCAATTAGCTAAATCACATGCCATCACTGCAATATAACAATGCAATTTGCTAGGCACCAATCCTTAGCAGCGTTGGTAGGTATCGTTAAAATAGATGCTATAAAGATGGCTGGGCTTTCCATTTTTAATGGGCCGCGGGGCTACAGTGTAAAATTAAGATCTATTAATTGATGATTTGAATCTCTAAAATAGATTACTTAATACGATAAATAACTATAAAAATAATGGCGGGTTGGTTATGCGATTTAAAGGCCTGGACTTAAACTTGTTGGTTGCATTAGATGCGTTGATAAGTGAGCGAAATATCACGCGAGCGGGTGAGCGTATTCATTTAAGCCAGTCGGGTATGAGCTCGGCGGTCTCACGCTTACGTCAATATTTTAATGATGAGCTCTTTGTGCTTGTGGGGCGTGACCTTGTTCCTACACCTTTAGCAGAGTCTTTATCTAAGTCTGTACGACGTATTCTTATTGATATGGAAAATACCATTATTAATAAGCCTCAATTTGACCCTAAAACTGATGATCGTTGCTACAGAGTGATCGCATCTGAGCTAACCACAATGGTGCTCATGCCAAGTGTTGTTAGTCGATTGGCTCAGGAGTCCCCGCACCTTCGATTAGAAATCCTTACCACGGGTAACGAAGATTTATTGGATAAAGGGGATATTGATCTGATGTTTATTCCTAGGCAGTTCGTGACGAAAGGCCACCCATACGACGAAATTTATCAAGAAGGTTATAAATGTATTTGTTGGGAAGGTAATACAACAATCACAGATAAACTGACCTTTGAAGACTACCAATCTGCTGGCCACGTAGCGGTAAATTACGGTAAAAATCATGCTCCAGCATTTGATGGTTGGTTTATGGGAAACTACGGGGTCAGTAGGCGAGTTGAAATCACTACATCAAACCTGTTGGCGCCGCCTATGTTGATTATTGGCACCCAGCGTATTGCCACAGTTCATAGCCGGTTAGCCGATATTGTTAGCCAGTCGATGCCAATTAGGGTGCTTGAGCCGCCGATGGAAATCCCTCTATTAACTCAAACAATGCAATACCATAGGGACCGAGAAAATGATGAAGGCCTACGTTGGCTGCGAGCATTAATTGCCGATGTCGCTTTGACTATTTAACGCTCGGATAACCCATTTTTGTAAATTGACATCCAGTACAATACCGGTTGGTTTCGGTAAGCGTTGCGGCAATACTAGTGCGGTGGTAGTTCTTTTGCAGCCAGCTGTAATTGTTCGGTTAACCATTGAAGTCCAGGGTCTGAGTCTCTAACGGTATGCCATTGCACGCCTTCCACTAAGTCTGGGAATGGCTCCCACGTTTCGTGTAACTGAATAGGGTATAGCTTGGCAAAGTGGTGCGCATAACGTCTATGCATGGTAGCGAGTCTTTGGGTTCCTACAATGACTTGGCAGAGACCTCCAAACTCTAAGAGTTGAACTTCTACTCGACGTTTCCAACCGCTTTTATCGATATAATAATCAGCAACAGAGGGTCTGCGCTCTGGGCCAAAGGTGGCAATGGCATGTCCACATGATAAAAAAGTTTCTTTGTCTATCTTGGTAAACCCCGCCCCTTTCCAGCTGATAATGACTTCGTCATCGCGCCATAACTCCACAAAGGTATGGTCGGGTAAAGCAAGCTTATCAACGGTTAAAAGCAGGTCTATTTCAGCGCGATCAAAGCGCTCATTGGCTTGCTCGCTAGGTGGGATAATCTCGAAAGTAACAGCAGGAGCGAGTGTTGCCGCTTTCACAATTACATCAGCCAAGAGTGTTGTGTAGGCATAGTCAGACGCGGCGATTACAAAATGGCGAGCAGTCGTAGCTGGATCAAAGCTTCCTGCACGCGTGATCTCGCCACGAATATGTAGTAAAGCTTTGCGCACAGGCTCTGCGAGCGCCTCGGCTTTAGGGGTAAGGAACATTCGGCGACCGCGTTGCACCAAAAGTTCGTCTTCGAAATATTCGCGGAGTCTTTTTAGCGCACCAGTAACGGCTGGTTGGCTGAGATGAATGCGCCTCGCCGCTGCTGAAACATGCCGCTCTTCAATTAAAGCCTCTAAGGCAACTAATAAGTTTAAATCTAAGCCGTCGAATCTCATATAGCATAAGTAACTTGTTGAATTATTTTAGCCAAGCTATCAGCCACACTTATTGATTACAAGGTTAATTCTGATTGGACGTCTGCAAACCTAAGTGGGAAATTAGTTGAATGACTAATAATTATTATAAATAGGTTTAACGCATGGGTATTAATTGTTGTACCAATAAGAATCTTATACAAGTAAACCAGAAGGGGAAGCATTTGGTGGTTGATATTCATTGCCACCTCAATGTTCCTGCGGCAGATAAAATTGTTCAAGAAAAATACCCCGGCCCACCACCGGGTATTCATGAATTTTCGAATGATAAATCCAATGAAGTTAACCGTGCGCAATTTTGTGAAATTGGTGCCACATTAAATAATATTAATTTACGCCTTAAGGATATGGATAAGCTTGGTATTGATGTTCAAGTTATATCGCCTAATCCTGGGCAATATTTCTATTACACCGATCCTGAAACGGGTTTAGCTGCTTCTCAAACTATCAACAACGGTATCGCAGATGCGGTTGCCTCTAACCCGGAGCGGTTTGTTGGTATGGGCACGGTTCCTATGCAAGACATCGACTTGGCTATTACTGAAATGCGCCGGTGTGCAAGTGAGCTTAACTTACGTGGGATCGAAATAAGCACGAATGTAAATGGTAAAGACTTGCATGATGAAGTGCTTCAGCCTTTTTTTGCTGAAGCAGAAGCGCTGGGTATTTTGCTGTTTATACACCCGCTAGGCTTTACGCACGCGCACCGCATGAAAGAGTATTACTTCAATAATCTTATCGGTAACCCGCTTGAATCCACACTCGCCGTTAGTCATTTAATATTTGGTGGCGTTCTTGATCGATATCCCGGCCTAAAAATTTGTGTTGCCCATGGCGGCGGTTATATCCCCGGCTATTGGGGGCGTATGGATCATGGGTGGCGTGCGCGGGCTGACTGTAGTGAACACTGCCAGCACCTTCCTTCCAGTTATTTACGCAAACTTTGGTTTGATACGTTAGTGTTTGATAAAGAGCAGCTAGCCTCATTGGTGCGCACACACGGATCTGATCGTCTGTGCTTAGGAAGTGATTACCCATTTGATATGGCAGAGCCTGACCCCGTGGCCTTTCATGACGAGCTCGATGAAGCGGATAAAGCTAAGGTCATGGGCTTGAATGCCGCAGAACTCTTGGGGATTGAGGTGAAGTTGTAGTGCAAAGACGGCACAAGAGCACGGGTGTTATCTCTTACCTATAAGTATCACTTATACATAAATGGATTTTATTTCATTAGACGCTGATAGATTAAAGGCCTATCGTATTTTGAAATTCAATCAATGAACGCCCTAATAGGCGCGTCTATGCAATTTTTAATAAAGCGAACATAATAATAAACGTTAAGGAGAAAGCTCCGTATGCGACTTAAAAGCCCTCACCATGTTACGTTTCAAGTACCAGACTTAGACCAAACCGAGTCATTTGCACAAGACTTTGGTTTGCTGACGGTAGAGAAAACAGAAGACCGATTAATTATGCGAACTGGCGGAGGCGATGCATATGCCTACATTGCCGAAAAAGCACATGAGCCAAAGTTTTTAGGGTTAGCGTTTGAAGTTGAGTCCAAAGAGGATCTCGACATTGCCGTCACTAAACATGGCGCCACACCTGTTCGCGAATTAACTACGCCCGGCGGCGGGTTGGCTGTCACGTTAACTGATCCCAATGGCTTTAAGATTGATTTGGTTTTTGGTGTAGAGCGCGTCAATAAAGAAGAAGCTTACAAGCATTTAGAAATGAATGCTCCCGGTCAATATACCCGAGAAGGCCGCTTTGAGCCGAAACGTCCAATGGGACCGGCCAAGCTATTTCGTCTTGGACACGTAGGCTTATTTATTCCAAGTTTTGTTGAAACACTGCCTTTTTACAAAGATGTGTTAGGCCTTATCCCAAGTGATGTTTACCACATCCCAGGTCAGCCGCAAGCTCAAATTGTTGGTTTTTGCCGCCTCGACCGTGGAGAGGAACTCGTTGATCATCATGTGATTGCGCTTATGCAAAGTCAAACAGGCGAGACGGCTTGCCACCACATTAGTTTTGAAGCGCAAGACTTTGAAGCGCAGTTCATGACTCATCGTTATTTGGAATCAAAAGATTATGAGTTGGTGTGGGGAGTTGGGCGTCATCCGCACGGTAGTCATATTTTTGATGTGTGGCGTGACCCTAACCGTAATCGCTTCGAAACCTTTTCCGATACCGATTTGTTAAAAGCTAGTGATGGCTCGCGTGTACACAACATTGCTGAAGTTGAGATGGATGTGTGGAGTTCTGATCCTCCGGATCGTTATTTCGCATAAACACTCCATCCAACTTGGCATAGATAATTGATAGGAATATAGCTTATGAGCTCACATGATTTTATGGCGCATTTAGTTGAGCCAGCAGTAGAGCCGGAAAATATCAATCCGGCGACCGGTTTAGTAGAAGGCACTTTTGGAATAGGTACCTATCAAGAAGCAGGTAAGGAGCCTTTCCCAGGTTTGGTATTGCCTAACGGTGATGTACTAGACTTGTCAGACCGTTACGTAGATACCCACGCTATTTTTAACGATTGGGATCGAGCATTAGAGTGGATGAAAGCCGTTGCCGCCAAACCTGATCGTCCTGCAAAATCTTTTGAACAGTTAATGATCTTACCTGTGCTTGCACATCCCAATATGATTTGCGCGGCGTCTAATTATCGTCAGCACGTTGCTGAAATGATGACGTTTAACAAATTCAACCAAGATAAACGCCTACCGGGTGAAGACGACGAAGCTTTCTTTAAGCGTAACTATGAAGAAGTGGATCGTCGTGGCCGTGAAGGTATGCCATTCTTTTTTATTGGCATGCACTCTGCCCTGTGTGGGCCAAATGATGACGTGGCTTTACCACTGATTGGCGAGCAGCCAGATTGGGAGCTGGAATTAGGCATCATCATTGGTAAAACTGAGCGTTATGTAAGACCTGAAGATGCTGATGATCTTATTGCAGCGTACGTGATGGTGAATGATATTGGCACCGTAGATGAATTTAAACGAGCTGATATTAAGTTTAACTTTGATTGGGTAAGTAAATTCCAGCCCAATTTTAAACCTTTTGGTCCTTTTGCTGTGCCTAAAGAGTTTGTTGATCGTCATAAAATGCAAATACGCTTAAACGTAAATGGTGAGAAACGTCAGGATTGGCCAGTAGAAGATATGATTTTTTCGCCTGAACAAGTGTTATCTCACGCTTCGGAGCGCCTTAAGTTATTGCCAGGGGATTTATTAATTATGGGCTCGCCTCCGGGCAATGCAGCCACCTTGGGTGGGCTTTGGCTCAAAGAAGGCGATGTGATGGAAAGCTCAATTACTTACTTAGGTCGCCAACGCAATAACATAGTTAAAGAAGAAACGAATGGGCGTACGCCTACTTATGGTGCTTTTAAAACTGAGTGGTAAGGCTTTTTATAGGGGCAGGGCGATAGAAAATCGTCCTGATTATAAGGCTGTACACATAAGAGCGCAGACGTAGATTCAAGAAAGTGACTAAAAAGAATGCTCAATAACGAGCATTCTTTTTTTTGTTTAATCAAATATAGCTACGGCACGGATAAAACCCGCAGATCCATTTTTAATCTTGTAGGGGAAGCACGAGACCATAAAGCCGTTAGCCGGTAAACTTTCTAGGTTAGAGAGTTTTTCCATTTGGCCATAACCAATATCTCTACCAGCTTTGTGGCCTTCCCAGATGATGGACGCGTCACCCGATTCAGCAAACTTCTCACGTGTGTATTTAAAGGGGGCATCCCAACTCCAAGCGTCTGTTCCCACAACTCGCACACCACGTTCTAATAGATACAACGTCGCTTCTCGGCCCATGCCAACCCCTGCTTCTAAATAACCAGGCTCGCCGTAAATGGCGCCAGCACGCGTATTCACCAATACGATATCTAATGGCTGTAAATCGTGATTAATGCGCTTTAGCTCCGCCTCGACTTGCTCCGCCGTAATAATATGTCCATCGGGGAAGTGGCGAAAGTCAAGTTTGACGCCCGGCTGTAAGCACCAGTCTAGAGGTAACTGATCAATGCCGTAGGCAGGTTTACCGCCATCGGTTGTAGAAGCGTAATGCCACGGCGCGTCCATGTGCGTGCCGTTATGAGCACTCATGACCATCTTTTCAACGGCCCATGCTTCATCACCTGGCATGTCTTCTTTTTTAAGGCCCGGGAACATGTTGGCCATCTCTGGCCAGCCTTCTTGGTGGTCTACATAATCGATCTTTGGAAGTAACGGAGGGGGATCGGTATAAGGGTTATTATCTAAGGTAACAGACAGATCAACGATGCGTCTGGTGTGTGATGGTTTCATGTTTATCCATACCTCTTTTTATTATGGGGCCTTAGTACTTTGGCAAACCATCCAATGGTAAAGAAAAAAGGTAATGCAATTAAGTTGATAGTACGCATGCTACCTGTTGATAAAATAAACTTGACTTTGTTTTTTTATTGTTTTTTAAACATGCAGTGTGAACGATTAAGAAAGAGGAGGTAGGAAAGAGGAAAGAGGACGTACAGTGATGTGAGAGTGCTACTGATGAGTAAAACACTCTCTTGGTATAACGCGCGCTGATTACTCGCCGGGAGTGATACAAGCTCGAATACGGTATGCACCAGAGCCTGGTGTGTAATCGGTTGTTTCTTCGTAGCCAAAATTAGCCGTAGCGCCTGCATTCCAACCATACGAATATTGGCAGGCTTCACTGGCAACCGTGATTGAAAGCGTGGCGTCGATTGAGCCGTCGGACCCTAGGTCCCAATCTTCTCCGTTGCGGATATTGTTGCTCGAATATCGGTAAGTGACGGTCGAGTCTTGAGTATCGTTGGTAAAGTCGGTACGCACACGGCTTAGAACTTCGCCGCCGCTTCCATAGGTGTAGGCTAAGGTAATGTCCGCGTTTCCATCGTCATTAGTATCAACAGCCACTTCTTCTATATAGCCTTCATCTGTCCATGATGTTGTGTAGGTTAGGGTTGACCAAGTAGAGCTAGCCGCTTGCCAAGTTTCCTGTGTTTGAGTTTCTATGCGGCCATCGCCATCATAGGAAAATTGACCACGCGAAATAGGGCTAGAATCCACTGTATTGACGGTGTTATAGCCAGTTAAGCGACCACTGCTATAAGTAAAGGTGGTTCGCTTTTGAGAGACGCTGGCTCCGTTAGTAATGGTTTCTGTCACAGTAGCCAGCTGGTTGGATGAGTTATAAGTGTACTCGCTAAAGGACTCTAGTAAAGCACTTTCAATGTGTAGGTTGCTGAGCTGGCCCGATGGCAGATGTTGGTAGCTGTATACTTCAGCACTCTCGCCAGAACCCTGATAAAAGCGGAATAGATCGGGAGTGCCATCATCGGTGTAGGTGTAGTTTTCGGACTCAATGGATCCGTTGCTGTCATAGGTAATGGCAACGGTTGCGTCGGGCGTACCATTATTGTCGTAATCTAATTGGACTTGGCTGACGCGATACCCAGATTCCGGGACATCGGGTGTATCTGTGCTGCTACTACTTGATGAGCTACCCCCACCACCGCCTCCACCGCAGGCTGTTAATAATAGGCTGCTTGCTAAAGCAACAGAGGTCAATGTAGCGTTTCGTTTAAAGGGCAATAACATACAACGAACTCCTTGTCGGTTGCACAACGGCAAGCATGGACGCCTGCTTGTATAATTTATAATCAATTATAAACTTGTTATATCACATTTGCGGCTAGTGTAATCCCTCAAAGCTGAATATTAGCGTTTTCGTCTTATTTAATAAGGCTTTTTAAAGAATGCGACCTTGTTTTGGTAGAAGTCGACACAGGCTATTGTCTTTAGTCTTAGTGGCTTGCATGCGTTGGTGACTCGCGCGACACTGCAACAAATAATTATGATCGTGAAGGGAGTAAATGTGTGAATAAAGTGACGGAGTTTTACCAATCTCTATGGCATGACTATCTGTTGATTGCACCGCAAGCCGAAAAGGTACATCAGCTCTTTGCCACCACGGATGGTGTCGTGGTAAATGACCACGTGGCCTTTAGAACCTTTGCACACACACCCGTTTCGCTGGATAAATTGGAAACAGTCATTCTCTCGTTAGGCTATGAGCGTCAAGATAGCTACCAATTTAAAGAGAAAAAGCTGAGGGCGCACAGTTATATCCATCCTGACAATCAAGTGCCTAAAGTGTTTTGCTCAGAATTATTAACCGAGAAGTTAAGTGAGGCTAGCCAAGCAATCATTGCCCGCTACACCGATCAGATTAGCGAGGCCACGGCGTTAGCCCCTGAGTTATTTTGGTCTGGCCGACATTGGAATGCCCCCACTTGGGATGAGTACCAACAGGTCTTAGCCGAAAGTGAGTACGGAGCATGGTTGCTGGCTTTAGGATTGCGTGCTAATCACTTTACGGTGAGTGTTAACCACTTAAAATCATCACACTCGATAGAAGAAGTGCTGCACCGCGTTAAGCAAGCCGGTTTTAGTGTGAATACATCGGGTGGTGAGGTTAAAGGCTCGCCTGCCGCGTTGTTGGAGCAAGGCTCAACGATGGCTGACAAAATGACGATATTGTTTGCCGGTGATGACCCACACGAAATCCCGACCTGCTTTTACGAATTTGCCCGCCGTTATCCAGACCCGGACAATGCCAACAAACTTTATCAGGGTTTTAGAGAAGCCAATGCCGATAAAATTTTCGAATCGACCCATGCCAGCTAACTGCTGAGCATCACGCGTGTTATTGGTACACACTAAGCCGCCTTTATGGCGGTTTTTTGTTGGTGGTTTTGCTGACGATTAAGGGGGACGCAGCGAACAACAGCGCCTTGATGCGAAGTAACGAGTAAAGCATCCGCTGTGGCTTGCGTGATGACCAACTGACCATTGGGTAAGGCTGCTGCTGGCGCTAGTGTCACACGGAAGTTAAGCACATCCGTATTACTGATGAGTGTCGGCTGGTGGTTGAGCGGTAGATCATCATCACTAGGAACAATATCAACCGATGATACTGTGCTGTGTTTGACGGTTTGAATATGACCAAGTGAGCTTTCAACATGAGGGCCACCATCAAATAGATCGATTAAACCTTGCCACTGAAAGCCTTCGCGTTTGAGCATAGCGAGAGCGGGTGCGGATGAATCATGTGGCCGTCCGATAACGGCTTGTGCCTCTTCGGCTAACAAATCGATACAGATAGGGTAATCGGGGAGCAATTCCTCGGCAAATGCTAAACCCGCCTCGGCGGTATAAGCCACGGCCTGATCAAAGGTAATCCCCATAAAACGTTGACCTAATGATTCCCACAAAGGTGATTGGCCTTGTGCGTTCTGCCAGCCTCGTAGCTCGGCAAAAATACGATCACCAAAACGCTCGGGGGCATCCGCCATTAGTAAAAAGCGTGCGCGCGAAAGCAGTTGGCCCAAACCGGGTAAACGGTGATCAGGCGCAAGAAACAAAGAGCCTATTTCGGTTGCGCCAGTATATTCGCTTACCCGTTCAAGCACCTGAGAAGAGCGACAAATGTTGAGTGCATCATGAGTACGCTGTTGCTCACTTACACGGAATGCATAAAAAGGGTGCGTGAGCGCAAGGCCGGTGTAAATGGCCGTTGTACCAACAATCTCGCCCGTGGTGTGATCTTCCAAAACCATAAAGTAGCTACCGCTGCGCGCCGGTGTGGCCGAGAACGACTGTTGGGACACATCAATTTTTTGTTTCCAGTGTTCAAGGTCGCATGGCATGGATGTCATACCCGCGCCTGTTAATTCAGAAAGAGCAAGCAATGCCGCAAGATCGTTGGTCTGGCAAGGGCGCAACAGGTACATGGCATTCTCCACACTGGGTCAGTTAGCGTTAGTTATAGTTAGTGTGTTTATTTTAGGTAAGCCATTGGCAAATGTGCTGTTCATTTATTAGGCCTAAATTGCAGAAACTCTCGTTTACCTAAACCTACACCGCAGAATATTTTGTCGCTTTACTCAAAGAAGAGGGCTACCTAAGCCGCTATACTGTGATTGTGTAGCCTGTTAAGCCGCTTGTGCGCTGGGCTTTGGGGTATATTAAGTCAATGTTTCATTAAATAAGTGCGTGCATGGAGTGTTGTAACGTGGATATAGACCGGTTGGACAGAAAGATTATTTCGTTGCTGCAACACGATGCTCGCATCACTAATCAGCATCTTGCTGATTCGGTGGGTTTGTCGCCCAGCGCTTGTTTAAACCGGGTGCGTAAGTTAGAAGCAGCGGGTGTGCTTACTGGTTATCTAGCTGCAATCGATCTTCATAGTTTGTGCCGCTCTGTTACTGTGATAGCCACGGTGAGTGTGCAAGACCAGAGTACCGAGCGCTTTAGGGAATTTAGAGATGCGGTAGAAGCCATTCCCGAAGTGGTCGAAAGCTATACCGTGAGCGGAGCGATCGATCTTTTTTTGCGAATTATTGCGGCTGATATGCCGCGCTACAATGCGGTGAATGATCAAATTTTAGATCTGTTACCCGGTAAGGTTCACATTAGTAGCCATGTTGTATTAGAAAACGGAAAGCCTTTTTCAGGCTATCCGTTATCGGCTTTGTTGGATGATCCTGCTTAGACGACCCTGTCTAAGGAGTGCGTTGAAACGGATAAACCGAGCCCAGTTTCAGTATGTGGGTGAGCTCATCAAGCGCTTGGCGTGATTCGTCTAGCAACGCGGGGTCTGCTAAATCATGCTCAGTCAGTCGGTCACGATAGTGTTGCTCTACCCATGCACACAGACGGTTATACAGCGCATCATTCATAAGCGTGTTTTCATTGGTGGCTGCAAGTTCGCTACTATTTAAAACCACACGCAAACGCAAGCAAGCAGGGCCGCCGCCGTTGCTCATGCTTTGTTTTAGATCAAAAACCTTAAGTGCATCGACGGGCATTTTGCTGGCCACCAAGCCTTCTAAGTATCCCCATACCGCTGGGTTATGGCGGCATTCTTCTGGAACAACCAAGGTGGTTTTGCTGTTAATGGTGAGCAACTGGCTATTAAATAAGTAACTGCTCACCGCATCCTGTACGGATACCAAGCTAGAAGGAACCTCAATAATATTGAATTTATCCTGCATCGCTTGGTTGAGCTGTTCGTACACATCATGCGGGTTTAAAAATGCTTCTTGATGGCAAAATAATGTATTGCGGTTACCTACAGCGATCACGTCGTTATGGAACACACCTTGATCGATCACATCGGGGTTTTGCTGCGCGAATACAACGGCGTTTGCTGATAAGCCGTGCAAACGGGCTACCGCTTGCGAGGCTTCAAACGTGTGGCGAGCTGGGAATAGTTTAGGCGCCGGCTGGCTGTGATCGAAGGCATAGCGGCCAAACACAAAAAACTCCACGCCCGGGTCGCCATACTCATGGCAAAAACGCGTGTGGTTAGCGGCACCTTCATCACCAAAATGCTCAACATTGGGTAAAGCAGGGTGGTGGGCGAAGTGCTCATCATTATTGAAGGTCGCTTGTAGAATACGACCGGTTACAGGGTGCTCGATCGATCGATGAAACTTGTTAGTGAGGTTAGCCGGTGTAAAGTGCACACGGCCGTCGGCGGTGTCAGCGCTGGGTGATACCGTTGCCGCATTAGCCGTCCACATGCTAGAGGCCGAGCAACAAGCCGCTAAAATGCGGGGGGCTTGCTGCTGCGCTTTTTGTAGCACTTGGCTGTCGCTTCCGCTAAAACCCAGATGCCGAAGCGTATGGATGTCGGGGCGCTCTTGCGGTGCTAATACCCCTTGCACTAACCCCAAATCGTGCAAGGCTTTCATTTTAGCTAAGCCCTGTAAGGCAGCCTCTTTGGGGTTAGATGCCTGCGATGAATGCTTTTGCGATGCCAAGTTACCAGACGATAAGCCCGCATAGTTGTGCGTAGGGCCCACCAGACCATCAAAGTTGGCTTCGATAGCACCGTGATGGGGTGCTGATAATCCGTCAGTTGAACTCATGAGTGGTGCTACCTCGTTTAATCCAGCGTAATACCCGGTGAATAGGTGGCCGGCAATGCGAGCTTATCGGCTTCTAAACCCGCCACCGGATATGAGCAGTAGTCGGCTGCATAATAGGCGCTGGCTCGGTGGTTTCCGCTGGCACCTACGCCTCCAAAAGGAGCCGTGCTGCTAGCACCGGTAAGCTGCTTGTTAAAATTCACAATACCGGCGCGTATGTGCTGGTAAAAAGTGTCGTAATTCGCTTCGCTATCGCTGAATAATCCAGCCGATAAGCCAAAGCTGGTTTTATTAGCCCCAGCTATCGCGTCGTCGAAATCGTTGTAGCGAATCACTTGCAGCAAGGGGCCAAAGTATTCCTCGTCAGGCAAATCCGTGATGGCGGTTACATCAATTAACCCCGGCGACACAAAACCAGTGCCTGGTTTGATTTTTACCAAGTTAACTAATGAGGTAGCGCCGAGTTCAATGAGCGCGGACTGCGCCGCCACCATACCATCGGCTGCCCGTTCTGAAATCAAGCTACCCATAAACGGTGTCGGCTCAGCAAATTGCTCGCCCACGCGAATAGCCTTAATCGCTTGCGTAAGCTGCTCGATAAACTGATCACCAAATGCGCCTTTCGGGACAAACAAGCGACGTGCACAAGTACAACGCTGGCCTGAGGTAATAAACGCTGACTGCAGCGTCTCGTAAACGGCGGCTTTAGTATCTGCCACTTCATCGATGATTAGCGGGTTATTACCGCCCATCTCTAAGGCGAGGATTTTACCCGGATGGCCCGCAAACTGTTTATGCAATAAGTGCCCTGTGTTTGAGCTGCCAGTAAAAAACAGGCCATCCAAACCAGCGTGATTGGCTAAAGCAATCCCGGTGTCTTTTTCACCTTGCACCAAGTTAAGGACACCGGCGGGTAAACCGGCCTGCGCCCAAAGCCCCACCATTTGCTCAGCGACATGAGGGGTTAGCTCGCTTGGCTTAAATACCACCGTGTTACCCGCAATTAGTGCCGGAACAATATGTCCGTTCGGCAAATGCCCCGGAAAGTTGTAAGGGCCAAATACAGCCACAACACCATGCGGTTTATGACGCAGCACGGCTTTTGCACCCGGCACATCAGAGACTTTTTGCCCAGTTCGCTCAATGGCCGCGTTAATAGAGATCTCTATTTTATTCACCATGGCGGTTACTTCGGTGAGCGATTCCCAGTAGGGTTTACCCGTTTCTTCGGCAATGGTGCGGCCTAGCGTTTCTTTGTGCTCGTCTAACAGCTTGGCATAAGCCCGCGCAATCGCGCAGCGTGCATCAAACCCAACAAATGCCCACTGGTTAGCCGCTAATCTCGCCGCTGACACGGCCGCATCCACCTGTTCTGCATTGGCGGCTTCACCTTCCCATACTGGCTCTCCAGTGGCAGGGTTAAGTGAATAAAAAAGCTCACCTTGGCCTGTTAACCATTCGCCATTGATATATAAACCGGGCATTTATACTCTCCTTTTAGTCGATAGCGGCACGATACGAACCGTACTGCCATCTTCAATCTCCAGAGCCTTTGCGACGGCCGGAGGAACCGAAATAAGATTACGACTAATTTTATTAATCGCAGATACACAACAGCGATAGTTGGCAAAGCGCGTGTTACTGATCAGGTATTGATCGTTATCCTCATGCGCTTGCTCATCATCCATTTCTAGCTGGATTTTTACGTACTGACTCTTACGAATCGCACGGATATCATTAACTTGGGCTTCCAGGGTTGGTCCGGCATCAAAGATATCCACATAGCCTGAATAGCGCATACCTTCGTTTTCGAGCATACGCCGCGCCGGTGTCGTGAAGTTATGCGTCTTGCCAATAGCCTCCTGTGCCTCTTTGGGTAGCAGGTTGGTATAGATCGCGTTGAGCGGCATTAGCTCAGCAATAAAGACTTTATTCATGGCGGAGAACTGATCAGCCTTATCAAAGTCCATCGAGAAGAAATGACGGCCTAAACCTTCCCAAAAAGGCGATACGCCGTTTTCATCAGAATAACCGCGCATCTCAGCAATCAAGCGCTGGCTAAAGTGCTTGGGGTATTCCGCCATAAACAGAAAACGCGATTTGGAGAGCAGTGAGCCATTTTTACCTTCGCGCGCATCGGGTTTTAAAAAGAGGGTGCATAACTCGGCACAACCGGTGTGGTCGTTCGTAATTGTTAGCGTATTAAACTGGTTGTATACATTGAGCTCCCGCGACGCGTGCACCATGGTGCCAACTCGGTAGTTATACCAAGGCTCGGATAACCCCACAGCCGATTCAACCCCGCACACACCAACAATTTCGTGAGTGTCGGTATCTTCCATGACAAATAAATAGAGGGCTTCTTTAGCGGGCTTGTCCGAAGAAAAGGCCGCTACGCCACGGTCTAATTTGGCTTTTACTTGGGTGTCATTATCTTGCAGCGAGGTGAAACCAGGCCCGGTTAAACGGCCTAGTTCTCGTAAACCTGCATAATCCTCGTCCTTTACAGGGCGGATTACCATCATAAAGCGATTTCTCCTACACGACGCATCGTGTTTGTGGCTCTGTTCGTATTTGTGTGGTGTCGGTCTGGTTAGGAGCGTGTGTTTTATAAGTCTCCTGAGGGGTGTCCGCCTCTAATTGTAAAGCAGCACTTAACGCGGCAATCGTGTCTGCATCTTGCGTGGCTTGCGCCTGTATACAGCGGAAATGGGTGAGTAGCGTGTTACTGACCAATAGCGGTGTATCCCCTTCATGGGTTGCTAGGCATTGTAGACCCGTGCTCAGTTGGCTTTGAATCACCGATTTAGCGTAGGCTGTGCGTGTTTCCAGTGTAGGCCCCGCGTCAAAAATATCCACATAGCGGCTGGTGCCAAAACCTTCGGTTTTAAGCAACTCAACCACTGGGTTCATATCGGCGCGCGCTACACCAATCACCTCTTGTGCGGCCTCCGGTAATAGCGGAACATACAGCGGATAATGTGGCATTAACTCGGCAATAAAGCCTTTGGAGTTAATACCGGTTAAATAGTTAGCCCGGGTAAAATCCATAAAGAAGAAATGATTACCCACGCATTCCCAAAACGGCGAGCGGTTTTGGTCATCGGCTACGCCTTGAATCTCGGCAATCAGCCGATCCGAAAAGCGCTCTGGGTGTTGGGCAATAAATAGAAAACGGGCACGCGACAGCAAACTGAGGTTCTCGGCGGTGCGGTAGTCTGCATCGATAAACAGCGTGCATAACCGAGCAGCGCCTGTGTAATCCTGACATAGATGTAACGAGGGGATACGGTTATGAATTTGTAGATCCTGAGACGCATGCACAATCTCATCTAAGCGATAGCTATAAAAAGGCGTATTCAGCCCAACGCACGCATCAATACCGCTTATGCCCACAATCGATCCGGTATCGGTATCTTCTAGCACAAAGTGATAACTCTCATCACCGTAGCGCGTTACCTCTTTGCGTAACGATTGTTGCGTGCGGTTAATCAAATCGCTTAAGTGATCGCGGTTAGCCGGTAAGGTTGTCATGCTGCCGCCGGATATAACCGCCAAACGTTCTAGCCCAGGTAAATCTGCAAAAGTAACAGGCCTCACTAACAACATGGTTTGTCTCCAGTAGTTGAGGTCTTGGTTGTTGAGATCTTAGTTGTTGTTAACCAGCGGGTATCCTCGGTGGCTAATTTCATTAATAGCAATGCGCTGAGCTTAGCACGCTCGCTTAAGCTGTTAACGAACATGTACTCTTGATCCGAATGGATGCTACCGCCTTGCACGCCCAAGGTATCAATATTAGGAATACCAGCAGCCGCTAAGTTATTACCATCACAGCAACCGCCCGTGGGGTGCCAACTTAACGACATACCCAAGTCGTTGCCGCAGGCCTTTAGCCATTCAAACAATTGGGTGTTAGCCGGTGTTAGTTGTTTGGGCTTGCGGCCAAAGCCACCGTGCAGCTCGGCATGGATACCATCGCGGCTATTGAGCTGCTGGAGCAACGCATCGATATGTTGAGTGCACCAGCTTTCGTCTTCGGTACGCTCTAAGCGGATGTTGAACCGCATGGTGCATAAATCCGGCACAATATTCACTGCACCACCGCCTTGAATAAAGCCGGGGTTGATGGTTATACCGTCACGCTGGCCGTTTAGATCATCCAACGCTGATACAAAATCGCTAACCGCACGGATCGCATTGCGGCCAAGGTGGTGCTCGCGTCCCGCATGGGCAGCTTTACCATTAACGACCAGCGTAAAATTACCACTGCCTTTGCGCGCACCCGCTAAATTGCCATCGGGCATGCAGGGCTCGTAAATCATCCCTACATCCACTTTTGACGCCGCCTCTGCAATCAACGCAGCCGAAGAGGGCGAGCCTATCTCTTCGTCGGGGTTGAACAAAATCTGCCAACCAATCTGATCCGCCCACGGCGATCGCTCAAACGCCTCAATTGCTTTTAGCATCACCAATAGCCCACCTTTAAGGTCGGCTACTCCGGGGCCGTTGATGGTGTTATCGTCAAGCCAAGTAACGGTCTGAAACGCGCTGTCTTTAGGGAATACGGTATCCATGTGCCCGCAAAAAAACACCTGCAAGGGAGCATCGGGCCGTTTAGTAATCCGCACCGCATCACCCAGTAAAGACTCCTGCTTAACGCCTTGTGTGTTCACCGACACATAAGGGGCTACCGGCAAACGCTCAACCTCACCGCCCAAACCGCTGGCCAGCTCAATTAACGCATCCGCGACACGGTTAACCCCTTCGGCATGTAACGTACCCGAGTTAATCGACGCCAGTGCTATCGTTTGCTCCAGCATCATCGTTTGCTGGGTGTCCAACCACTCTAACCACGGTGCAAATGTTTCAGAACTCACTATCAGACCCCTAGGTAATCAAAGAAACCGCCTATACCTCTACCATTATTGGACATCTAGCGTGTGATATCTGCTGCTTAAGCGACCTTAATTTCAAAAATGCGTCTTTTAATGAGTATTTTAGAGCGGTGGATAACTCGGGTTAAAACATAACCGTTTATACAGTGTATTTTGTGTTTGAGTAAAAACGTGCGCGTTTACACTCTAAAGAAGGCACGCTTTGCCACTGGACAAAGCGAGAAAAGCATCCATAATCAAGGAACTACCGTTATCAACAGGGAAGATAACGCGCCCAGCCAAGAATGATCATGCGCATGCGCGTTTACAGGGAGCCGTACTTTTTGAATAACCTCACTTATGTTTTATTAAACAATACGTTAAATGCTATTCCTGATTTTATAGTCAGGGGTGTAAACGCGCATGCGTGTGGATGAAAATGTTACACATATAAGCGAGATCCGAGACAAGTGAGAGTTTTTAAATATAGGGGTGGGGATGAAGGTATATTTATTAGAGATCTCGAATCTTTAGAAAAAGATACTTTCTGGTCTCCAACTATTAATAGGTTGAATGATCCATGCGAAGGATTGGTTTTTCACGAAGACCTTCTAACCCAAATTGATTTGACTGCTGGGCTTCTTGGGAGAGGCAGCAAAGAAGTGTCGAGTTCTGCAGAAGCAGTTAAGCAATCACTAAGAGAACTTATTGAAAAAAAAGATTCAGTAGGAATTTATTCACTTAGTAAAAACGGCACAGACGAATTGATGTGGGCCCACTATGCAAACGGCCATGAGGGCTTTTGCATTGAATATGAATTAGATACCTTGGTTTATTTTGGCCGAAACGATTATCACACATTTGACGTCAACTACAGTAATAATCCGCCTAGCCTTCATATCAATGATATGTTAAAAATTAAGGACAAAGTCAGTTTTATTCAGAAACTTATTGGCATTAAGTCTAAAAGATGGGCTCATGAAAAAGAAATTAGAGTGGTTACTTCTGTAGCGGGCCTCCAACACTATGATTACAGGGCTGTAAAAGCTATTTATTTCGGGCTCCGAATGCCTGAAGAAAGAAAGCAGGAAGTAATGAAAAGTCTTTGTGGTAGAGGAATTAAATACTATCAGATTCATTTAAAAAATAAATCATATAAGTTTGGTGCCGAAGCTATTGATGACCAATATCCAACAGATGTGAAACATTTGTATTCGATTGCTCCTATTGCTGAATATGCGGTTGATCCAAGTACTTTACATGAGAAATGGTCTGAATTTTCTCCTTACCTACATAAAATGGCTGAGATTGTACGGCGAGAGCCATATTGTAGTGAAGTTCAAATGGTTGAAGTGAGTCACGATAAAAGTCAGCCAGGGAAGCCAGTATTTTTCGGCCAGTATCAAAGATCAGAATATCGATATGAGAATATGTATCTTACTCCAGAACAAATTGATGAAAGGTATTCAGCAATAACAGATCTTGAGCATGAAAGCGTGTAGCAGGGACAAGCCTACGCTGCGCTTCGGTTTACCCCCAGAGCGCGGCTTTATAAGTTAAGGAGCTAAAGTGCCAACAACGACTATCGAAGTTATTGATACCGCAGTAAAGATCGGCCTTGGTGGCTCTATTACTCTTATAGGCACCTTGTTGGTAACTAAACTCAATCACAAGCACGACCACTCTAAGGAAAAGGGAAAGCGCCACTACGACGCTCTTGAGTCTGTTGGAGCTGATATAGAAGAAATAACACACGTATCATTAAAATATTGGGCGCTAATTATTGAATGGGTGAGAAACAACAACCAAGGAATGGATTTAACTGAAAAACGAAAAGATGAATTAGAAAAAACTAAAGATGACCTATTCAATTCATTTAAAAGCCTGACAGTAGCCGAATCTAAATTGTTACTGCTAGGTCTTATAGAGCCAGCAAAGCTACTTCGCTCTTACGGTGATTATCTCAAAGCAATGCGACGTAACTGTTACTACGAAAAAGAATCTCTTACCGAAGGGCATATGAATGAAGTAAGAGAAGAGCTTTTGAATAAACGGGAAGCTCTTTTTTCTGCTCTATCATTTGCGTATAAAAATGGCTTATAACAAGGTGGTCAAGTTTGCTTCGGCGTCTTAAGAGCCGCCTACGCGGGACAGCCACAGCTTCGCTTTGCCTGCCCCTTGCTATGGCGTTGAGGCTGTCGGATTACTCCTACACCTCTCGACCTGCGGCCAAAATCTCAGTTAAACTGTTCCAAACTAACATTACCTCGTTAGGTGCAACGGATGGCACGATTTAAACACTACGATTACGAGCAAACCAAGATGATCCCGCTGCGTTTTGCGGATCAGATACAACCGGGTACGTTTGAATACACCCTTAACCATGTTGTTGATAATGAACTCGACCTCACTGTGTTTGAATCCCGTTATCGAAATGACTACAACGGCGCTCCCGCTTATGATCCTGCGCTCTTGCTCAAAATTGACCTTTTCGCGTATTCACGTGGCATTACCTCCAGCCGAAAAATAGCGCAAGCCTGCCGAGAGAACATCATCTTCATAGCGCTGCCAACCGCATCGCACAAGCCAAGACAGACATCCCGATGGGTCGGCATATCTACAGCAAACGGCTAGGGACAGTAGAGCCGGTGTTCGGTAATTTAGAGAGTAATAAAGGCCTGAAGCGATTTACGTTAAGAGTTAAAGACAAGGTCAATGCGCAATGGTTGCTGTACTGCATGGTGCACAACATTGAGAAAATAGCGACGCAGGGTCAGGTGATGCATTAATAATCAACAAGGAGCGCTGTGGGATGAGGTTTTATTGTGTTAAATGTCTAATCCGACAGTCTTGTTAGTTTGCTAAAGGCTAGAGGTTAACTAGCCTAAGCTTGCTCTCACATCTGCAATGGTGATGAAGAGTTTGTTTTCGGCGTCTTGAAATGCTTGAAAACCATAGCGTTCATAGAATTGTTTTGCTCCGTCTTTGGCATCAACGATAACAACTGGAAATGCAACGCTATCACTAGCGGCTAATAGCTTTCTGAGTGCGTCGATAAGCAGCCACTCACCAAAGCCTTTCCCTTTGTATCGGTCATCGACAGCAAGACGGGCAATCAGACCACCAGAGGTGGATGATTGGTGCTTTTTTTGTAACTTATCAGGCAATGCCTGTAAGTCAATTGGTGTCATTGTTAGCGTGTAAAAGCCGATGACATGTGAGTTGTCGCTATCATCTTCCAAAACAAACGTTCTGGTGTTGTCCTTCTTTGCTTGCTGACTCGCCATTACTTTTAAGTAATTATTGAGAGCTTCGATGCCACAGTTGAATCGGTTTCTATCGTGTTTAGCTTTATCTAGAAGTACCGTATTCATCATTGAGTTTTGCTCTCGTATCGATCAGCAGCAGCTTTTAGTTTTGAGTTCTGTGTTGCAGGACGGTCTAAAGCTTCCATGAGCAATATCGCATCTGCTTGGCTCAGTTTTAAAGCCTGTTCACGTTCGATGACTTGTTTAGCTTTTTCGATTGCAGCGCTTAGAACAAACGAGTTGATGCTAGACATGCCAGCGATCGCGGCAGCCTTAGTAAGTAAGTCTTGTGTATCGACATCAACTCTAGCGGTGATGCGAGGCAAAGTAGTAGCCATAATGTTATCTCCTATTGTGTCAAAATGTCACATATGTATTATGGTCTTAAAGTGTGCAATAAGCAATCCGTGTGTCACTTTGGCACGCAAAATAACAAACAATTTAAGAGCCTAAATGGCGTCGATTACTCCAAACCTGACAGCTAAGAAGTGCGTAAGCTTAAGCGTGAGCTGTCTGAAATTAAAAAAGAAAATGAGTTCTTAAAGAAGGTGGCGGCGTATTGATGCCCTTAGGTGCTTCGCGAAGCAGCAAGAGTGAAGTACGCGCTGATCGCTGAATTTAGATCAGAATATATGTTAAGCCTTATGTGTCGAGTTATGAGTGTATCGCGATCAGGTTATTATAAATGGATAGCCAGAGATAAAATCCCAGTGAGCCAACGTAGGGAAGCTGTGAAACAAGCGGTGATTCATTATTCATTCTGATCGAGGTGCGTAGTACCGGTCGATTAAATACAAAGATTTCATGCGCCGATATGGCTGCCAAATCAGCATGAGTAGGCGAGCGAATTGCTGGGATGGAGTCTTTCTTTAGTCGCTTAAAAGTAGAGTTGGTGTATGCGGAGGATTATCACTCGATAGAGGACGCGAAGTCGGGTATCTTCGGGTACATTGAAGTATTTTATAACCGTGTAAGAAGGCATTCAGCTTTGGGTTATATCAGCCCCGCTGAGTATGAGCGTATAAACGCATAACGAGTGTCTACTTTTTATGGGTAAGACCAAAGCCAAAGGGAATGAATGTGAATGAAATTGGATTTCGAAAATCACATCAGAGTAGAACACGGTTATTTTTTATTTCCTCTACCTGATGAAAAGTACAAAGCTCTACCTGAGGTTTACGATAAAACTTGTGCCGTAATTTATATAGCGTCAAAAATAGAATCAGAACCTGATAAACATAAGGTGCCTTGTAAACCAATAGTTGAAGCATACATCAGGGCTGCATTAAGTGAATTGATTGCATTAGAAGAATTCATTCTTGATGAGTACCATGACATTGATCCACCGTTGTTCAAAATTTATAAAACTACAGACCCTATTTTGCATATGATCAAGCTATTGAGAAACTACAATATACATGTTTCATCCAGTATGGTGTCTCAAAAGTCGATGCGAGTAAGAACCCTTAGTGAAAAAATTCCATGAAGTAGCGTATATTTCAAATTTAAATTTTGAGGCTATACGTAATTTACGAAGTAGTAAAGATTACACTGACGATCAGCTTCGAAGAATGCTAGACATATTTGAAGAACAACAAAATGTTTTTGGTATATCAACGTTGTTAATTAAAGTGGCGCTTTCCTATATTGGGAGATTTGAACGATATATTAAGTCAATACCAGAAAATGGCTTATAACAAAGAGCACCATCAACCCAAGTTTAGTTCGGCGCTTGTGGTTTAAAGTGATTTGCTGGTACAGGGTCGTGGTTTTGCTGTGCTAGTCGTTAGGAGTTAGGAGGATCGATGGAAGATATCACAAAATTAGTAGGTGTATTTGTAAGTTTATTCGCGATATATAAGGTAGTTATAGATCTCGTGTTGGCGCATTCTTCTAAGAGAAGAGATGAATATGCGTTCACGAAACAATATATATCAGATCTACATACAAATGAAGAGCATCGGTATACTCTTGAAAAGGGTTTCTTCGCTATTACTGGAAAGCTATATTCTATTGAAGAAATCAAGTTGCTACTTTCGCAATCAACCCCTTCATCTTCAATTTCACAACGCGGCACAATTGGTAATTTTGTTACATTCAGTCAGGAGTCTCAAAAATATAGTTGGAAAAAAAATACGATAAGGACATCGTACGAAAGTATGCAAGTACTTGGTTTCTTATATGTTATATAGTAACTGCCTCTTTAGCATTAATACCCATTTATATCCAAGGAATTTCTATCCTGAGTGATTTATCCGTTGTGACGTTTGTAATATCTTTGTTTGTGGTAGCTGTTTCTTCTCTAGTACAGCATTCAAATTTTGATACAGCAAAGAAATTTATGGAAAATATTAAGTATGACAATACCTAAGAAGGGCGTTGAGGCAGCTAGATTAGCACTCATCAACCTACGACCAAAAGCTCAGTTAAACTGTACCAAACTAACTTTACCTCGTTAGGTGCAACGGATGGCACGATTTAAACACTACAATTACGAGCAAACCAAGATGATCCCGCTGCTTTTTGCGGGATTAGTAGCTATAGATATCGATTGATATCTAATTCGATATGGATTTCGGTTTCTTGCGTTGAATCTAAAAAAACAAAATTACTTTTGGCCTTAATGAAGTTTTTAGCCATTAAATACTGTGTGATTTTTTCTTTTAAAGTGCTATCGAGTGCCGTCTTGAAATATAGTGTCTCTTTAATAGGGCCGTTGTCCCCGAACGTGTATTCGTAGCGAGTTATAGAAGACGGGGTTACTTTTACTATCTCTTTTGCTTGTCCGCTTGCTAAAATATGGTAATTAATACTGCCGATATTGGTTTGATAATTCTCGGCAAAGCCTAGCTTTATTAGGTGATGGCCAGAATAAACAATAACTAATAAAAATATCGAAGAAAGTAATATGTAGTTTTTTTTCATTTTACTTCCTCATAGAGGCTTTCTGCCTTGCGAATGTTAATAGTATTAAAAAATCAGGTAGGACTCCTTTTTCATTATTTTTCAGCTTTATACGGTAGGTTACCGTAAAAAATAAATTGTCGGTATAGCTTGTAGGCGAAAACCAGACAACATATCGGGCGACATTGTACCTGAAATCTACGAAAAATAAGGGTTATTTGAGAATGCACTTTCGGAGTGCTTTGTGTGTTTTAGCAGGTCTTGCTTAAGAGTGTCATATTGTCCTTGTTTGTTTCTATGTAGAAACATTAGATCTGGCTCGTCGTGTTTCTGAATTTTCTGTTGATGCTGTCTTATAAGTACCAGAGACCCTATACTTGAGATCGAACGTTTGTTCGTTGCTCTAAACATACGCTACCCACTAGGTGCAATGGATGGCACGTTTTAAACACTACAAAGTTACAGAATTAGCCCAATAAATTTTTCGCGCTGAGCGAGCGCTATGTTGTTTTGAGGTTTGTATGAAATATTGGATACTGTCTGTTGCTATCTCTTTCTTTGCATCCAGTGCACTAGGTAATGAATGCTTGCACCAAAAATACAAAAAATACGCAGATTTACAAACCCAGTGGCAGCATGACTACTCTAATTTAATGGTAGCTAACCACCCGGAGCTTAAGGAGGTTACGTATCGCTACAGAGATACCCAGTTAGCCCTTATTGAACAACGTTTTATCGCCTTTACTATTTATGTTGCTGATGCTCCTGAAAAAATACAAACAGAGAAGCCATTACATCAATGGCTAGTTTTAAATCCATCGATAAAAAATGAATTAAGCCTCCAATACCCTAAATTCAAGATAAGTGACGACAAAGTCGAATTGTACAATTCACTGGGCGATCACAAGGATGGGGACAAGGCTCGTGAGGTATTTAGGAGCGAAGTAGCACCCTCGCAGGAATTTTCACGTCTGTTGAGTCGCTTTAATTCAAACGTATCTGTCTTAAATGACACCAGTTGTCCAACTACATAATAACAAGGCGTTCGAAAGGGGGAATACATGGTGCGGCTTCGCCATTACAGCGTCATTAATGCTCCTCATTAGCGTAAGTTAAACAGTTAAACCACAGGGATGTATCGTGCAAGAATCACGGAAGTTAAAAGACTATTTGATTGAAAGGCCTAAGCCGCAAGGGATAGATGTTTTATGTAGCTTAAAACATTTTGCAATCATTACCTATGCCGTTCCGGCGGATAGGTTTAAGGGGATTTTTCCTGAGCGGTTTCAGTTAGATACGGTCGAGATAGGCGGCCAAGAAATGGGGCTGATTTCGGTTGTGCCCTTTATTGATGTTGATTTTACTTCAGCCGTTTTTCCATTTCCTAAATTTACGATGGGGCAGACAAACTACCGAATCTACATAATAGACACCGAGACGGGAGAGCGGTGTGTATGGTTTCTCGGTACGACATTAGACTCGAGGACACTCGCGGTGCCAAGATATGTTTGGAACCTTCCGTGGCATGCGGGAAAAGTGAAGTTTGATTGCACGGTCAATGAAGCTTCTGGTCTTTATGATAAGTATCACATGCAAACCACTTCCAACTGGGCAGAGGCGACGGTGAGCTTGATTCAGTCAGAATCTGATCAGTTTGATTTCCCCGGGTTTCCTGACGTTGAATCAGCTTTGGTGTACTTAACACACCCATTAGCAGGTTTCTATTATCGCCGGGATGGTAAACTCGGGACATATCGAGTCTGGCATAAAGAGCTAGCAGTTAAGCCAGCGCAGTTAGGATCAGCTAATTTCAAGCTATTATCTACGCTAGGAATTGTTATGGAATCGGAGCAAAGCTCGCCCTACAGCGTATTAATCGAGCCTATCAATGAGTTCACTATTTATTTACCACCCACTGTCATTGAGTAGAATATGAACGGTTCAAGTAAGCCTCAGTTTTGGCGAGATTCGCGTATGCCTTATGTGGAGTTGCGCAAGGTTATCAACGGCAGGGAGGTTTGCTACGCTCCCCACAGCCATACCCAATGGTCCTTAGGCGCCATAACAGAAGGCCAAAGCACGTTTCTCTATCGGGGTAATCAACTAACGCTCAATGAAGGAAATTTGGTTGTTATTAATCCTCACTCGGTCCATGCCTGTAACCCAATCAAGGATCAGCCTTGGGGCTACCTGATGCTCTATATCGACACTGATTGGTTAACGAATTTGCGATATGAGGCGGGCCTTTTGGATAAACCTCATTGGGAAGATATCATGACAGCCACTATGTCTGATAACGGGTGGTATGTGGGTTTTTGTCAGATGGCAGATTGCTTACTTCGGTCGGATCGAGAGCTACTGGAAAAGCAAACAACTGTTGTGGAATACCTGACAGCTCTGATGCACGAATTGTCAGATCAAACGGCTCAACCGCGAATAAAGGCACCTGACAAGTTGCAAGCGGTGGCTGAGTACGTAAAGGCTAATGCTGCGTTGGAGGTGTCCTTGGATAGCTTGTGTGAGCTTTCCGGGTATAGCCCAGGGCATCTAATTCGCTCTTTTAAACATCACTTTGGTTTAACCCCACATGCGTATCAGATCAATTACCGGATCCAATACGGGCAACGAGAGCTGAAACGAGGCAAGCCTATTGCCGAAACCGCCGTAAATGTGGGCTTTGCTGATCAGCCACATTTTCAGCGCACCTTCAAAAAATTGCTGGCTGCAACTCCAATGCAATACCGTCAATCTTTACCCAATCATCAGGTAGATACAACTGGCGACGAGTAGCAGTGCCAGTACGCGGTTCAGTATAACCAAGACAATGGGGCGTTGAATGTAGCGACGCAAGTAAACGCCAGCATAAACCCAACAACTTAGCGATAGCCAGCAGATGGGCATATAGAGCATCGCAAATATGATGACCTCTCGTAGGTCGTGGCCACTCGTGTAAGCACCAATCCCCGACGCTGAAGCTAACCAAGCTTTTGGGTTGAGCCATTGCATAATCGCGCCGGTTAAAAACCCCGGTGCTTTGTGGGTCTCTCCTTCATGTAGGCGCCCGTCATCACGTAATAGCTGAACACTAAGATAAAGTAAAAATACAATGCCGGCCCAGCGTAATAATTCATTGAGCCCCGGAACAGCCGTCATTATTGAATAAAGACCCAAACCAATGGCAACGAAAAGAACGATAAAACCTAGAGTTGCGCCGGTGACGAACATTAGCCCTTTGGAGAGGGGGTAGCGAGTACCGCTGCTTAGGCATACCAAATTGACAGGCCCGGGTGAAATGGAGGCTGCTAGGGCAAATGCCGTCATTGGTAAAATTAGTGTGATTGTCATGTTAGTCTCTTTTTCGATTAGCTTTTGTTAGAGTTTGCGTAATCCTCAAGGCGAAGTATTGAACAAAATTGCGGTGGTTCTTTTTGGCTAATTTCCGCTGAATGCTATACCTGCCGCAATCAGAACGTCATAAATCAGTAAGTGCGAGATGCTAATGATTACCGGTAGCTGCCTATGTGGCAAAGTTAGTTATGAAATATCAGGGGAAGTAGGGGACATCGTTCACTGTCATTGTGTAACCTGCCGAAAAGCGCATGGCGCTGCGTTTTCAAGTGTAGCAGCGGTTAAGGACTGTGATTTCACTTTGTCAGGTCAAGAGTGGTTAAGCTCATATGAGTCATCCCCAGGCAAGGTGCGTTATTTTTGTTCTAGTTGCGGCACTCAAATTTATGCCAAGCGAGAAAGAACCGAGCATCTTATACTGCGCTTAGGCTCTTTAGATACGGATCTTGCTAGCAAAGAAAAGAACCATATCTGGGTATCACAAAAAGCGAACTGGTATTCAATCACCAACAACTTGCCAGAGTGCCAAGAGTTTGAGTAAAACTCGTTTCAATGTGGGGGATGTGAAGCGCTGGTTTTAACCCCTTCGGTATGCAATGTGCTTTCGGTCAAAACACTGTCAGTGGTTGTTATTATCGAGCCAGAGCATAAAGCCTCCGTTAGGGTGGCGGAGAAGGCCGGGTTCAAAGACTATACGTATAAGGAGTTTCATGAGCGACTTGTGCGGGTGTATCGAATGACGTGCGATGACTGGGCGTTACCTACATGGAGTGTATATGAATCATAGAGTTGCTGGTTTTGATATTGCTAGAGCGTTAGCAATTTTTGGAATGGTTATTGTTAATTTCAAAATAGCTATGAATGCAGAGACAGGCAGTCCATTGTTAATGAGCTTTGCGCATTTGTTTGAAGGGCGAGCTTCTGCTGTGTTTGTTATTCTGGCCGGCATTGGGATAACCTTTATGACCGATAAGGCTAGAGTATCCTCGGATAGTCAATATATTTATAAAAGTCGTGTGTCGCTCATAAAGCGTGGCTTATTATTGATATTTATAGGGTTGTTATATACGCCAATTTGGCAAGCAGATATTCTACATTTTTACGGGTTCTATTTTTTAATTGCCTCTGTTGTCTTTATGTTTAATAACAGAACGCTACTATTAATATCAGCTGTTATTATTCTAGTATTTCCTTGTTTGATGTTGTTTTTTAACTACGAGAAAAACTGGAATTGGGGAACATTCGTCTATGAGAACTTTTGGTCGATTGATGGGATGGTTAGGCATATATTGTTTAACGGGTTTCACCCAATATTCCCGTGGGCCGCTTTTTTACTATTCGGTATGTGGCTGGGTAGGCAGGATTTAACTCAACAGGCTGTCAGAAAAAAATTGCTTTTAGGTTCTATAGTATCCTTGGTCCTCATCGAGGTGGCGTTTTATTTCATAAAATTAAGTATTGGAGACGGCTCTTTACTAGAAATGACCGAAGATGAAGTTAACTTCTTATTTTCGATTTCTATTATTCCCCCTTTACCTCAATACATGATCTCGGCAGCAAGCTCCGCAGTAATTACGATAGTGGGTTGTTTATATTTTTCTGATAAGTTTTCAGAAAGTAAAATACATAAGTGGTTATGTCAGACAGGTAAGTTGTCTTTAACCCTTTATGTTGCCCATGTTATTTTAGGCATGGGAATTCTTGAATACTTGGGATTACTAGTAAACCAAACAATTGATTTTTCATTATTTAGTGCATTAATATTCTGTGTTTGCGGAATTATCTTTAGCGTTATTTGGCTCAAATATTTTAAAGCTGGCCCTCTGGAGTGGCTTTTTCGTAAATGCGCAAGCTAACAAGAGACTACCGCTATTTTTCGTTTAATAAAGCGCTATACACAAAAAGGACCCCTAATGCTTCTAAAAGGTCATTTTGAGCTGTTATCTATTTACAATCAGTGGATGAACTCAAAGCTTTATGAGGCGGCGAGCCAGCTATCAGATACAGAGTTAGCTAAAGATCGTGGTGCTTTTTTTGGTTCTATTTTGGGCACACTTAATCACATCATGGTGGGTGATATTATTTGGTTAAAGCGGCTGGCTAACCATCCAGCTTGCGTAAGTTTGTTACGTGAGACGGCTGGCATTGAACAGCCAACGCGCCTGGATCAAATGCTTTTTAAAGACTTGGGTCGCTTGTCTCAACAACGAACGCGGTTGGATAGCATAATTATTAATTGGATAGCCGAGCTATCCGAAGATGATCTGAATGTTGTGCTCACTTACCACAACACGCAAGGGGTTGCGGCTAATAAGCGGTATTCGAGTCTGGTTTATCATTTTTTTAACCATCAGACTCATCATCGCGGGCAAGTGTCTACGTTGCTCTTGCAAGCTGGTGTTGATATCGGGGTCACGGATTTGCTAGCGTTGATTCCGGATGAGTCTGGTGTATAACCAAGCCATTGGGGGGGCATCGCCTTTATTAACAGTCGTATAGGGATACCTTGGATGCTAAGGATAAATTTTGGACAATAATTGGAAGCCGAAAATTTGGGTAGCAATAGCTTTAGGTGTAATCCTGCAAGCATTTACATTTTTATACTTGAATAGGCCTAAAATATTCTGGGTTTATTTTTTGCTATCTTGCGTTGTTTCTATCATTGATTGGAAGTTTCAAACGTTTTTTTCAGTAGTCTTTTCATTGATCTGCCCCATTCATGCATTGTTTGTGGTTAAGCACTTTAAACATGCTACTAAGCGGGGGTGGTACTCCACGCGGTGGGGCTTACCAGTTATCTGTGCTACCTATTTTGTGAGTGTTTTTCTATTTAGATCTTTTCTGTATGAGCCTTTTATTTTTCCTTCCGCTTCAATGCGGCCCACTATTAATCAAGGTAACCATTTAGTTGTTAAGAAGCTTGGCTTCGGAACTTATGGAACATACGGTATGGATTTAATTAGCAGTGCAGTATCTTCTTCTAATCTTATGCAGAGGGGGAAACTGTATGCATTTTATCCTCCTCATACAGATACTCCTTTTGTGAAGCGGTTAATGGCCATTCCCGGTGATAAAGTGGCTATTAGGGATAACGCTATTCGTGTTAATGGTGCTTTATTAACCAAAGATAGGTTGTATAAAACAGACGACGTAACTGTGTATCAGCAACAGCTGGACGGTATTAGTTACTCAATTCAACATATCAATGGACAGCGCTCTAAAGACATGGAAGCCGTTGTTATTCCCGAAAATAGCTATTTTTTTCTGGGTGACAATAGAGATAATTCAGCAGATAGCAGGGTTTGGGGTTACGTAACCGGTGATAGAATTATTGGTGAAGTACTTTATATCATCGAATAAAGTCTCTCTACACTAGAGCTGTTTGTTGTTTATCTTATCCACAAAAGTGCGATAACTTATGGTGCCCGATATCTAATTTGGTGTTCCATGGGAAAGACAATTCAATAGATAAGTCAGCAAGCAGAAACAGAGCAGCTAGCCGTAAACGCAGCCAGCTGCTTTGGCCGTTATAACCCATCGACTAACTTGAATGTGCAATTCATGGCTTGGTCTCTTAAGGGGATTAATGCTTGGTAGCTTTCGCTGAAATACCAGGCTTGAGCGGCTTCTTTATTCTCAAAGCGAATAATTGCGCCATTCGCTGTCTGTGATTTCCCTGTTAATAGTGTGGCCTTACCTTTGGCAATAAATTCTCCGTGGCTGGCGGTAACTGTTTTCGCTGCCTGTTGGCTGTATTGCGCAAGCTTGTCTGCATCAATAACGTTTGATTCAACAATGATATAGGCGCTCATAATGTTCTCCTGTGTTATGTGTTGACAAAGGGTAAATAGGTCTGGATATTTAAACAATAATCAATAAATTAACGTATCGTTTAAAATTATGAACACTGTGAAAATAGCTCCATTGCTTCTCGTTTTTGTTGAAGTGGCTCAGTTGGGCTCATTTACGCAGGCGGGGAAAAAGCTAAATCTAAGTAAGTCGGCGATTAGTCAGCAGATTAAGCGCTTAGAGGAGGAGCTTAATGCCCAGCTCATCTCTCGAAATAGTCGGGGTTTAACACTAACGCCAGCGGGCGAGATGCTGCTGAGTAAAGGCGCTTTTTTGTCTGAGCATTTATTCAATACGCTGCAAGATGTTAACACTGAGAAGGAACAGCCAAGTGGCGTTTTTCGGGTGTCCATACCGCCTTTTTTTGAAAGGAATATTTTGGTGCCTGCGCTTAAACAGTTTTGTTTGGAATACCCTTTGATAAAACCCGAGGTGCTCGTTAGCGGTCGCTGGCAGGATTTAATTCATAATCATTTAGATGCGGCTATTTTTGGCGGTAAGCTTAAAGATAGTGAGTATAAAGCGCAGTCCATTGGTCGGGTGAGGGATGTGTTTTGTTGCACTCCAAACTACATGAACCAAGCGGGGGCGTTGCATCAGTTGGCCGATATTGAGCAGCAGTCCTTCATTGCGACACCTTGGCAAAAGGATGCCATAAAACTCTACCGTGTTAATCATGAAGCAGAGATAACCCTCAAGACGAATCATCAATACTTTACCAACAGTTTGAGTACGTTGGTCGATATGACGATGGCTGGTATGGGGTTGGCACTTATTCCTGAATTTATTGCGCACCACGAGCTTCGCCAAGGGCGTTTGATTCGCGTGTTACCTGATTATCATGGACAGGATTGGCACTTTTATTATTTGCACCGCTATAGCCATTCGAAACCTATCCATGTTGAGCGTTTCTATTCGCTAATTAAGCACTTTTTTAGCATTGCCAACGAGAATCTGTAATGCTGAATAGATAACAAGGGCACTGATATTGGGTGCCATTAAATAATATGCAGATAATGCTAACGCGTTCTATCGCTTTCACATGTCGAGTATGCAGAGGATGTTATGCCAAGAAGACTGACTCAAACAAAACCCAATACCCATCAAACATTAAAGAACATGAGTTTTGAAAGTATGGTGGTTAGTTGGCTGATGTACGATGGGTGGCAGGTTTTTACGCCGATTTTAGATAACGGACACCAAACGGATATTCTTATTTCTGATGGCCCCAATTATTTTCGTATTCAGATTAAAACGGTAGAGGCGTCTGGGGAAGATCATCTCGTTGAAAATAAATGGGAAGAGAGCAATGTGGACTATGTTATATATTTCGCTAGAAACTCGACATGGGGGTATATTGCTCCGGCATTTGATAATAAAAAGCGCCCTTTAAATCACCCTGAGCATGCCCGGTTTGAAGCCAATAGCCGGACTCAGTTTCTTAAAGAGTTCCATAAAATTGATTAAGCCTTCGGTAATTAGGAGTCTTCATGAATCATCATTCAGGATCATGCCTTTGTGGTGCGGTTAGCTATGAGCTTTTAGGGGATTTTCAGTCGTTCTTTTTATGCCATTGCACCCGTTGTCAAAAGGGCACCGGCTCGGCTCACGCGGCTAACTTGTTTGCTGCGGGTAGCCGGTTAACATGGTTGCGGGGCGAATCGGATATTAAAACCTATCAATACCCCGACTCACTACATATCAAAAGCTTTTGTCAGCATTGTGGGGCGGCTCTGCCGGTGTTGATTGAGAGTATTAATAGTGTGGTTGTGCCCGCGGGCAGTTTGGATACCCCAGTTCCGATACCGCCAACGGCGAAAATCTACGTGGCTGATGGCGCACCGTGGTTTAAAAATATTGATGACGTGCCCAGTTTTGATGAGCTACCCACACGCGGTGATTGAGTACATGTCTTATCACTCGCCCGCGAGTGTGGGGTCAAGGACCATGGATATGTGCTCAATACCGTCCTCCATGTAGGGTGGGGATACCGTCTTAAAGCCCTGTGCTTGGTAAAAATGCGCTAATCGAGATTGAGCTCCAATCTTTATGGGCTGCTGTGGCCACGTTTCTAAAGTCGTTTTAATGGCCTGCTGGATTAGCGTGTGCCCTAGTTTTTCTTGTCTATACTCTTGTATAACCAATACGCGGCCTATACTGCTATGCGAGGGGTAGCTCACATCGGGCGCTAAGACTCTAGCGTATGCAATAGGCTGGTTTTGGTGCGTGGCGTACAGGTGCAAAGTACTTGGGTGTGTGTCTAGATCGTCTAGTTCTGGGTATGCACAGGCTTGTTCTACCACAAAGACATCGCAGCGTATTTTGAGTAATGAATACAAGGTGTGAACGGTAAGTTCGTTAAACGGGGAACAATGCCATGCGATCATGGGTCTTCCTTGGGTAAGCGTTTCTAATAATGCAGCCGCGTTTATATCCTAGTCTGATTCTTGAGTGCAGCGCCGAGTGCTGTTTGGATGGCAGCAGGATTAAGGGGTGTTAGCCCTCTGTAAATGTAGACGTGTGAAGGAGTGCGATTGTGATAAAACCTGAAATTCCGCAAGACGAAGCAAAACGGCTTGAGGCGTTAAGGTCGCTGGGTATTTTGGATACGCCGCCAGAGGAGCGTTTTGATCGGCTAACCCGCCTTGCTAAGCGTTTATTTGATGTGCCGGTTGCTTCGGTGAGCCTAATAGACTCAAACCGTGAATGGTTTAAATCCTGTATTGGTCTAGATGTGAAGGAGTTACCGCGGGATATTTCTTTTTGTGGTCATGCTATTTTGGGTGACCAGATGTTGGTGATTCCTAATGCGCTTGAAGATGAGCGATTTGCTGACAACCCTTTGGTGAATGATGAGACACATGTGCGTTTTTATGCCGGATATCCGTTGAGAGCGCCGGATGGCAGTAAATTAGGCACCTTGTGCATTGTTGATTATAAGCCACGATATTTTGAGCTCGATGACTTACAAGCGCTAGCTGATTTGGCATGCATAGCCGAGCGTGAGTTTTCGATGATGCAACTAGCTACTAAAGACGACCTAACGGGCATTTTAAACCGGCGTGGGTTTATGATGTTGTCGCGCCATAGCTTGAGCTTATCCGCACGTGACAATGTGACTCATTCGCTAGTGTTTATGGATTTAGATTATTTTAAATCGGTTAATGATCAGTTTGGACATCCAGAAGGGGATAGAGCCTTAGCTACGTTTGCTCGTGTAATGGAACATGAATTACGGTACTCTGATATTGTGGCTCGCTTGGGTGGCGATGAGTTTGCGGCGTTATTGAGCCATAGCACCAAAGCGGATGGCGAGGCTTTAATGGCGCGTTTGCAATCATCAATAGCGGCCATTAACCAGCAAGAGGGCCGTGGTTATGTGATTGCTTTCTCGTATGGGATTGTTGAATACGATCGTAAAAAGCATGATTCGATTGAATCATTGATCGCGGAGTGTGATGCGCTGATGTACGAGGTTAAAAAAGCTAAACGCTAATGATTTTTTCTCTTCTTTTTTAGGGTGTTTACTGCGCCGCATAAGATCTCGACGCTTTAGCGCCTTATATTTTATAATGCCTATTCTATTTTTTACCCCATGATGGATTGCAGGGTGTTCCTATGCTGGAAAGTTTTGGCGTTATCAATATCTGGACGTACATTGCAGGCTTGGTTGTGATTATTCTTGCCCCTGGCCCCAATTCTTTATATGTGCTTAAAACGGGTTCTACGTTAGGCTTTAATGCGGGGTATCGTGCGGCTTCCGGTGTGCTGATCGGTGATGCGATACTGATATTATTATCATACCTTGGCGTAGCGTCGCTCATACAAACATCGCCTATCCTTTTTACCATCATTCGTTATTTGGGGGCGATTTATCTGCTGTATCTGGGCGGATCGTTAATTTACAGTAACTGGATCGCAAAAAAAGGGCATTCTTCGAGCCCTAAAGTGAAGCAAGAAAGAGTGTTTCGTAAGTCTTTGATGTTGAGCTTGACCAACCCAAAAGCGATTTTATTTTACGTATCGTTCTTTATTCAGTTTATCGATTTCAACTACGAACACACGTGGATCTCCTACAGCATTTTGGCGGTTATTTTGGAAGTGGTGAGCTTTACGTACTTAACGATGCTGATCCTTATCGGTAGCTCGCTTTCCCGTTACTTTCGTCAAAATCAAACGATGGCAAAAGCTGGAAATAGCTTGTTAGGGCTTATCTTTATGGGGTTTGCTGCTCGATTGGCTGCTATCAACTAGGGGCTATTCGCTGTTTAAAGCACTGTGAACGTGCGCTTTTTTAACATGGATGAATAACGATAATAATGACTGATCAATACGAATATAAACCGCGTCAAATCGAGAAAAACCCCGCAAAAGAGTTCCGCTTTGGCGAAGGTCGCATTAGTTGTTATTTGTCGGTCACGCTGGGCATTTTAAGCCTGCTCGCGGTGTTGGCTTATTTATATCCGTCGTATTTAACGACCACTGAGTTGCGCAAAGTCTATGATGCCAAGCAGCTACAAGATGTTCTTAAGTACGGTATGTATTTTTCGCTGATGTTTGGTGCGTTAACCTTGGTGCTTAACCGAGCCAAATATAAGTATTACGCGTTAACGGGTATCGGGTTTACCTTAATCGCTTTTGCGTTGGGAGGTTACAGTATTCCTGTTGGTCCGGTTGAACCGCGAGAGCTATCATTAGGCGTTGATTGGTTGATTTTGGCGTTTTTGGCGTCTACGGCTGTTTTTATGGTATTGGAAAAGGTGTTCCCTAAATACCGTGACCAGTTGATTACCCGGCCCGAGTGGGGCACGGATATGTTCTATTTCTGCTTTAACCATTTGGCAATTTCTGCCATTTTGATTTTTGCTAACTATCATGCGAGTCACTTTAGCTGGGCATTAAGCCCAAGCGTGCAGGCGTCTGTTCAATCGTTACCGATTTTAGTGCAGTTTGTTCTCATCGTATTATGTGCAGACTTTGTTTTGTACTGGGAACACCGTGCTTACCATGAGATAAAAGCGCTGTGGCCGATTCATGCGGTTCACCACTCTATCGAAAATTTAGATTGGCTAGCAGGCTCGCGTGGGCATTTTATTCAGGTGTTTTCGGAGCGAGCAATGGTTATGATACCGCTTTACTTGCTCGGGGCTGATGAGGTTGCGTTAAATGCTTATGTTACCTTTGCCGCGCTTCAAGCTATTTTGATCCACTGCAATTTGGATCTTCCTTTTGGGCCGCTTAAGTATATTTTAGTGACGCCGCAATTCCACCACTGGCACCATAGCTCCGAAAAGCCCGCTATTGATACCAACTATTCGGCACATACGGTTTTATTTGATCGCATGTTTGGCACTTATCACTTGCCGGGCAATCACTGGCCAGCTGAATATGGAACGACAGTTCGTTTACCCCGTTCTATTTACGGGCAAACGTTTTATCCCATTGAAGCCAATCGAAAACGGCTAAAAAATAAGTAAGTTCTAACGGCTTACTTAGCCCTGTTGGACGTTTGTTTGATTAGCATTTCGCGCATAGTCCGTATAAATAATTCTTTGCTGCGACCACGACGACAGATCATCGAAAAAGGTGCTTGATAGCCAAATTCGCTTGGCAGGAGTGGGCGCAGGCGCTTCTCTTTTACCGCAATTTGCACATAGTGTTCGGGCAGGTAACCAACATATTTTCCGGACAGTATAAGAGCTAGTTGTGCCTCCATGCTTTCTACGGTTGCCGTGCTGTGACCAAATCCGCGTTTTCTAAGATCGGCGGCATTCCAATAGCTTCGGGTCACTAATCCATAGCGCGTAACTTGTTCTACGGTGACACCACGGTCAGGAAACAGTGGATGAGTATTGCTGCAGTAAAGCCAATGCTGCTCGCGATAGAGTTTTTCTTCTATGACATTGTTTACGCTAGATGGGAAGTTACCAATGGCGAGATCTAGTTGGTTATTGAGGATGCCTTGTACTTGCTCGTGCGGGCTGCGTATTTGTAAGTTTAGATGCACGGCGGGGAAGCGGTCGTTAAATTGCTGAATAATTTCTGGCAGTGATAGAACTTCATCCATAACGGTAGCGTCTAAAACCGCAATACGAAATGTGCCGCCCATATCGCCTTTTAAGGCTTCTGCATGCCTTTCTAGTTCGTCCATCTCAGCCAGTAGCTTTACGGCTTGATGAAGGAATTCTTGGCCTTTTTCGGTCAGCATAAAGCCTGACCGACCTCGTTGACACACGACAAAGCCTAAATAACTTTCAAGCTCGCTCATGTAATTACTAATAGCCGAGGTCGTGAGATTGAGCTCTTGTTGGGCACCTGAATACCCTTGGTGTTTTACAACCGTTATAAACACTTCTAAAAGCCGGATATTGATGCGCTTTTCAGATCTCATTTAGGGTGTTTCCACGTAATTTTGGAAGGTTTTTTACTTCAGTAATTTCTGAACTGATTATTTCAGGTTTGCTATTTAACCGTCAAGGTCGCTTACCTAGGATGAATATATGCCATAGGCGCACTTTGTTATTGCGCATCATCAGTTGAGGAATATTTAGAATGGAAAAGCCATTACATCAGCCCCAAAGCGGAAACGATATGCCACGTTTTGGTGGACGAGCAACCATGATGCGGTTGCCTTTTGTTGAAGACTTAGCCGGTTTAGATGCAGCTTTTATTGGTATTCCGTTGGACATAGGTACATCGCAGCGGGCCGGAACGCGATATGGGCCGCGTCAAATTCGCGCCGAGTCGGTTATGATTCGCCCTTATAATATGGCAACTGGCGCGGCACCCTTTGATGCATTATCGGTAGCAGATATTGGCGATGTCCCCATTAATACTTATAACTTGCTTAAGTCTGTCGACATCATTGAAGATTACTACACACAGTTAAACCCTTATCCTTTAATACCGCTTACCTTAGGCGGAGATCACACGCTTACCTTACCGATTTTACGGGCGCTGACTAAAAAGCACGGTCCTGTTGCCTTAATTCATATTGATGCCCACACCGATACGAACGACACCATGTTTGGCGAGAAGATTGCTCACGGTACCACTTTTCGCCGTGCTGTTGAGGAAGGGTTGTTGGATTGTGAGCATGTTTTCCAGATAGGTCAGCGTGCTCAGGGGTATTCGGCTGAGGATTTCAAATGGGGTGAAAGCCAAGGGTTTACGCTCAAGACCGCTGAGCAATGTTGGCATAAATCACTCGAACCGCTCATGGCCGAAATCCGTCAAGCTATTGGTGATCGTCCTGTTTATTTGTCGTTTGACATCGATGGTATTGATCCTGCTTGGGCTCCGGGTACAGGAACACCGGAGGTTGGCGGCTTAACCTCTATTCAAGCGCTAGAGATTGTACGAGGTTGCAAAGGGTTGAACCTAGTCGGCTGTGATTTGGTAGAGGTGGCACCGCCTTACGACGTGAGCGGCAACACATCACAATTGGCGGCTAACCTGTTGTACGAAATGTTATGCGTTTTGCCGGGTGTGACTTATCGATAATCCAATGTTGAGCAAGCGGGTGCGCTATGAAGTTAGATATTTTCCGGACCTTGTGGGGTGTTCAAACCCCAATTGAGTGCTTGGCTGGGGCACTAAAAGCAAAGGGATTTTGCGGTGTTGAATCGCGCTTTTCCGAAGAGAAGCATGAACGCCTGCACTTTAGGCGCGTGCTAGAAGATGAAGGTTTGAGCTTTATAGGTATTATTTTTACCGGTTCAGACGTGATTCCTGATCAGTCTGAAACCAGCGCTCAGCACTTAGAACGTTTAGCCCGCAAACTAAGGGACGCCCATGATCTAGCGCCACGTTTTATCAATGTTCTTCCTGGGAATGATCGTTGGTCGCTGACAGAACAAGTGGACTTTTTTGGTAAAGCGCAAGCGTTAGCAAAAGACCACAATATGCTTTGCAGCTTTGAAACACACCGCGCATCGTCTCTATATAGCCCGTGGGTAACCATGGATTTAATTCGACAATTACCCGACCTGCAATTTACGACAGATATTAGCCATTGGGTGTTGGTCTGCGAGCGATTACTGAACAGTGAGCAAGATGATTTATCACCATTTCTAGAACGCGTTCATCATATTCAAGCTCGGGTCGGTTATGACCAAGGCCCTCAAGTGCCTCATCCTGCTGCTCCAGAATATGCGGAATCGTTGGCTTTTCATCAAGGGATTTGGGAAAGCGTTTGGCGACAGCACCTAAAAAAGGGTTACGAAAAAACCACCTTAACTACAGAGTTTGGGGCCGATGGTTATTTGCACCATCTGCCTTTTACCAATGTGCCAGTGGCTGATTTGGCGTCGTTGAATGATTGGATGGCTTTGACTGAGCGGCAGCACTTTCAAGAATTTTTAGCACACATGCACGCCACACAATAGTGTCGATTTTACATGATTTATAAACAGGGGATTTTCATGTCAGATACACAACCTATCGCTTTTACTTCGATTCCGGTCGTCAACATTGCTGATCTGTGGAGTGATTCGTTAACCGATCGTAAAAAAGTTGCCTTCGAAATGGGTCAGGCGGCTAGCGCAGTTGGTTTTTTGTATGTGACGGGTCATGGTATTCCGGCTGACAAAATTAAGGCTTTACGTGAGGCTAGTCGGCAGTTTTTTGCTCAACCCTTAGAGCAGAAGATGCGGTACTACATTGGTGCATCTACAAGTCATAAAGGGTTTGTACCAGAGGGCGAAGAAATTTATGGCAGCGGTAAACCTGATAAAAAAGAAGCCTTTGATGTAGGTTTTCAGGCTCCTGATGATCATCCGCTTGTTTTAAAAGGGACGCCTCTTATTGGTGCTAATGAGTGGCCTGATATGCCTCAATTTAGGGCGTCTATATTGGATTATTACGAATCCGTTTTCGCATTAGGCCGCAAACTGTTCTCTGGATTTGCACTGGCGCTTAATTTACCTGAAGACCATTTTGAATCCATGGTGACTTGCCCGCCGTCAAAACTTCGCCTTATTCATTATCCGTTTAATGCAGACGCAGAAGATCGCCCTGGTATTGGGGCACATACGGATTATGAGTGTTTCACCATGCTTTTATCAGACCAACCTGGCTTGGAAGTTATGAATGAAAAAGGCGATTGGGTTGATGCGCCACCTTTGGTTGAAAATGGTGAAGAAGCGCTGGTTATAAATATTGGTGACATGCTGGAAGTGTTAACAGCTGGCCAGTTTATTGCTACATCGCATCGTGTCCGTAAGGTTAGCCAAGAGCGTTATTCATTTCCGTTATTTTTTGCTTGCGATTACCACACATTGATTAAGCCGCTTCCGCAATTTGATTCACAGGAGCAATCCTACAAAGAGTTAAGCATTGGCGAACATATGTATAGCCAAGCATTGCAGACTTATCGTTATTTACGAGAAAAAGTAGCCAATGGCGAAGCCGCATTACCTGAACGCGCAACGGGAGTAGCGACGTTTGGGCATTTAAAAAAGCATAAAAATTAATCGTAACGACAAAACCGAGATCAATAGATCTAAAAGGAGCTTTACTATGAAAATGACAACATCATTACTACTTGCTGGTATCTCCACGTTAGCGACTCTTGGTGTGAGCCAAATGACGCATGCTGAAGGGCTATTGTCAGCAGATACGTTAAGCGTTGGTATGGAAGTGAGTTACCCGCCGTTTGAATCGTATAAAGACGGTAAAATTGTGGGCTTTGATCCAGAGATTTCGGCCCTTTTAGCGGCCAAAATGGGTGCTAAGCCGCAGTTTAATGATACCAAGTTCACCAGCTTAATTTTGGGGCTAGGATCGAATAAATTCGACGCGGTGATTTCTGGAATGTACGTGACGCCTGAACGAGTAAAAATTGCAGACGCGATTCCATACGCGAAAACCGGCGCCTCGATTATGGTGCTTAAAGGCGCTGAGGTTCAGCCTAAAACCGAACAAGATTTATGCGGTATGAAAGTAGGTTTACAGCAGGGAACAACTTGGGTAAAAGCGTTGAATGATTTATCGGCAGACTATTGCCTGCCAAATGGTAAAGAAAGCATTACGGTTCAAGAGTTCCCCTCAGCGCCAGAAGTATCTCAAGCTCTTTTATCACGTAACGTTCAAGCACAGTTAGAGATAGCCGGCGCGGCAAAAATGTTTGCTGAGCGCACAAAAGGGCGTATCGAAATTAGTTCGCCAGATCTCGTTTATCCACAGACTCTGGGCATGTATGTGAAAAAAGACAACGCGGCTCTTAAAGCAAGCCTTGAAAGTGCGCTGTCAGCAATCAAGGCTGATGGCTCTTACATGGCATTAATTGATAAGTACGAACTTACCCCGGTTAACGACTAACTCCATTCATTTAAGACATAACTAATACGATTTAGGTAGGAGCCGCTATGAGCTTAGATTGGGAGTATTTCTTCTCGTTATTCACGATGAGTGCGTTTTGGAAAGCATGTGTCACCGTGGTGTTAATTAGTACATTATCGTGGGGGATTGGTCTCGTTCTAGGCTTCTTTATCGCTTCTGCCAAAATGTCTTCACATAAATGGTTGAATCTACCAGCAAAGACCTTCGTTTGGTTCTTTCGCAGCGTGCCTTTGCTGGTTGTTTTAGTGTTTGTTTACAATTTACCTCAGCTTTTTCCGTCCACTGGCGCCTTCTTGGGGGTGCCTTTCATCGCTGGTTTGGTGAGTTTGGTGGTCACAGAAGCCGCTTATATGGCGGAGATTCACCGTAGCGGCTTACTTTCTGTTGCTAAAGGGCAAAAGGAAGCGGGCCATGCGTTAAATATCAGTTATTTGGGTATTCAACGCTTGATTGTTATTCCACAAGCGATTCGTATTTCTATGCCGACGCTGATTAATGAATACGTCACTATTATTAAGTTGAGCTCGTTGGTGTCGGCTATCTCTTTACCCGAGCTTTTACAAACGGGTCAGCGTTTATATGCACAAAACTTCTTGGTACTAGAAACCTTGTTGGCTGTTGCAGTGTATTACGTATTGATTGTGACGGTTTTTGGTTCGGTTTTGCAGTGGATTGAGCGGCGGATGGACGTTCCGTCACGTGCGCCACAGACCCTGAATAATGACCGTTGTAATGAGTTGCGTGATACCGCGCTGCCTATGCCTATCCGGGAGCCATCCCAGACAGCAGGTGCTCCGCCGGCATTACAGTTACGTGATATACGTAAGTCTTATGGCGAACATACGGTGTTGCAGGGGGTTAATCTAAAAATTAAAGAAGGGGAAGTCGTTAGCATTATAGGCCCTTCAGGTTCTGGTAAAACGACCTTGATCCGTACAATAAATAAGCTCGAAACGATTGATAGTGGTGAGATAGTGTTGTTTGGTGAAGATTTTATAAAAGACCAAAACAACACGAATCCAACGGTGCTACGAAAAGGTATGCTAAGGATTGGAATGGTGTTCCAGAGCTTTAACCTTTTCCCTCATATGACAGTATTAGACAACATTATGATGGCGCCGCGCTATCACGGTAAATCCAGTGATTCCGAACTCAACCGTCAACAAGCTTATTACTTGTTAGACCGAGTTGGTTTGTTGGCCCATGCCGATAAATATCCTCACCAGTTATCCGGTGGTCAACAGCAGCGTGTTGCAATCGCCCGTACATTGGCCTTATCGCCCGATATTATTTTATTTGATGAACCTACCTCCGCGCTGGACCCTGAGATGGTCTCTGAAGTGTTAAAAGTGATCCAAGATTTAGCGAAAGAGGGTATGACAATGATTATTGTGACCCATGAAATGGACTTTGCACTGAGCGTTTCTGATCGTGTGGTTATGATGGAGCATGGTGTGATCCAATTAAATGCGGAACCGACGGCTATTATTGATGAGCAAAATCAGCAAATCGAGTATGTCCGCATGCGTGAGTTTATGGGGAGAAGCGCGTGATGAATCATTTACCTGAGAGCGAAACCGTTCTACGTGAGCAGTTAGCGGCCGCTTATCGCTTAGCTGCCATGATGGGGTGGGAAGACACCATTTATACACATTTTTCGGTGAGGCTTCCTGGCGCGGGTGAGCCTCGTTTCTTGATCAACCCGTTCGGTTTAATGTTTGATGAAATATGTGCCAGTGACCTCATTGTGGTTGATGTGAATGGTCGTGTGTTGGACGGAAAATCCGATTACAATCTCGCCGGGTTTACGATACACAGTGCTGTGCATATGGCGCGTGATGATGCGCATTGTGTTATGCACACGCACACATTAGCAGGTATGGCTGTTGTCGCTTGTGAGCGGGGCTTGTTAAATCTTAATCAGATTAGCACTGAGTTCCATGGCCGCTTGGGGTATCACGAGTACGAAGGTGTTGCTTTTAACATAGAAGAGCGGGCGCGTATCCAAACGTCTTTGGGTAACCATATCGCGCTCATGCTGAAGCATCATGGCTTGTTGAGTGTGGGCCAAAGTGTGGCAGATGCGTTTCAGATTATGTTTTACCTGAACCGGGCTTGCGAAATTCAGTTAGCTACGGCTCAATTAGCGTCGTTATCACCTATTAATGAGATTCCGGATTCATTAGCTGAACATGTGTGCGGGCAGTTTAAAGGTGTGGAACATGAACGCCATGTGGTTTGGGACGCATGGGTTAGAAAGCTCGACCGTCTAGACCCAAGTTATAAGGATTAAATGATGTCTCCTACTGTTCTAATTTCTATTGATGATGCTGAGCTTTCGAGCAGTTTGTTAATGGAGCTGGGTAAATTTGATGATATTACCGTGTGTCTGCCGCAGGACTCGAATGCTGGTGATGCTCAAATGGCGGTGTGCTGGCATCCTGATCAAGCATTATTGGATAAGTTTCCGCAGATACAATGTCTTCATTCTGCCGCGGCAGGTGTCGATCATTTAGGTCAAAGCTTGTTGGCGTCGGGTTTACCCGTTGCGCGTATCGTCGACCCCGATCAAAAGCAAGGCATGTTGGAGTATGTCCTTTGGTGTGTTTTAAATCACCATCGTGATTTTGATCGCACTGTTAAGAATCAAGCTCAGCAACGATGGCATCTTTACCCACAGCTCCCTGCAAATGAGGTCCGAGTAGGGGTGATGGGCTTGGGTGAAATAGGAGCGCATGTAGCGACGGGCTTAGCACAGTTTGGTTACTCCGTATCGGGCTGGTCTCGCCGCCCTAAACAGCTTGAGCGCGTCTCAACTTTTTCTGGGCCGTCAGAGTTTACGGGCTTTTTGGAGCAAGTCGATGTGCTGGTAAATTTGCTGCCGCTTAACCAAGCAACGCAAGGCATTCTTAACCATTCATTGTTTCAGGCTCTGCCAAAAGGTGCGTGCTTGGTGAATACCGGGCGAGGTGGGCATTTGGTCGAAGCAGACTTGATAAGTGCTCTGGAAACAGGGTGGCTAAGAAGCGCGGTGTTAGATGTCTTTACCGCTGAACCTCTACCAGCTGATCATCCGCTTTGGACGACCGAGGGGGTGATTGTAACGCCTCATATGGCTTCTTCATCTTCAGCGGCCATGATCGCGCATCAAGTACATCAGAACGTTTTGCGCTTTATTAAAGACCAACCACTACTGAATACCATTGACCGCACCTTAGGCTACTAAGCGTTTTTCTTTTTGTACCCGTCTAAGATCGAAGTTCTACGCTTTGGTCTTAGTCTTTAGTATAACGTCTCTGTAAAACTTGCAATGCACTTTTGCGATATTGAAATAAAAAAAACACAATTCCTTGGCTTGTTACTCGCTGTCTTTTATCAGTAGACTTGTCTCATCTGTTAAAACCAATAGTTAAAATAACGATAAACTTAATAAATATAATGATGTTTCCTAAATCAGGTTGACGTTTTTGTTGATTTTTTTAAGGTTTCACAGGGTAAACTTTTGGCTATTTCTATTACTCCTTCGTATTCTAAATTTTTTTTCCATGCAACGGCTGTTGTTGTTTTGGTGCAGGCTATCTATTTCTACAACTCACTAGTGGGGTGGATTCATATGCCGTTGCTTGTCCTGTTCATGATGGTTGTGGATGTCTACAAGTTTGAGCGCAGGGATATCAAGTTAGAGATGTTAACCTTGTTAAGCTTCTCTTTACTCGCTGTTATTACTATTTTTATGGAAAAAATCGGCTCTGTTGGTTTGTATATAGCCAATATGTTGCTGTTAGTTATTTGTTTGCAATGTATTTTATTGGTTTATAAAACCTTTAATTTGTTTAGGTCTGATGAGGAATTTAGTTTTATTAATGATGCTAATAAAAAGATTGCTAATAATAAAAAAATGTTTATGCCAATCTTTTTAATAATAGTACAAGTGTGTCTTGTGTGTGTTGCAGTGCTTGTTGTTCTTAGAATTATAAAAAGTTAAGGAGAAAATGAATGGACATTATAGCGGTTGTTCTATCGCTGGTGTTGTTAATGTACTTTGCTTACCGCGGGGTGACGGTGCTTGTGTTGGCTCCGTTATTAGCAATGGGGACAGTGTTTGTAACCGGTGATTTCCCTATGCTGGTGGCATGGACAGGCAAATTTATGCCTGCTGCCGCAAACTATATTCAAACCTACTTCCCGGTATTTTTAACCGGTGCTATTTTCGGGAAATTGATGGGGGCCAGTGGGTGTGCTCGCTCAATAGCGCGTTTTATCTCTGAAAAATTTGGCAAAGAAAGAGCGATAGCGGCTGTTATTATTGCCACGGGCTTGCTGGTTTATGGGGGTGTTTCTTTATTTGTTGTGGTATTCGCTATTTATCCTATTGGTGCTTCGTTATTCCGCGAGGCGACCATCCCTAAGCGTTTTTTACCGGCGGCGATTGCAGCGGGGGCGTTCACCTTTGCAATGACTGCAATCCCGGGGACACCGCAATATATCAATACAATTCCGATTCCTGTCTTTGGAACTGATATCTACGCCGCTCCTATGATCGGTTTGATAGGTGCTGCACTGATGTGCATAGGTTCTATTGCTTGGTTAAATTTACGCTCTTCTAAAGCGATGGCTAAAGGCGAAGGGTACGGTGATCACCCGGACGAAAATATCCGCATAGATGGCGATGTGCCAGCGGTTTGGTTGGCATTTTTGCCGATTGTTCTGGTTTTTATTATTAATTTTGTGCTGACCAATGGTTACTTCAAAAGTGAAGCGGCGGTTGAGCGCTATGCCTCTTTTGGTGGGATTAATGGTATCTGGTCGGTCGTTGTTGCTTTGTCTGTTGCTATTGTTCTGTTGCTGGTGGTGTTTAGAAAACGCATTGCTGAGCCTAATCAGGAAGTTTTCGATGGGGCTGTTGGTGGGCTTTTACCTATCTTTAATACCGCTTCAGAAGTGGGCTACGGCGGTGTAATCAAATCACTAGCCGTTTTTGCGGGGATTAAAGCCGCTATTATGGCGATTCCTGGACCTCCATTAGTGGTTGTAGCGGTATCTACTACGCTCTTGGCCGGTATTATTGGTTCGTCGTCAGGCGGTACGGCCCTTGCGGTGGAAGCGTTAGGCCCCGACTTTTTAGCGTTGGCAACGGCTAATGGTATCGACCCCGGTGTTATCCATCGAATAATGATTATGGCAGCAGGCGGTTTAGATACGCTACCTCATTGCGGTGCGGTTATTACATTGCTGGCCGTGACCAAGCTCAACCACAAGCAGTCTTACTTTGATATTGCTATCTGTACGATGGCTATCCCGTTAATTGCGACTACTATCGTGATCGTGCTTGCAACGTTGGGCGTGGTGTAGGGGAAACATAAAGCAGCCTTCAACCTATATGAGGGCTGCTATTATTCATGCTTGCTGTTTTTCCAGCTCTTCTATTTTTGCCCAAATCTCCTCCGCTTCTTTTGTTAACATCGCGTATCCTTGAATGTCGCCATTGCGCTGTGCATTCATAGCATCTTCTAGTTTTTCATCATGCTGCTTGCGGAGTTTTTTGCTGGGGTTGGATTTGAAAAAAGAGAACATATCATCGCCTATTGAATGATTGATAATTCATATCTATACGTGTCAGTCTTGTTTTAGATATATTTTTTAATCGAGCGATTAGCATCTCACAGGGAATCAATGAGGAGAAATGATGGTCTCGAAATTACCGCGCTGGGTTGAATACGGGGCTTTTATTCTTGCGTTAATTGCCGGTTGTGTAAATGCAATCGGTTTGCTGGGTTTTGAGCATCAGTCGGTATCCCATTTGTCGGGTACCGCAACTTTGTTGGGGACCAGCTTAGTCAACACATCCTTTACGGCTGCGTTGCATTTACTAATGATCTTAGTGTGCTTCTTTTTGGGCGCTTCACTGTCTGGCTTTTTACTGCATGGTAGCGCACTCAAGTTGGGGCGACATTACGATACGGCGCTGTTAATCGAAGCCGTATTGCTGTTGGGCGCTATCTTTTTGCTATCGCATGAACTCTCGTATGGTCATTTTTTAGCATCGGCTGCTTGCGGTTTACAAAATGCGCTGGCTACCACTTATAGCGGGGCTGTTGTTCGAACGACTCATGTGACGGGGATTTTTACGGACTTGGGGATAATGGTTGGTGAAAAGCTGCGAGGCGAGCGTTTTGATAAGCGCAAAGCTATTTTATTTTTGCTGATTATTACCGGGTTTATTGTGGGGGGTGTCGTGGGCGCTTTACTGTTTGTTATGTGGCGCTTTTACGCGTTATTGGTCCCTGCGGTTATCTGTTTGATGTTGTCTATGTGGTATCGAATTTACAGTTATCAGGCGCTCAGGTCAGAGCGCGCAGACGGCCATTGAGTTGGCACGGCTGCGTTGGCTAACGACTAGGTCAGCTTGTTTTCTTCTGACATTAGACTCCAAAAAGCATTGACCATCGGGTTTTTTAAGCTCTTTTTTAGAGTGAATAACCCGATGTCATAAGGTTCTAGTTCCGGTTGTACGTCCAGCACTTTGATTCGATCAACCAGTGGGCTGTTATCCAATACTATTTTAGGGACGACACCAATACCGAAGCCTAAGCTGACCATGCTGACAATGGCCTCATTGCCGGTTACCTGCGCATAGATTGTCGGTGTAATGTCTAGTTTACGAAACCAGGTGTCTACCCGGTTACGGGACACGCCACCTTCTGACAAAATCATGGGTACATTGGCCCATTGCTTGGCCGTAGTGGGCGGATGGGTAGGTACGTTGGGTACGTGTTGTTCGGCGGGTGCTATAAATAACAAAGGCGAGACAGTGATGTGTTTAAACACTAGACCGTGCGCTAAGTTAGCAGGCTTGGCTGCAATAGTAATATCTTCTTTACCATCCAGTATGCGTGATACCGCGTGTTCGGGGTCGCCTGTATGGAGTTTTATCTCAATGCCGGGATGCGCTATGCGAAAGCGGTTAAGTAAATCAAACAAAAAACTATAGCTGGCGGTTACCGAGCAATAAAGGCTAATTTCACCGTGAAGCTGATCGCTATTGTCGGTTAGCTCATGCCGAATCAGGTTCCATTGGCTGCTGGCTTCACGCGCATAGGCCAGAAATTTTTCGCCTTCTAGCGTCAGCGCTACCATACGATTGTCGCGGTTAAATAAAGCCACGCCAACTTCTTCTTCGAGTTGTCGAATATTTCGCGATAGGGCTGAAATGCTGATATTGCACTCTTCGCTAGCGCGCCCAAAATGTAACGTATCCGCCAACGCTAAGAAGTGTTTGATTGTTCGTGTATTCATGGTGCCATTGTAACGGATAAGAAAGCACCAAATATAGGAATCATTGCATAAAGTGGGACGTAATATTGCGTTTATATCAATTTACGAAAGGTTGTCTTTTCTATAGAGTAGCCACCACTTAATAATTTATGCATTTTTGTACCGCAACCTCATCGATGCTGGCTTGGCTGATATGAGAATGGTGGTTAACAAGGGTGTAATACTTTTTCAATCTCGGTGTGCTTTGCTACCACGATTGATCACAACAAGTTAATGGATGTGTTTAACATGGCTAATTATTTCAATACGCTGCCACTGCGTGAGCAACTTGCTCAACTGGCTAAATGTCGTTTCATGGATATGTCAGAGTTTTCTGACGGTGTTGAAGCGCTTAAAGGCAAAAAAATTGTTGTTATCGGTTGTGGCGCTCAGGGCCTTAACCAAGGTTTAAACTTGCGCGATAGCGGTTTAGACGTGTCTTACACACTGCGTGCTGCAGCAATTGCTGAGAAGCGTCAGTCGTGGAAAAACGCTACTGAAAATGGCTTTACTGTTGGTACATACGAAGAGCTAATCCCAACAGCCGATGTTGTTCTTAACTTAACGCCGGATAAGCAGCACACACCCGTTGTTACTGAAATTATGCCATTGATGAAGAAAGGCGCTTGCTTGTCTTACTCACATGGTTTCAACATCGTAGAAGAAGGCATGAAAATCCGTGAAGATTTGACGGTTATCATGGTTGCACCTAAGTGCCCTGGTTCTGAAGTACGTGCTGAATACGTTCGTGGTTTTGGTGTTCCTACCCTGATCGCTGTTCACGAAGACAATGACCCTAAAGGTGAAGGTTTAGCGTTGGCTAAAGCTTACGCTGTAGGTACTGGCGGCCACAAAGCCGGCGTATTGATGTCTTCTTTCATCGCTGAAGTAAAATCTGACTTGATGGGTGAGCAAACTATCCTATGTGGTATGTTGCAAACGGGTTCTATTCTTTGCTTTGACAAAATGGTTGAAGAAGGTATCGACCCAGGTTACGCATCGAAGTTGATTCAGTACGGTTGGGAAACAATCACTGAAGCACTTAAGTATGGTGGCGTGACTAACATGCTAGATCGTCTTTCTAACCCAGCTAAGATCAAAGCATTCGATCTTTCTGAAGAGTTGAAAGAAATCATGCGCCCACTGTACAACAAGCACCAAGATGACATTATCGACGGTACTTTCTCACGCGTAATGATGGAAGACTGGGCTAACGATGACGCTAACTTGCTGAAGTGGCGTGCAGAAACAGCCGAAACTAATTTCGAAAAAACACCAGCTGGCGATGTTGAAATCTCTGAGCAAGAGTTCTTCGACAACGGTATTTTGATGGTTGCTATGGTTAAAGCAGGCGTTGAATTAGCATTCGAAACAATGACAGCGGCGGGTATCATTGCTGAATCTGCTTACTACGAGTCTTTACACGAGACTCCTCTGATTGCTAACACAATCGCACGCAAGAAGTTGTACGAAATGAACGCAACAATTTCTGATACAGCAGAATACGGTTGCTACTTGTACAACCATGCTTGCTTGCCGTTGCTAGGCGACTTCATGAAAGGCATCAAAACAGACGTTATCGGTAAAGGCTTAGACCTTGACGATACCGGTGTTGATAACGCTCGTTTGATCGAAGTTAACACAGCGTTGCGCAGCCACCCGGTTGAAGCGATTGGTGCTGTTCTTCGTGGCCACATGGCTGACATGAAGAAAATCGTTTAATCGACTCGTTACTCCTGACCGATATGTTCGGTAGGTGTTGAGATTAAAAAGGCTGAGACTGATATCTCGGCCTTTTTTGTGGACTGCTATTAATTAGGATATCTGCGTTATGGATACTTCAATTTGCCTGGAAAATGTAACAGTAAACTTTGATGACCGCTTTTTACTAAGCGAAGTTAATTGGACCATTGAGCCAAACCAACATTGGGTCATAACGGGCACGAATGGCGCAGGTAAGTCAGCGTTAGCCGCAGTTTTGGCTGGGGTTGGTGATATCGAGTCTGGTGGGGTATCGGGTCTTCCGTCACGGGTCGGTGTTGTTTCCTTTGAAGCGCAAGCAGACCTTATTGCGGCTGAGTTAAAAAAAGATGATGCCGATATCATGGATGTTATCTCAGAGGGAACACCGGTTAAGGAGATGATATTCGAGGGATGCCAAGACCCACAGCTAGCCAATGAGTTAGTGAGTAAGTTTGGCTTAAGCGGATTATTAGAACGTGCTTTTCGTAAACTCTCTACCGGTGAAAGCCGAAAAGTTATGTTAATCCGTGCGCTCACAAGTAAGCCTGACCTGCTGATCTTAGACGAGCCTTTTGATGGTTTAGATGCCGCGACCTTATCTATGCTGCAGGCGCATTTGGCAACGCTTATCTCCACTGTACCTATGGTTTTTGTGCTGAATAGATTTGACGAAATGCCAGACTTTATTACGCATGTCGCTTACGTAGAAAAAGGGCGTTTACCTCATACCGTTTGCCGTGATGATGAGTCGGCGTTTAGCGAGTTGTATCAACTTTTGCATTTGAAAACCACTGACCTCAGTGTCCCCGAAGCCGATCCAGAAACGGCGTTGCCCGCGCTAGACCCCACTCAGCCTTTAGTGCGTTTAACGGACATCACCATCAAGTATGGTGATACGGTAATTGTGGATAAGTTGAATTGGACAATCGAGCCTAATCAACATTGGCAACTCAGTGGCCCTAACGGTAGTGGCAAGACCGGCATTTTGTCGTTAATTACGGGCGATCACCCTCAGTGTTATGTAAATGATATCTTTGTATTTGGCTTTAAACGCGGCAGTGGCGAAAGTATTTGGCAAATAAAGCAGTTTATAGGATACGTTTCTACGGCATTACAGTGGGAATACCGCGTCAGTACTAGCTTGCGAAATGTCATCATCTCTGGTTTTTACGACAGCATTGGGTTGTACAGTAAATGCACTGACCGCCAAAAGAAAATTGCTGACCAGTGGCTCGCTTTATTGGGGATGCAGGATCGCGCCGATCAGCCCTTTAATAAATTGTCTTACGGTGACCAGCGGTTATTATTAATTGCCAGAGCCATGGTTAAACATCCGCCTTTACTGATACTGGATGAGCCGTGTTTAGGGCTAGACGATATGAACCGCCAGTTGGTGCTGGCCTTGATTGAGAAAATTTGCGCCGGTTCTGAAACGGCTGTGTTGTATGTTAACCATCACCCAGAAGATCAGATAGCGGGTATTGATAATTATTTGGCGTTGACTAAGAACGAATGAGCACCGTCAGCAATGAGCCACTTTTACAGAGGCTCATTGCTGGTTAGTTGTTGTTAGGCCGTAACCAGTGTTTGCTTGTTGTCTAGCCAACCGCTTAGCCGAGTTAGCAATAGTGCAATGATGACAATAATGCCACCTACCCATGCTGTGTCTATAAGGCGGTATTGGTCGACAATGTGACCACCGATTATAGCGCCTAACGCAATGCCTACATTAAAAGCGGCAATGTTTAACCCTGAAGCGACTTCTACGGCATGTGGCGCTTCGCGCTCAGCTATTTGCACCACATATACTTGCAGGCCAGGTACGTTGCCAAACGCAAATGCACCCCATATTAGTACCGTTCCTAAAGCGAGTAAGGGGTAGGGAGCTGTGAAGTAGAATATAAACAGCACACCTGAAAGCGCTGTGAAAATAGTGGTTAGTGCCGAAACAGGCCCGACTTTATCAGCCAGTTTACCACCCCAAATATTTCCCGCTGCTACTGAAACTCCGTAAACCAGCATGATTAGAGCAATGCTTGATTGGGGAAAGCCACTAACAGACTCTAAAATAGAAGCAAGAAAAGTAAAGGCAACAAAGGTGCCGCCATAACCTATCGCCGTCATCGCATAAACCAGTAGTAGTCTAGGCTTGAGAAGAACAGAAACCTGCTTCACGATACTAGCGCTGGGTGAGCTTTTTAGGTTGTTAGGTACGAGTATAAAGCTTCCAATTAGCGCAATTATCCCCAACGTTGAAACAACAAGAAACGTCGCACGCCAGCCAAAATGTTGACCTATCCATGTCCCTAAAGGAACACCGGTTACCAATGCTACGGTCAGGCCGGTGAACATGAGGGCGATTGCGCTCGCTTCTTTGTCCTTTGATACTAGGCGGGTAGCGATGGTAGAGCCAATAGAAAAGAATACGCCATGAGCTAGCCCTGTGAGGATCCTAGCCATAATGAGCGCTTCATAATTAGGTGAGCTCCACGCTAATAAGTTGCCTATAATGAACAAGCTCATTAAGGCGAGTAACAGCCATTTTCTATTTAGCTTCCCTGTTAACGCTGTGAGCACTGGGGCGCCCACAGCAACCCCTAATGCATAAAGGCTTACGAGAAGACCTGCGCTGGGTAGGGTTACGGAAAGGTCATTGGCAATCGTGGGAATTAACCCCACAATGACAAATTCTGTTGTACCGATGGCGAAGGCGCCTAGGGTAAGCGCCCAAAGGGCAAGCGGCATAATCTGTACTCCTAATAAAGTTGTAATAGGAGGCAGTATGAAGTGTTTTAATATTTGCAAAAATAGCATTAGTTCCAAAATACTTTATCATTTGGTGCAATAATATGAGCGGAATCCGATCTAAAACAGAAGATCTAGAGATCTTGTTAGCCGTGGCTGATCATGGCGGTTTTTCTGCCGCCGCTGCCGTCCTTGATCTTCAGGTAGCTAAAGTGTCCCGTGCTGTTGCTCGTTTAGAGTTAGAACATGGCTGTAGCTTTTTTACACGAACGACTCGCAAAGTGAACCTAACGCCGGAAGGCGAGCAATTTATAATGGCAATTCGCCAAGCTATGGACAGTATTGCCGCTGCCGAGTTTGCGTTAGCAGAGCAAAAGGTACGTCCTAGCGGACGCTTGCGGGTTGATGCTGCGAGTCCGTTTGTGCTCCATCAATTAGTTCCCTTGATTAAGCCATTTAGGGAAGCACACCCTGAAATTGATTTAGAGCTTGTATCTAATGATCGAATTATTGATCTCATTGAGAAACGGACAGATCTTGCTGTGCGAATTGGTGAGTTATCAGATTCGGGGCTGAATGCGACGTTCTTAGGAAGAAGCCGCTTACATCTTGTCGCTTCTCCTGCTTATCTAGCTCAAAATGGTGAGCCTGCAACGCTGGCAGACCTTGATCAGCATGAAGTGATCGGCTTCTCTGATAATCCCAACTTAAATAAGCTATACACCTCTCCGCCTACGGTATTACCCGTAAGCCTTAGTGCAAGTAGCGGGGAAACGGTTCGCCAATTATGTTTGGCGGGTAATGGTATTGCTTTGCTGTCTAATTTTATGGTGAAAAAAGACTTGGATGAAGGGCGTTTGATTAAGGTATTGGGTGATATCAAAGACAGCCCGAACCCCAGGGAGCTGGTTCAGGCTGTGTACTACAAACATACTGTGCTTGCCTCACGCATTGAGGCGTTTTTGTCTTTTATTAAAACGAATATTAGTTTGTGATAAAGCCTGTTTTATTAATTTAAAACCGCATCTATATCTGCCGCATCATGGCGCTCGGCTAATTGTTCGTCTCCCCAAGTGCGGTTAACGATGCGTCCACGTTGCACGGCAGGGCGCTGTTCAATCTGCTTGGCCCAACGTAATACATGGGTGTAGCTTTTTACGTCTAGGAACTCCGCCGCGTTGTATAAATTACCCAATACTAAGTTGCCATACCAAGGCCAGATTGCAATATCGGCTATCGAATATTCCTCGCCTGCAATATAGGTGTTGTTAGCTAGTTGCTTATCTAATACATCTAATTGGCGCTTAGTTTCCATCGTGAAGCGGTCAATGGGGTACTGCATTTTATAAGGTGCGTAGGCATAGAAATGTCCAAAGCCACCACCTAAATAGGGGGCTGAGCCCATTTGCCAAAACAGCCAATTACGGCATTCGGTTTTACCTGCGTGGTCATTAGGCACCAGCGCGCCAAATTTATCGGCGAGGTACTGCAAGATAGAGCCTGACTCAAAAAGGCGAGTGGGCGGTGTTGTGTTGTGATCCATCAAAGCAGGGATCTTGGAGTTCGGGTTTACTTCTACAAAGCCAGATGAGAATTGATCGCCGTCACCGATCTTGATTAGGTGGGCATCGTATTCCGCTTCGGCAAAGCCCAATGCTAATAGTTCTTCGAACATAATGGTGACTTTTTGGCCGTTGGGTGTGGCCAGTGAATAAAGCTGGAACGGGTGTTTACCTACCGGAAGTGTTTTTTCGTGCGTTGCGCCTGAAACCGGCCGATTAGTTTTTGCCCATTCTCCACCGTTTTCTGGATCCCATTCCCATACTGTTGGAGGTGTATATTCGTTGCTGCTCATGTGCTGCTCCTAATTATTAGCTTACGCGAACAATGCTGGATGGCTTGTTGAGTGCGTCAGTTTTGATGTGAGTTTATCTTATTCAGGCTAGAGAGCATTGTTAAGTAGGGGGATTGCATAAGTCTGTTGAGAGAAAAATTTAATAATAAGTTATAAATAAATTGAAATAACAAATGATAATCACTAGCATTACGATTTGTTGTTTCAAATGAACTTTTCCCTTTTTTAGGAGTCGATAATGTCCCTCTGCCGCAGTGCATATCCTGCTAGCCAGCCCAGTCTTTTAGCTCAACGTATCAGGGAAGCCGCCCTAATCGTGCCGTGTTTATTGCTTAGCGGTAATGTACTGGCTGAGGATAATAGTCAAAATGACCTGCAGGAGCTGCAAGCCTTACAAGTTACAGACTCTGAAATTACATCTAGTTATATTGCGCCTTCAGAACAAACAGGCTCCTATCAAGTTAAACGGTCTGCTGCAGCTACAGGTTTAGCGATCGATATTAAGGAAACACCGCAAACAGTATCCACCATCTCCAGCCAGGCAATGAAGGACTTCTCTGTTGCTAGTGTGAGTGATGCGTTAGCGCTAATTCCCGGGGTTGTGGTAAACAAGGTCGAGACGGATCGCGTGTATTTCACGTCACGTGGTTTTGACATTATGAATTTTGAAACTGACGGAGTGGGAGCAGCTTTAGGGGATACGCCCACCAGCAATTTTGATGCGTTTATGTATGACCGTATTGAGGTGCTCAAGGGAGCTAATGGGTTAACGGCTGGAGTGGGGAATCCATCCGCTACGGTTAACATGATTCGCAAACGTCCTACTTACGAAACACAGGCGTCGATTGCTGCTACGGTGGGTTCTTGGAATACCAGACGCCTTGAAGCTGATGTATCCGGTAGCTTAAATGAGGAAGGCACAGTCCGTGGGCGAGCGGTCATTGCTAAGCAGAGTAAAGAGTCGTATTTAGATCGCTATGAGAAAGACACCACCTTAGGCTATGGCGTCATTGAAGTTGATGTGACAGAAAAGGACTTATTAACGTTCGGCTACGATCAACAGCGCAATAATGCAAACAGCCCTATGTGGGGGGCGTTACCATTAACGTATGATGATGGTAGCTACACCGATTATGATG
>NZ_JAPNXU010000020.1:0-281 GCF_030397555.1 Neptunomonas sp. CHC150
ACTACCACGGGCGAATCAGCGACTACGGATGAAGATACTCCCGTTACTGTGGATGTGTTAGCTAACGATTCCGATGTTGACGGCGATACGCTCACAGTCGACTTTGCTACAGCAGCCAATGGCACGGTTGCAATCAACCCTGATGGCACTATTACTTACACGCCTAATGCGAACTTCACTGGCTCCGATACCATCACTTATACGGTCACGGACGGTAACGGCGGGACTGCTACTGCAACCGTAGCGGTGACCATTAATGCCGTGAATGACAACCCCACCAC
>NZ_JAPNXU010000021.1:0-373 GCF_030397555.1 Neptunomonas sp. CHC150
CGCCCTCAACATCGGAGTCATTGGCTAATACATCCACGGTGACTGGCGTATCTTCATCCGTAGTTGCTGATTCGCCCACGGTGGTGGGGTTGTCATTCTCGGCATTAATGGTCACCGCTACTGTCGCGGTAGAAGTCCCGCCGTTACCGTCGCTCACGGTATAAGTGATGGTGTCAGAGCCATTAAAGTTCGCATTGGGCGTGTAGGTGATGGTGCCGTCAGGGTTGATCGCAACCGAGCCGTTGGTGGCGGTGGCACTGTCGACGCTCAAGCTATCGCCATCATCGTCCGTATCGTTTGCTAGGACATCAACAGTCACAGGAGTATCTTCATCCGTAGTTGCTGATTCGCCTGCGGTGGTGGGGTTGTCATT
>NZ_JAPNXU010000022.1:0-770 GCF_030397555.1 Neptunomonas sp. CHC150
AGATGTGTATAAGAGACAGGGTAACGGCGGTACCTCAACGGCTACCGTTGCAGTCACGGTCAATCCAATCAACGATAACCCAAATGCTGTTAATGATTCGGCGTCTACCAACGAAAACACACCGGCAATTATCACTGTACTGGACAATGACACCGATTCTGATGGCGATTCCCTTTCTGTCAGTAGCGCTAGTGCTGCTAACGGAACCGTATCCATTAACCCAGACGGAACGCTAACCTACATTCCTAACCTTGGATTTAACGGGACTGATACCATCAGTTACTCTATTAATGACGGTAACGGTGGTGTTGCAAATGCTACAGTTTCAGTAAATGTCAATGCAGCCGGTAATAACTCCCCATCAGCTAACAACGACTCAGCCTCTCTCAACGAAGATACGAGTGCGAATATAGATGTACTGGCCAACGATACCGATGCAGACGGTGATACGCTTACCGTCGATAGCGCAACAGCTGGTAACGGTACCGTCGCGATTAATCCTGACGGCACCATCACTTACACGCCTGATGCAAACTTCACTGGCTCCGATACCATCACTTATACGGTCACGGACGGTAACGGCGGGACTGCTACTGCAACCGTAGCGGTGACCATTAATGCCGTGAATGACAACCCAACTACCGCAGGCGAATCAGCTACAACGGATGAAGACACGCCAGTCACTGTGGATGTACTAGCTAACGATTCCGATGTTGAGGGCGATACGCTCACAGTCGACTCTGCCTCAGCAGCCAATGGCACGGTTGCCA
>NZ_JAPNXU010000023.1:0-10839 GCF_030397555.1 Neptunomonas sp. CHC150
GATCGTGCTGGTTTGATGGACGTTAAGTACGATGAGACTGAGTTGGCCATCGAAGCTGATAAGCGTATCCAGACGTTCCAAGCGGACGCGGCACGTGAAGCCGGTATCTTCCACCACTTGATCACATTGCCTACGTACCACACCGCTGCCTTGTCGACTGACAACTTGGCTAAAGAGTACTTCGGTGAGATGGGTATGTTGGGTTATGTCGCTGGCGTACAACGTAAAGAGATCCGTCAAGGTATCGCCTGCGTTAAGCACCAAAACATGGCTGGTTCTGACATGGGTGATGATCACAAAGAATACTTCTCTGGTGATGCCGCACTGAAAGCGTCCGGTAAAGACAATACGATGAACCAGTTCTAAAAATTAACCGGTTCTATTGACCAAAAAGGGATGCTCACAAGCATCCCTTTTTACGTTTGGGTCATCTGAAATCATATTAATTGAATGACAAACTCGACAAGCATTAAGCGAAAATATAGTAGCCGTTAAAACGTAACAAGGTTGCGCAATACAACATGCGCTTCTTGGCATTCATCGATAGGTGATTTGATATCGGCAAGGGCGCTAGCGGCCGTTACTGGCATCGCTTCTTGCACAACCGCTTCACTGTAATCATCACGCGGCATTTTGAGGTAAATGGGCTGGCCTGTTAAACGCATATAAATGTGTTCATTATCATGTACTACGCCCACGTAAGGTGCCTCATGTAGCTCAACAGATGAGCCTTGCTGGGTAGAAACAAACCCATGAAAACACCCAGTCGACGGCATTGGACTTTGACCGTTGCCCGCTGCTGTGGGGCTTTGTACTTGTGTGGGGTCATCGCCTTGCAATATGGCATCTTGCAAAGCAATAGCTTCTTGTTGCGCGCTCGGTTCATCTTTTAAAAAAGCAATTTCAAAATTATTATCGCTGTTAAGCATCCAGCCAACAGAAACTGCCGTTACAGCTAATATCGATATGCCTTTTAGTGCGTCATTCATGTCGCGCCCATGGTGTTATTACATTGCTCAATTATGATTGATCAACTTATGCTGCTCAATTGTACTGCAGGACAGTGTGCAACGCTTTTTACTGTTTTTGGCCAGCTAAGTAAAACCATGTATCTAAAACAGTATCGGGATTAAGTGAAACGCTGTCGATACCCTGCTCCATTAACCAACGAGCTAGATCCGGATGGTCAGAGGGGCCTTGCCCACAAATACCAATGTATTTACCTTGTTCCTTGCATGCTTTAATAGCCATGCTCAACAGCATTTTAACGGCCTCGTTACGCTCGTCAAATAAGTGAGCAATAACACCCGAGTCGCGATCCAAACCTAATGTCAGTTGGGTGAGATCATTTGAGCCAATTGAAAAACCATCAAAAAACTGTAAAAACTGGTCAGCTAATAAAGCATTTGAGGGGATCTCACACATCATTATCAAGCGTAATCCGTTTTCACCTCTGACTAGTCCATTGGCAGCTAGCATTTCACTTACCTGCTTAGCCTCACCGACAGTACGAACAAACGGCACCATAATTTCAACGTTTGTGAGCTTCATCTCATCACGTACTTTCTTTAATGCTCGGCACTCTAAATCAAAACAATCTTTAAAAGAGTCACTGATATAACGTGCGGCACCACGAAAACCCAGCATAGGGTTTTCTTCATGAGGCTCGTATTGATCTCCGCCTATAAGATGGCCATATTCATTAGATTTGAAGTCCGACATCCGGACAATGACTTTTTTTGGGTAAAAGGCCGCAGCAAGCGTAGCGATACCTTCCACTAATTTTTCTACATAAAAATCGATTGGGCCTGCATATCCTGCACTGCGACGCTCAATAATCGTACGAATAGCGGGCGGCTGATCATCAATATTTAGTAACGCTTTAGGGTGCACACCGATCATACGGTTAATAATAAACTCTAAACGCGCCAGCCCCACACCAGCATTGGGCAGTGATTGGAAATCAAAAGCACGGTCGGGGTTACCAACATTCATCATAATCTGAAACGGAATAGAAGGCATTGAGTCAACACTATTGGTTTGATGCTCAAAGTTAAGCGCCCCTTCGTATGCTCTTCCTGTATCCCCTTCAGCACAAGATACAGTAATAACCTGACCATCAGATAACCGTTCAGTAGCATCACCGCAACCCACAATAGCAGGAATACCTAGTTCACGCGCAATAATAGCTGCATGGCAGGTTCGACCGCCTCTGTTTGTCACAATAGCCGATGCCCTCTTCATTACAGGCTCCCAGTCGGGATCTGTCATATCAGTGACTAATACATCGCCTGGCTGCACTTTCTCCATTTCGTTTATACTGGACACCAACCGGACAGACCCTGATCCAATACGATGCCCTATCGACCTTCCCTCAATGAGAACCTTGCCTTTTTCTTTGAGTAAATAGCGCTCCATAACATTACTGTTATCTCGGCTACGAACAGTTTCTGGGCGGGCTTGTACGACATACAGCTCACCATCGTCTCCGTCTTTGGCCCACTCGATATCCATAGGTCGACCATAATGCTGTTCGATCACCACTGCTATTTTGGCCAGTGCTTGAACATCATTATCATTAATGCAAAAACGATTGCGTTGCGCATCGGGCACTTTGACTGTTGAGACTGCGTTTTTTGTTGAGCCTTCTTCTTGGTAAACCATCTTGATGGCTTTCGAACCTAAGGTACGGCGAAGTATAGCTGGAGCGTCTTGTTTTAATGTTGGCTTATAGACATAAAATTCATCAGGGTTTACCGCCCCTTGAACGACCGTTTCACCTAATCCGTAAGCTGCCGTAATGAATACAACGTGGTTAAACCCCGACTCTGTATCCATAGTAAACATCACACCGGAAGCAGCCGTTTCGCTACGTACCATGCGCTGAATACCAGCCGATAGAGCAACTTCGTTGTGCTCAAAGTTATGGTGCACCCGATAAGAAATAGCGCGATCGTTATACAAGGACGCAAAAACTTCTTTAATTGCCTGCTTGATGTTGGCCAGGCCACGTATGTTTAGAAAGGTTTCTTGTTGACCGGCAAAAGACGCTTCAGGTAAGTCTTCAGCGGTGGCAGAAGAACGTACAGCAAAAGCCATGGTCTCATCACCGGACGCCATTTCTTGGTAGGCATGGTCAATGGCTGCATTCAAGTCGGGTTGCAGTTGGCTGTCTAAAATCCATTGACGTATCTGTTTACCCGTTTCGGCTAGGGCAACTACATCATCGGTATCTAAAGAAGAGAGCAGATCATCAATTTTATTTTTTAGATTACCAGCATTTAAAAAATCACGAAAAGCTTGTGCTGTGGTTGCATATCCGCCCGGTACTTTGATGCCTGCCGTACTTAATTGGCTGATCATTTCACCAAGCGATGCATTTTTACCGCCCACTTTTTCTACATCAGACATTCCAACCTGATCTAGACGCAAAACATAATCTTGCAAAGCTTTCTCTCCTACTACCGAAAGGCGTGCTCTTATTTTAAGGATGCGCACGTATATAGAGAACATAGGATACTGCAATTTGCTGCGAAATAGAAAAATTACACAAGCAAATAGGCTACCCCCAACCAGCCCGAAGCTATCATTAGCAACATTTTAATGCTCAGAAACCTAACAGACTAACATGACGTTTGATTGATAAAATCGTTAAATAAATTTTCTAAATGATCTGCATGCTGATCACACTGTGTGCACCGCATCAAACTAATCGCCGCTTCCACCGTGCATAGCCCACCCTCAACTTGGTTACGACGAAGATGAAACTTAGAGGGCTCGCTTTCTGGTAGTGCCACTCTAGGCAATTTTTGCAGATAAGCGCTACGGTTCATTATTTTACGAGCTTCTTGCCATGTGCTATCGATAACGATGAAATGGTCAAAGCTCTGAATCTCCTGGCCATTATCTGCTCGCTCAGAAGTGAGTTGATCCGCCACATTGGGTAAGTCAGGGTATAAAATGGCAACCCTTTGGCTTTCAATCAGTTTTAGCAACCAAGGGTCCGGTAGCGTTCTTTTCCATATGACTCTTCGCGACACCCATGCGGGTAACTGCAGTAACAACTGCCCGGTATTTGTTTTTTTTGTGAGCTCTCTTTCGTGCGTTAACGCAATTATCAATGGTTCAGACTGTCGGGGTATATGACTCATTTGGTATAGTCGTGCCAGAAGAGGATTGAAACAATATATGAAACGAACGGCATTCTTTATTTCCGATGGTACAGGTATTACAGCAGAAGCTCTGGGTAACAGTTTACTGGCTCAATTTGCAGATATTGTTTTTGAGCGTATTACTTTACCCTACATTGACTCTATTGAAAAAGCACATGAGGTGGTAACCGCCGTCCGCGAAGCTCACATTAAAGATGGTACTAAGCCGATACTCATTGATACCATCGTGGATGAGAATATACGGCAACTGATCAGTAAAAGCGAAGCGATTAAAATAGATATTTTTTCTACTTTTATCAAACCCTTAGAGAGCGAACTTGGCATTAAGTCTAGATACTCTGTTGGCCAGTCTCATGGCATTGTAGAATCTCAGCGTTATAAAAATAGAATAGAATCCGTTAACTTCGCGTTAGATAACGATGACGGAATGCGTACCCGACATTACGATGAAGCCGATATTATTCTCGTTGGTGTTTCCCGTTGCGGGAAAACGCCTACCTGCCTTTATATGGCATTACAGTTTGGTGTGCGTGCTGCTAATTACCCACTCACCGAAGATGACCTAGAAAGCAATGGCCTGCCTAGCTGCTTAAAGCCTTATCAAAATAAGCTGTATGGCCTAACTATCGACCCATTTCAGCTAGCAGCCATAAGGCATGAGCGCCGCGCTAACAGCCGTTATGCTTCACTCACGCAATGCGAAACAGAAGTTGTATTTGGTGAGCAGTTATTTAAATCTTTAAAAATTCCTTTTATCAATACAACTACATTCTCAATAGAAGAAATCTCGACACGCATCATGGCTGATCGCGGCCTAAAGCGTCGAATTAATTAAACATCAGTTTAAATCAACTCAAGATTTACGCACCCAGCCCGCTAACTCAATAACAGCAAACATCTGTCTATCTACTATAGTGATGTAGGTATGGAGTTACCGGGCCTCTTCAAAATCATAATGATCCCTCCCGGAACTCATCTATTTGCCCGGAGATTTTTGTGATCGATACAGTCGTCAAATATTGTCTTAAACATACATGGCATGTGGTAATCCTTGCGATTGGGGTTACCCTAATCGCGGGGTTTGGTGCCTCTAAACTTGTTTTCAAAAGCGATTATCGTGTCTTTTTTAGCCCAGACAATCCCGAATTAAAGACTTTTGAGGCTATGCAAAAAATTTACAGCAAAAGTGATAACGTCGCTTTTGTTATTTCCTCGAAAAAAGGCAAAATTTTTACCCCTGACGCTATTAGTGCCGTTCATGACTTAACGAATGAAGCATGGCAAATCCCCTATTCAACCCGTGTCGATTCAATCACCAATTTTCAACACACTTATGCCGAAAATGATGACCTCATTGTAGAAGATCTTGTACTTGAGCTAGACCAAGTTACTGAGCAGCGTTTACAAACAATAGAAGATATTGCTCAAGCAGAGCCTCTATTGGCAGGTCGATTAATTTCTGAAGACAGTCAAGTAACCCTAGTAAATGTCACTATTCAACTGCCCGGTCTCGACCGCACCGTAGAACAACCAAAAGTCATCCGTTCCGTTGAGTCTATCGCTAATACTATTCGAGAGAGACACCCCGATATATCAGTTCAACTGACCGGGGTTGTAATGATGGACCACAGCTTTGTAACCGCTTCCGAGAAGGATTCGAGCTTTTTAATTCCCATTATGTTTGCCATTGTTGCACTCAGCATTTTACTGTTTTTGCGCTCAATAAGCGGTGCCATTGCCACGATTATCATTATCGCTTCATCCATCGCAGCAACAATGGGGACTGTTGGCTGGTTAGGCTTTCATTTGACCAGCCCATCATCTGCAGCACCCATCATCATCCTCACCCTTGCAGTAGCCGATAGTATTCATGTTCTAACTACTTTTTACCAAGAGCACGAACACTTACATAACCGTTATAACGCGATGTTGAGCAGCTTACGCATTAACTTTATCCCTGTATTTCTAACCAGTGCGACCACTGCTATTGGTTTCTTAAGCATGAACTTTTCTGATTCACCGCCTTTTAGAGATTTAGGTAATTTTGTTGCTATCGGGGTATTTTTTGCTTTTACGTTCTCAATCACGCTTCTGCCAGCCCTCATTATGTTACTCCCCTTTAAGCCAGTAAAAGCATCTGGCTGGGATAGTCGTTTAATGAAGCACCTATCAGCTTTTGTAATACGTCAACATAAAACGCTTTTATTGGGCTTGTCATTAGCCATGGTAGCGATCATTGCTTTCGCACCCGCCAATAAACTCAACGATAATTTCGTCGAATATTTCAGTGAAGACGTTCCTTTCAGGCAGGCATCAGACTTTATGCAGGAGCACTTGACCGGCTTAGCCTCTATCGAAGTGTCAATGGATTCTGGTGTTTCAGGCGGCGTTAACGATCCCGATTTTTTAGTAACTGCAGAGCGGTTTGTCGATTGGGTCCGAGCGCAACCCCAAACGGATCACGTCAACACCTTAACCGATACTTTAAAACGCCTAAACCAAAACATGCATGCTGATAATCCAGACTACTATCGTTTGCCAGAAACACGCGAAATGTCAGCACAGTATTTACTTTTATACGAGATGTCATTGCCTTACGGGTTGGATTTAAACAATCAACTTAATGTCGATAAATCTTCAACGCGTATTGTTATCTCTTTAAAGAACTTGACCAGTAATGAGCAAGTCAATTTTGAACATACAATCAACGAATGGTTTGCCGAAAATGCCCCCCAACTGCAGGTATCGTTAGCAAGCCCCAGTTTAATGTTCTCTCATATTGGCCAACGAAATATTGAAAGCATGCTTAAAGGGGTGGTTATTGCATTATTCTTGATATCTATACTTTTCGGGTTTGCCTTACGTTCTATTCGATACAGCTTTTATAGCTTACTGCCTAACCTAACTCCTGCGCTCATTGGCTTTGGTGTTTGGTATTTTATCAGCGGGCAAGTGGGGCTGGCTTTATCGGTGGTTGCAAGCATGACGTTAGGAATTGTGGTGGATGACACTATCCACTTTCTCACTAAATATAAACTCGCAAGAGAACAACGCCTGCTCAAACCCGAAGCCGCAGTCGAGTATGCATTTGCAGGAGTGGGACGAGCTTTGTGGGTGACTACGCTTGTTCTTGTACTAGGCTTTATCGTCTTAGCGCAATCAACTTTTCAAATTAATGCCGATATCGGTCTTTTGACCGCTATCACACTCGTAGCGGCTTTAATTGTCGACTTTCTATTTTTACCGCCCTTGCTATTAAAAATAGATAAACGCAGCGCTACCACTCAACACAAAGGCCAAGCATGATTATGAAGCGACTAACTCCACCCTCTATCTTGTGTACGTTTAGTGCGTTAACTTTTTTAACATCACCTGCAGCCCATGCGCAAACCCCCGCCGAAAAAGGCCTATCCATCGCCACGGCTGCAAAGCAAAGTGATGCAGGCTGGCAAGACATGCAAGCAAGCATGCAAATGATTTTACGTAACAGTGAAGGACAAGAAAGCCTTCGCGAGATTCGGATAAAAGCCTTAGAACAGCCTGATGATGGTGATAAAAACCTCACTCTATTTGACAAACCTTTAGACGTAAAAGGGACCGCCTTCCTTAGTTTTTCTCACGCGGTAGGCCCGGATGATCAGTGGCTTTATTTACCAGCGCTTAAACGGGTTAAACGTATTGCCTCACGTAATAAGTCTGGCCCTTTCATGGGTTCAGAGTTCTCATTTGAAGATATGAGTTCGTTTGAAGTTAACAAATATACTTATAAGTACATCCAAGACAGCCCTTGCTCGCTGGGTAACTGTTATGTTGTTGAGCAGTACCCTGTTGATCAATATTCAGGTTATACCAAACGAATTACTTGGGTTGATACACAAGAATACCGTCTGGATAAAATCGAATTCTATGATCGAAAGGACGCCTTATTAAAGACACTGGTCTACGATAATTATCAGGTATACCTAAACCAACATTGGCGCCCCCACACCATGAAAATGGTAAATCACCAAACTGGAAAAAGTACCGATTTGATTTGGGATAACTTCCAGTTTCAAACAGGTTTATCAGACAGTGATTTCAACCAAAATGCATTAAAGAGAGCTCGATAATGAAGCCTCTAATCCCCCCGCTACTCGGATTATCGATTCTAATTGCTAGTTCATTAACTACAGCAGCCTCAACAGAAATCGAATTTGATATATCGGGGCGCATTGGTGCAGAACTACGGTTGTTCAACCAAAATGGGCGTTACGAGGGGCAGAATTATAAGGCTAATGTTTCTATGTTTGTGGAACCCACTTTCACATGGCAATGGAACAATGGGTATGATGCGGCGGTGATTACCCCTTTCTTTCGTGTAGATCAGCAAGACAGTAAACGTTCACATGTTGATTTACGAGAAGGCTACTGGCTTCATGTTGCTGATACTTGGGAGCTAAAACTAGGTGTTGCACAAGTATTTTGGGGCGTGACTGAGTTTCAGCACCTATCAGACGTGATTAACCAAACAGACTTTGTAGAAGACATTGATGGCGAGGACAAACTAGGTCAACCTTTATTAAAATTATCCCTAGTAAGAGATATGGGGATTTTCGATGTATATATTTTACCCGGCTTTCGCGAACAAACTTCTGCAGGCTCTCATGGCCGATTTAGACTCCCCATAGTGATTGATAACGATGATGCCACTTATGAATCCTCCCAAAAAGACAAACATGTCGATGTAGTGCTGCGTTGGAGCCATTCCACAGGGCCTTTTGATTTAGGGGCGTATGTGTTTAAAGGGACCAACCGTGAGGCCGTGTTAAATAGCCAATTAGAGGGTTCTGAGCTTAAGTTAGTCCCTTATTACACCCAAATGACTCAAGTAGGTGGGGATCTACAGTACACCTCCGGCAATTGGTTATGGAAAGCGGAAGGTATCTGGCGTGATACAAAGGAACATACATTACGGGCAACTCAGACAGGTTTTGAATATACCTTTTATGGCATCGCAAACTCAGCCATTGATATGGGAATGTTAGCCGAATATAGTTGGGATAGTGACAGAGAAAAAAGCAGCCGCTTGTTTCAAAACGATCTTTCTATTGGTGTGCGCTTTGGTATGAATGACGTTCAGAGTACAGAAGTACTCATGGGTTTGACTTACGATTTAGATTACCACTCAACCAATTTTGGGTTAGAAGCGAGCCGAAGGCTTGGCAATAGCTGGAAGTTAAGCCTTGATGCTCGTATTTTTAACGCGAACGATAAAGAAGATCCGCTCTACACTATCGACGATGATAACTATATTGGATTGACATTGGAGCGTTACTTTTAACCTCTTTATACACCAGATAGCTGCTGACGACATTTTAAATACAAAAGAAAAAGGGCCGAGATAATCCCGACCCTTTTACAGCTATTGCGCTAATTAATTAGCTTAAATCAACTTGTAACTGATTATTAGCCAACAAGTAGTCAATGATTACAGAATCATCCGCACAACCACATGCCAGTTCTGTATCGGCCAAACGTATTGTATGGTCGACATTAGCGTCGTGGTTATCTTCTGTTCCGTTGTTAGCAAATAGGCCTTCACTACTAATTTCAATGATGGTGTCGCCCTCATCAGTGAACTCAAAGTGTAGGTAGTCAGATAGATCACCTGTGCTACCTTGCAACAAGTCCGCAAAATCAAGGATGTCTTCATCACCAAATTGGTAAACCGTATCCGAGCCATCAAGGTCTTTGAAATTAGTCACTAAGGTGTCAGCGTCCATGTCATCGCCCATGTATATGGTGTCGTTTCCTTCACCACCTACAAGGGTATCAGCACCGGCGCCACCGTAGATAATATCATCGCCTTCGCAGCCGTAGATTTGGTCGTTACCAGCACCGCCCGTTAACAGGTTGTCATACTCATCACCAAAGATAATCTGATCGCTTGCTGTATCGTAATCGATCGTTACCGTTGTAGAAGTGTATCCGCCGTTTCCATCAGTGACCATATAATCAAATGTTGCTTCACCAATATAACCAGGTGTTGGTTCAAACGTGACCGTTCCATCATCATTTAATGTAGCAGTACCGTTAGTGGCATTGCGCACAAAGAAGATGGAAAGAGTGTCGCCGTCAGGATCAACATCATTAGCTAACAAAGTAGAAGCAGGGAAAGTGATTGTCTGATCAGGTTCTGCTGAGAACGAGTCTGGCGTAGCGCATGGAATGTCATTAACAGAAGCAACAGTAATCGTTACCTCAGCTGTGTCATACCCACCATTACCGTCTGTGATAGTGTATTCGAATGTTGCCTCACCAAAGAAGTTAGCCGCCGGTATGAACAATACAGAACCATTTTGATTCAAAATGACTGAACCGTTCTTAGGGTTGCTTACACTAACAATGGATAACATATCGCCATCAGGATCACTATCGTTACCTAATAGATCATTAGCCGTTAGTGTCAGTGGCGTGTCTTCATTCGTTGTGAATGCATCATCTACTGCATCCGGAGCATCATTCATCGGAGCAAAGTCGATGGTGACTGTGGCCGTGTCAGTACCGCCATTGCCGTCTGTGATGGTGTAGTCGTACGTCGCTTCGCCTACAAAATCCGCATCCGGTGTGAAGGTAATTGTGCCGTCAGCATTCAGAACAACGGTACCATTCGTTGGGTTAGATACGC
>NZ_JAPNXU010000024.1:0-4071 GCF_030397555.1 Neptunomonas sp. CHC150
TACCGGTGGCGGACGACTACCTAGCCGAAGGCAGCGAGACACTGGACATGGTGTTGAGCAACCCAAGCAATGCGACGATCGCTGATGGGGTAGGCCTAGGTATCATCATTGATGAAGCCAGCCCAAGTGCTGAAGACACCATCAGTGTTACCCTTGAAGGCCCAGCGACGGTTGCCGAAGGCGCGACAGCGACCTATACCGTCACCTTAAGCGAAGCGGCCGTGACTGACATGATCGTTGACGTAGTCACCGGCCATATCGACACGGATAACGGCGACTTAGTCCCTGTGACACAGCAAGTCACCATCGTGGCAGGCCAAACAACAGCCACCTTAGACGTCACCAACACCGACGATGCTTATGTTGAAGGCGGCGAAGACTACAGTGTGACCCTCACTGGCACCACCAGTGGCGGCGGGTTCGAAGCCGTGGACGTTGACACCACACCGGTGATCACCACCATTAACGACAACAGCCCAACCGACCCAAGTGTCGAGCCGGATGCCGAAGCGATCAGTGTCACCTTAACCGGCGACAGCAGTGTGGCCGAAGGCGGCACCGCGACGTACACCATCACCTTGGATCAGCCAACGGCAACCGAGATGACGGTCGAAGTGATCGTAGGACACATCACAACGGATGACGGCGACCTAACACCGGTTACGCAGAACATTACCATCCCAGCGGGCAGCGACAGCGTTGAGTTCACCGTCGATAACACTGACGACAACTTGGCCGAAGGTAACGAGAGCTACCAAGTTGAACTCAGTGGCACCACCACAGGCGGCGGGTTCGAGACCATTAGCGTCGACACCGCCCCGGTTAACACAACGATCGTCGACAACGACGTCCTCTCCATCAGTGTGGATGACGTGACGGTGAACGAAAGTGCAGGGACCTTAACCTTCACCGTTAGCCTCAGCGTACCGACCACGAATGCCGTCACGTTCGACTATGCAACCAGCGACGACAGCGCACTGGCGGGCAGCGACTACACCGCCGTGAGCGGCAGTGGCAGCATCGCCGCAGGCGATACGCAATACACCATCGAGATCCCGATCACGGACGACAACTACGCCGAACTGACCGAGACGTTCAACATCACGTTGAGCAATGTCAGCGCCGGTGTCGCCATCGCCGACGGCAGCGGCGTGGGTACCATTACCGACGACAGCGCACCGGCCGATCTTGAGACCAGCACAGTGACGTTAGAGAGCACCCCTAGCGTAGAAGAAGGCGGTGACATCACCGTCACAGCGACCGTGGATAACCCACCGGTCGACACGCCGCTGGTCATCACGCTAGACAACGGTGAGACCATCACCATCCCTGTGGGCCAAACGACAGGCGAAGTGACCTTCCCAGCGGACGACGATGCCTATACCGACCCGGATACCCCGGTTGAGTTCAGCATCGACAGCACCACCGGCGGTGGCTACGAAGCGCTCGACACCACAGACACAGCGACGACAACCGTGGTGGATGACAACGACACCACCACCGTGACACTGGACAGCACGCCAAGCGTAGAAGAAGGCGGCGACATCACCGTCACAGCGACCGTAGATAACGCCCCAGAAGACACGCCATTAGTGATCACCCTCAACAACGGCGAAGAGATCATCATCCCTGTGGGTCAGACCACCGGTGAAGTGACCTTCCCAGCGGGCGACGACGTCTACACCGATGCCGACACCCCCGTTGAGTTCAGCGTGGACAACACCAGCGGTGGCAACTACGAGAACCTAGACACCACGGACACCGCGACAACCACCGTTGTAGACGACAGCGACGTGACCACCTTGACCTTAGCCGGTGACAGCACCGTTGCCGAAGGTGGTGAAGCGACNNGATGACGGCGACCTTGTGCCAACGACCCAGCAAGTAACCATCCTTGCCGGCGCCAGCACAGCGACCTTCACCGTCGACAACAACCAAGACAACCTGGCTGAAGGCAACGAAGACTACACGGTAGCCATCACCGGCAGCACCGGAGGCAACTTCGAAGACCTCAGCGTGGACACCACACCGGTCACCACCACCATCATTGACGACGAAGGCACTCCAAGCCTCACCATCAATGACATGAGCGTGGACGAAGACGCCGGCACGATGACGTTCACCGTCACCCTCAGCACGCCAAGTGTTGATCCGGTGAGCGTTGATTACGCCAGCGCCGACAACACCAGTGCGAACCCAGCAACCGAAGGCGCCGACTACACCGGCGTGAGCGGCACACTCACGTTCGCACCGGGCGAGACCACCCAGACCATCACCGTACCGATCACCGACGACACGCTAGCCGAAGGCAGCGAGACGTTCGACATGGTACTGAGCAACCCAAGCAATGCCGTCATTGCGGACGGCACCGGCGTCGGAACCATTACCGACGAAGCGGCACCGGGTGCAGAAGACACGGTACTGGTGAGCATCACAGGCGACACCGCGGTAGACGAAGGCGAAGCGCCAGCCACCTACACGGTCAGCGTCAACGAAGCACCGACACAAGACATGACCGTCGACATCAGCTACAGCTACACCAGTGCTGAGACCGGCGACATTGTTGAAGGCACCACACAAGTCACCATCGCGGCGAACACCACCGAGGTCAGCTTCAGCGTTGACACCGTGGATGACGCCTACGCCGAAGGAGACGAAGACTTCATCGTCAGCATCAGCAACCCAAGCCTTGGCGGGTTCGAAGCGGTGGCGGTGAATCCTGCACAAAGCAGCGTCACCACCACCATCAGTGACGAAGCCAGCCCAACGGCCGAAGACACCGCCACGATCAGCATCAGTGGCGACCCAAGCGTAGTGGAAGGCGACGCAGCGACCTATACCGTCAGCGTGGATCGCGTACCCGTAACCGACATCGAAGTGACCGTCCAAACGGGCCACGTCACCACCGATGACGGCGACTACGTGCCCGTGTTCACGACCGTGACCATTGCGGCCGGCACACAAAGCACCACGTTCGACGTACAGACCAGTGACGACAACCTAGCCGAAGGTAGCGAGAGCTACACCGTCAGCATCACTGACACCACCGGAGGCAGCTTCGAGAACACCGTGGTTGGCGTGAGCCAAGTCAGCACGATTATTACCGACGAAGCCGCGCCAACGGACCCGGATGCCGACACCGCAATCGTCAGCCTCACCGGACCTGGCACCGTGGTTGAAGGCGAGACCACAACGAACTACACCGTAGAGATCTCCCAAGCACCGGTAGACGACGTCACGGTCACGTTCAGCTACACGACGACCGATGCCGACGGCAACGACTACGTACAAGTCGCGGATGTTGTGATCGCGGCTGGCACAACCAGCACCACCTTCAGCATCGACACGATCGACGACAACATCGCCGAAGGTGACGAAGACTACACTGTGAGCATCGACACCATCAGCAACGGTGGACTAGAAGACGTACGCGCCTCAGAGACCGAGAACAGCGTCACCACCACGATCACCGAAGAAAGCGTCCCGACGGATCCGGATGCGGATACGGCGTACATCAGCCTGTTCGGCCCCGGTACCGTCATCGAAGGCGAGACCACCACCGACTACACGGTCAGCATCTCCCAAGCACCGGTAGACGATGTTACGGTCACGTTCAACTACACCACCACCGATGCGGATGGCAACGACTACGTTGCCGTGGGTAGCGTCACGATCCTCGCGGGCGAGACCGACGCGACGTTCACGATCGACACCGTGAATGACAATATCGCCGAAGGGGATGAAGACTTCACAGTCAGCATCGACACGATCACCGATGGCGGTCTAGAAGATGTACGCGTCTCGAATAACGACAGCGTCACGACGACGATCGAAGACAACGACACGGTTGAGATCAGCATCAATGATGCCCCGACAGTGGACGAGTCAGCCGGCACGATGACGTTCACCGTTACCTTGAGCAACCCCAGCGATGCACCGGTTACTGTGGACTACGCGAGCCAAGACGGCACCGCGACAGCGGGCTTAGACTACACCGCGGTCACAGGCACATTAACGTTCGCGCCGGGAGAGACGACGCAAACGATCACGGTACCGGTGGCGGACGACTAC
>NZ_JAPNXU010000025.1:0-233 GCF_030397555.1 Neptunomonas sp. CHC150
ACTACCACGGGCGAATCAGCGACTACGAATGAAGATACGCCAGTCACTGTCGATGTGTTAGCTAACGACTCCGATGTTGACGGCGATGCCTTATCGGTTGATTCGGCTACTGCACCTAACGGCACGGTTGCGATCAACCCCGATGGCACCATTACCTACACGCCCAATGCGAACTTTAATGGCTCGGATACCATCACCTATACCGTGAGCGACGGTAACGGCGGTACCTCAAC
>NZ_JAPNXU010000026.1:0-472 GCF_030397555.1 Neptunomonas sp. CHC150
CGGTACCATTCGTTGGGTTAGATACGCCCGTGATCGATAGCGTGTCACCTTCTGGATCCGTGTCGTTGCCAAGGATCGCTGCTGGCGTCATGACGTATGGCGTGTCTTCTTCGCCCGTGAAGCTGTCGTCAACCGCATCCGGTCCGTCGTTCACTGGTGAGAATACTACGGTCACTGTGGCCGTATCTTCACCACCGTTACCATCGCTAACTGTGTAGTCGAACGTGGCTGGACCGTTGTAGTCCGGATCCGGTGTGAAGCTCACTGTGCCATCGGGGTTCAGTGTTACCGTACCGTGGCTTGGGTTAGAGACGTCGGTGATCGTTAATGGGTCGCCATCAACATCCGTGTCGTTACCCAATAGCGTTGCTGGATCCAGCGTGATGGTGGTGTCTTCTTCACCCGTCAGCTGATCATCAACGGCAACCGGTGCATCGTTAACCGGTGCAAAGTCGATTGTCACAGTAGCGGT
>NZ_JAPNXU010000027.1:0-1239 GCF_030397555.1 Neptunomonas sp. CHC150
GATACGCTTATCAGCTTCGATGGCCAACTCAGTCTCATCGTACTTAACGTCCATCAAACCAGCACGATCGTAAGCAGAAACATCCTTACCTTCTTCAACCATCGCATCAAATACTTGCTGACGGAAGTTCAACGTCCAGTTGAACGAAGGTGAGTTGTTGTAAACCAGCTTAGCGTTAGGAACCACTTCACGGATACGGTTAACCATGCCGCCAATTTGACCCACGTGAGGCTTCTCAGTCTCGATCCATAACAAGTCAGCACCGTTTTGTAGAGATGTGATGCAGTCAAGTACGCAACGGTCTTCGCCAGAACCTTTCTTGAACTGGAACAAACCAGATGCTAAACGCTTAGGCTTGAGTAGTTTACCGTTGGCTTTAACCACCACATCACCGTTGTTGATGTCATCAGCACTTTCAACGTAATCGCCGTCTAGGAAGGCGTTATACAAATCGCCTAGGTCGCCTGGCTCGTTCGTTACAGCGATCTGTTTTGTTAAGCCCGCACCCAATGAGTCAGTACGTGCCACGATAACACCGTCATCTACGCCTAGCTCAAGGAACGCGTAACGCACTGCACGGATCTTAGCAAGGAAGTCAGCATGAGGCACCGTTACTTTACCGTCTTGGTGGCCACACTGCTTCTCGTCAGATACTTGGTTCTCGATTTGGATACAGCAAGCACCGGCTTCGATCATCTTCTTAGCGAGAAGGTAAGTGGCTTCTTCGTTACCAAAACCTGCATCGATATCAGCAATGATAGGAACAACGTGTGTTTGGAAACCATCGATTTGAGCTTGTACGGCTTTTTCAGCGGCGCTGTCACCGGCGTCACGAGCGGCGTCTAACTGACGGAATAGGCCGCCTAGTTCACGAGCATCAGCTTGACGCAAGAAGGTGTAAAGCTCTTCGATAAGTGATGCAACCGAGGTTTTCTCGTGCATAGATTGGTCAGGTAAAGGGCCGAACTCAGAGCGCAGAGCCGCTACCATCCAACCAGACAGGTACAAATAGCGGCGATCAGTGCTATTAAAGTGCTTCTTAATAGAGATCATTTTCTGTTGGCCGATAAACCCGTGCCAGCAGCCAAGAGATTGCGTGTACTGAGATGAGTCGGCATCGTAACGAGCCATGTCATCGCGCATGATTTTAGCGGTGTACTTAGCGATATCCAAACCTGTTTTGAACTGGTTTTGAGCGCGCATACGAGCGGCATATTCAGGGTTGATGGCTTCCCACGC
>NZ_JAPNXU010000028.1:0-305 GCF_030397555.1 Neptunomonas sp. CHC150
TTACCATCGCTCACGGTATAGGTGATGGTATCTGAGCCATTAAAATCGGCGTTTGGTGTATAAGTGATGGTGCCATCAGGGTTGATCGCAACCGTGCCGTTAGGTGCAGTAGCGGAATCAACCGACAAGGTATCGCCGTCAACATCGGAGTCGTTAGCTAATACATCCACAGTAACGGGCGTATCTTCATCCGTGGTCGCTGATTCGCCCGTGGTAGTTGGGTTGTCATTCACGGCATTAATGGTTACTGCTACGGTAGCCGTTGAGGTGCCGCCATTACCATCGCTCACGGTATAAGTAATGGT
>NZ_JAPNXU010000029.1:0-208 GCF_030397555.1 Neptunomonas sp. CHC150
CGAACGACCTGTTAGGTAATGACACGGATCCAGACAGCGATCCATTAACGATCACTGAAGTGTCTAACCCAACGAACGGTACGGTTGTCCTTAACGCTGACGGCACCGTGACCTTCACGCCTGATGAGAACTTCAATGGCGAAGCGACGTACGAGTACACCATTACTGATGGTAACGGTGGATTCGATACCGCTACTGTGACAATCGA
>NZ_JAPNXU010000003.1:0-179404 GCF_030397555.1 Neptunomonas sp. CHC150
GGGAAGGTCACTTCGCCTGTGGTCTGGCCCACAGGGATGGTGATGGTCTCACCGTTGTCTAGCGTGATGACCAGCGGCGTGTCGACCGGCGGGTTATCCACGGTCGCTGTGACGGTGATGTCACCGCCTTCTTCTACGCTAGGGGTGCTCTCAAGGGTGACAGTAGTTACATCATTGTCATCTACGATTGTTGTAGTCGAAGTATCAGTAGTATCAATACTTTCATAACCACCACCGGTAGTGCTATCAACACTGAATTCGACTGGGGTATCAGGGTCAGCGTAAACATCGTCTGCTACAGGGAAAGTCACAGAACCTGTAGTTTCACCAACAGGAATCGTGATTTCTTCACCATTATCTAGCGTAATTACTAATGGTGTATCAATCGGTGGATTATCAACGGTGGCTGTAACCGTAATATCACCGCCTTCTTCAACACTTGGAGTACTTTCCAGGGTAACAGTAGTCGGATCATTATCATCAACAACTGTAGTTACTGCGGTATCGGAGGTATCAAGATTTTCATAACCACCTCCGACAGCACTACCGACACCAAATTCAACAGGAGTGTCTGAGTCTGCATAAACATTATCATCAGCGGGGAATGTAATTGATCCTACAGTTTCGCCAACCGGAATGATTATTTCTTCACCATTATCTAGGGTGATTACTAACGGTGTATCTATTGGTGGATTATCGACAGTTGCTGTTACCGTAATATCGCCGCCTTCTTCAACATTTGGCGTACTTTCTAAGGTAACAGTAGTCGTTGTGAGGTCTGCCGGGTCATTAGCATCAACAATTGATGTTGTAACAGTAGCCGCAGCTGAGTCTACAACAACAGCTTCAAAGCCGCCCGAAGTCGGATTACTGATGCTAACAGTAAAGTCCTCGACCCCTTCGGAATAAGCATCATTGACGGCATCTACAGAAAAAGAAACCTCAGTTGATCCAGCAGGAATTGTGACTTGGGTTACACCTTCAACAATATCACCGCTGTCTGCACTAACAAAGCTGTAGAGGATATCAACAACTAGATCTTCAACAGGAGCCTCATCTATAGTTACCGTATAGCTGGCTGTATCGCCTTCAGCAACACTGGTATCACCCGTAATACTTAACGTAACGGTATCTTCTACTCCCGGCGTTGGCTCATCGAGTATGGTACCGACGCCTTCACCATCAGCAACCTCTGCATTACCGGAAGTAATATCTGTTATGTCTAAAAGGAAGGTTTCCGGCTGCTCTGCTAAGTTATCATCCGTAATCGGTACCGAAATAACAACAGAGGTCTCGCCTGCGGGAATAACGGCTGTGCCTGAGACTGGCGTATAATCGGCTCCATCTACAGCACTAGCATTATTGTTGGTGGTATATGTGAAAACAACGTCCGAATCAGCAGCAACATTTATGCTAACTGTAAATGCCAATGCACCTAGGTCTTCGTTAACGGTTACGTCATTAACGGATAGCTGTGGAATTGCAGCTGATTCACTCGAAACTTCTCCACCTGGCTCACGAATTATGTCATTCGTCTCTCGTTCAACACCAATGGTTTCGTAACCGGCTTCTGGGTCTTCTTCAAGCGCTGTACGAGTCAATATTTCAAAACGAACGCCGTCATCGCCTTGCCCACCGGCGCCAGGAGCACCCGCGGCTGTTTCTTCAGCTACTTGAGTAGGGTCTTCACCAGCCAAGATGGCTTGTTGGATAGCATCAACTGCTGCAAGGTCTTCATCAGCTACTGCATCTTCTACAGGGTAGTCAGCGGCTTCAGTATAGGTTTCAGCTGAGATTAACCAGCTTTGCCCACCGCCTAGTACAACTTCTTGACCGTTAGCCATGTATATTTCAACAGATGCATCAGGTGAAGTTCTGATCAGCTCATCTGCAAAAACCTCATCACCAAGCGCAAGCAAACGCTCCGACCCATCAGATTTTATTGCATAAACCAAACCAGAAATAAAAGTAACCGTACCGACAGCAGAAGCCATGCTATTTCCTCATAAACTTTTTAGACCATTACAGCCCAAAATACAGGGATGCAATAGACAATAAAATTGTACCGAGGGTCAGTATAGTTAAAGTTTTAGACTGAGCAGGATAAAAGCCTAAAAAATCATAGAGAAAGACAACAAAAGATACCTACAAATATCGATGTAGTACTGGGACTACGACATACAAAATAATTTCAAAGACTTTTAGCACTTTTTAATCGTTTAAGCCGACTGTAAACCGCCAACATTGCAGAGTGTGACTTAAAGCACTGAACGTTATCATCGATAACATGGAGATCCTCAAAGACTCTACTGCCTGCAAGCATCGCTTGGCAACGCGAAAAAACAGCTTCGCCGTATACATCAATGAATACCATTTTCACTTCATCAAGCTGGATTTCATGCTGCTCATTCAGCGCCAGAAGCTGGCTCAAGCACCTAAATAATTTAATACTATTACGATTAGGTAAACGCTTAATCGAGTGACAGGCTTTTGCTGCCATGACTAAGCGCCCGAGCTTCAAGCAAATCAAACACTTCAATTCAGCTACACTAAGCTCATTAAAATAGCTTTCTTTGTCAGGAAAAACACCTAATAACGCAGCCACATTGCCAGCTTCACCAAACACCCCATCTTCTATCAAATTTAAAAGGCTAGATAACTCTCCATCAGAGGCAGCGTTTAAATCAAACACAACAGAGCGCAACTCAACCATCGCACTATCATTGCTAACAACTAGCCGATCCACTGGATAAACATCAGACATACCTGGGACAATCACTCGGCATACATACAACCCCAAATATTCGTAATCAGCTATATAGATATCCATATCTACACGATGAATTAGATGACACAGATGCTCGAATTCGGCTTCACTATCCCCATCCACGTTCCATTCAGTAAACGCATAATCTGAATCAGTAGATAGAAGATCCCATGAGATAACACCATTTGAGTAAAAACTATGGGCTTCTAAATTCTCCTGATCAGCAACTTTTTGCAGATCAAAAACAGGCTCCGGAAATGCTTTATCTGGGTCTAAGGTAACACGCTGCATGACTTTCGAAGCCACCCTCAACAGTGCAATCTCAAATTTAGGATGAGCACCAAAGGCAGCAAAACAGCCACCATCTTCTGGATCAAAAATTGTCATACCGACTAATGGAAACTTACCCCCCAACGACGCATCGAGCACATACACAATATAACCCAGCTCACGTAGAAGATTTATTATTGCCACGGCATCCGGATACCGTTCTACAACAACCGGCGGAATCCTGGGTAAGCTTATCCCAGAAGATAGAATCGTATTTTTAATATGGCGTTCAAAGATTTCCGATAAAGCATGTACTCGCGCTTCAAATTTATTATTGCCAGCAGCGGAGCCATTACCCACATATAACGTATCGATAATTTTGACTGGAAACCACACCTCTCGTGCTGTTTTTTGATGCACAAAAGGAAGCCCACACACACCTCGGCTTACATCATCAGAGTTAAAGTCTAATAGCATATGAGCTTTGAGGTTATCGTCCATATTGTAGTGACTGAGCGTAGCCTCATCTAACAAACCTGCCGGGATGTTGTCCGAATCAACGGAAAACCAACGCTCATTGGGATAATAAATGAAGGAAGAGTCCGCACCCTGCTTGCCTAGATAGCTCCTGGCAAAAAAATAGTTACAGCCTAAATGCTCAATAAACGCACCTAGCGCACTCGCTAATGCCGCTTGTTTCGTGATACCTCTACCTTTAACTGACAAGCCCTTACAAGACACATCTCTCAGCTGCACGGACCACACGTAAGGAGCAGGGTTAAGCCAATCAAATTGCTCAACCACGAAGCCATTATCTACTAATAACTGCGACATTCTTTTAATAGATACTTCTAAAGATACATCTTTACCTAATACACGCGACATGTTGTAACTCTATAAAATTGAACGCACTCTTCATTTCATCAACACCCAATGAAGTACTTTCTGACAGACCGCACCCTGCAAACACAACTAAGCGCTGAACTGGACAATACACATTGCAACATAACTTGCTTCTAAATATAAGGACTACCATCCGCCTACTTAAGGTTATTAAAAATAAAGAGTTTTTTCTGAATCTTTTTGAAAAATAAGCTTGACGACTGACGGCCTCATCACTAATATACGCGCCCATCAGGTTGAGCAACCATTCCTCGATAGCTCAGTTGGTAGAGCAGTAGACTGTTAATCTATTGGTCGCTGGTTCGAGTCCAGCTCGAGGAGCCAAACCTGATATGTGTCGGAGCATAGCGCAGCCTGGTAGCGCATCTGCTTTGGGAGCAGAGGGTCGCAGGTTCGAATCCTGCTGCTCCGACCATTAAAAACATAGGCAACAAATTTATAATATTCTTATTATAAATCCCAACGTGTCGGAGCATAGCGCAGCCTGGTAGCGCATCTGCTTTGGGAGCAGAGGGTCGCAGGTTCGAATCCTGCTGCTCCGACCATTCTTATTTATCTATCCATCCAATTTTATTTCATACAAAAGCCAAATCTATTTTTTGATTTTATACTCGCTTTGCACCTGTTAAAGTAGATCTCCTATAAGGGTTTACATTTACTGAGGTGTCAGTTTGCCCCTCTTAAAAAAGCACTTTTGTCCAAAGGAATGGCAAGTGACTAAGCGGTTCATCATTTTATTTACCATCTTTGCATGCTGCTTTGTTGCACAGCTGTCGCATGGAGCAAACCAAGAGGTTTCATTACAACTACGATGGAGCCATCAAGCACAGTTTATCGGCTATTATGTTGCCAAAGAAAAAGGCTTTTACGAATCCCTCAACCTTGATGTCACTATAAAAGCTGGAGGCCATGGAATAATACCCTGGCAAGAGATAAAAGCAGGAAGGTCTGACTTTGCAGTCGACAACAGCAATGCATTTACAGCTTACATCGAAGGCGAACCTATCATTAGCCTTGCTGCCATATTCCAACACTCACCAAGCATCTTCCTTTCTAAGAGCAGCTCGGGTATCAGACAACCCCGAGATCTAGTCGGTAAGAGAGTCATGGCATTTCCAGGCAGCCAAGACCCCGAACTCATATTACTACTTTTAAAACAAGGTATTGCACTTGAAGATGTCAACCTTATTGCCACTAGCGCCGATTTAAACGACCTTATAACTAATAAAGTAGATGCATTTAGCGCTTACATTTCAAATGAGCCCTACTATCTTCAAAAACTGAACATTAACTTTAACATCATTAGCCCCAAACAATACGGCATAGACTTCTACAGTGATGTCCTTATAACCAATCCCACCTTAGCTCAACAATCGCCAGAATTAGTCGATCGCTTTATTTCAGCCAGCCTAGAGGGCTGGCGCTATGCTCTCAACCACCCAGAAGAAGCTATCAGTATTTTATATGACAAATACAACACTCAAAAAGAAATAGGACATTTAAGATACGAACTAAATTTAGCCAGAGAGCTAATCATGCCTGACCTATTTGATATTGGTCACATGAACCCTAAGCGCTGGGAAATAATGCAAGACACCCTGCTTCAGTACAAACTGGTAAAGCAAAGCAGACCTGTTGAGGACTTCATTTACAACAGCAAAGAGTCAATTACATGGAGTAATTGGCTACCAATTATATATCCGCTTGTGGCCTTGGTTTTGGCTTTAACCATTCTCAGCTTCTACCTTATTTCCTTAAATCGGAAGCTGAAGAAAGAGATCCGCAACCGAATTTATACAGAAACCCAGCTAAAACACCTTGCTAACCACGACCCTTTAACAGGATTAGCAAACCGCTCAGCATTAACCAACAAACTTGACACACTGGTTAAGCTTGCTCGTCGCAACAAAGAAACACCCGCTCTTCTGTATATAGACCTGGATGGCTTCAAGGAAATTAACGACACACACGGTCACTCATCTGGTGACCAAGTCCTTATTAGATTTGCTAAGCGCACACGTATGATACTAAGAGAAAGTGACATTTTTGCCAGACTGGGTGGTGATGAGTTTGTCATACTCTTGTCCTCTTCTGACCGCGCTGGAGCACACCACTTAGCACGCAAAATACTACTGAACTTCAAAACCCCATTTAAACTGCTTTCTGGTGATTACTACATCAGCGCTAGTATAGGCATTGCCATTTATGATCAATACGATGAAGCGGCCGATCAATTTCTTATTCGTGCTGACCACGCCATGTATCATATTAAGCGAAGCGGAAAATCAGGCATTAGCATCGCCCCTGCCCACAAACGAAAAAGGCCGTTAAAAAATGTCGTATAGTCTCTTTTAAAACAGTTTATTTCCAATAAGAAACAAATTGCAATTTCGTTTATCATCTACATTTACGCCCTTTAATTTCCCACACCTTCGGGCGAGATGTATATTTTAGCGAAAAGGCATACGGATGACCGACGACCTAGACAACCTCACTCCCCCTGAAAACACTAACCCAGCCTTTGAAGTAACAAAAACTTACGGCCACGATAAATCAGTTGAACCATTGCAACTAGGGAAACGCGTAAGACAAATTCGCCTCAGCCAAAATTTAACACTCGAAGAAGCAAGCAAACTGACAGGGCTCGCACGTTCAACCTTATCAAAGATAGAGAACGAGCAGATATCCCCTACCTTTAGCGCAGTGAGCAAACTGGTTAAAGGGCTAGGGATAGACATGCCTCAGCTTTTTACCCAACCCCAAAGCGCAAGCGGTGCTACTGGACGCCGAGACATCACCAAAGCAGGCGAAGGCAAACCGCACCCAACCACAACCTATGAACATGAGCTTTTAGCCAACAAGCTCAGTACAAAAAAAATGCTACCTTACAAAACAACGGTAAGAGCCAGAAACTTTTCGGAATTTGGTGATTGGGTGCGACACGAAGGAGAAGAACTGCTGTATGTCATCGAGGGAGATATCATATTTTACACTGAATTTTATGAGCCTATTCAGCTAACCACTGGCGATAGTGCTTATTATGATTGTGAAATGGGCCACGCTGTTATATCAACAAGCCCAAAGGATGCTGTAATCCTATGGGTAACAGCTTAGGCCACCTCACTGCAAAGCATCTATTGCCCTGTTCTAAGGAGCCTGCTACATTAAACGTTCATCAAGAGTAGGGCTGACGCCCTCACCAACCTGCCTACCCGGGCAAGGTGGTAACCCACAAAGATGCGGCCTTACAGGCAACAATACGGGGAATACAGCGTCAGCTCTTGGTTATCTAATAATCCGGAGCACACCATGTTTGAAGCACATTTTTGCACAGCAGCGGAAGAAACATTAACACACCCCAATCCGCCCAGTCTTAAATCAACCCCCGCTCTACCTAAAAACCAAGGCCAACAACGGTTATTTAAACGTGCCGTACAGCACCCAAGATACAATTGCTCTGTATGGATATGGAATGCTTTTGGCAAAAAAAGTGACTACTCGAACACGAGCAAATTGCACGAGTTCATTCACCTTGAATATAAAAAACATAACAATGAAACTGGCTCTATTTTTGTAGAATCAAGCACCCCCTTACTCTCAAGCGATGCAATGATAGAACAGCTACTAAGCACTACCATCACCGACATTTCTCCCCAAAAGAGTGACGAATGGCTCCATAGTCTACAAAACGAGGGGATTTAACCTGTACTAAAAGCGCTTGGTATCTTATACTGTAGCGCTATTCATATTTATCCCATCCAGGTTGATTTATTCAACCACGATTTACAGGTTTATTAGATGTCATCAGACAACCTGCCCGCTTTTTCAGAACTGGGCCTGGCTGCTCCTTTGTTACAATCATTACAAGAGATCGGCTACGAAACACCTTCCCCAATACAGGCGGCAAGCATTCCGCATCTGTTGGAAGGTAAAGACTTACTCGGACAAGCCCAAACGGGTACCGGTAAGACAGCAGCGTTTGCACTTCCTTTACTGTCGCGCATCGACACTAAGAAAAAAGTGCCTCAATTGCTTGTTTTAGCGCCAACACGTGAGCTTGCAATTCAAGTAGCCGAAGCATTCCAGACATATGCTCGCCATATGCCTGATTTCCATGTACTACCTATTTACGGTGGTTCCGCGTACGATGGACAACTACGCCAATTACGTCGTGGTGTTCAAGTAGTCGTCGGCACACCTGGCCGCGTAATGGATCATATCCGTCGCGGATCTTTAGTACTAAACGACCTACAAGCCCTTGTCTTAGATGAAGCCGATGAAATGCTTCGCATGGGCTTTATAGACGATGTCGATTGGATACTCGAGCATACGCCATCTACACGACAAATCGCACTGTTTTCAGCGACGATGCCTCAAGCGATTCGTCGCTTAGCACTTCAGCACTTAAAATCGCCTGAAGAAATTAAAATCGCAAGCAAAACAGCTACTGCTACAACGATCACGCAGAAATACTGGCGTGTAAGTGGCCTGCATAAGCTAGATGCCCTAACCCGCATCTTAGAAATGCAGCAGTTTGACGCGATGCTGATTTTTGTTCGTACAAAATCAGCAACCGTTGAATTATCAGAAAAATTGACTGCACGTGGCTATTCGTGCGAAGCACTTAATGGCGACGTTACTCAGCAGTTACGAGAGCGAACCGTTGAGCGTCTGCGCCAAGGTAAGTTAGACATTGTTGTAGCGACTGATGTTGTAGCGCGCGGCTTAGATGTAGAGCGTATCAGCCACGTATTGAACTACGATATTCCTTACGATACTGAATCATATGTCCACCGTATTGGGCGTACAGGACGTGCGGGACGCGAAGGCGAAGCAATCCTATTTGTTTCACCACGCGAGCAACGTATGCTACGCATGATCGAGCAAGCAACTCGTCAAAAAATCGAGCCGATGGAATTACCGTCTACAGCTGATATCAACACCAAACGTGTTGACCGCTTTAAGCAGCAAATCAGTGATACCCTAGACAGCCAAGATCTATCGCAATATGTCGATTTATTGACCAAGTATCAAACAGAGCATGACACGGATCCGCTGTTTATTGCTGCTGCCTTAGCTTCTCTTTTGCAAGGCAAGACACCGCTACTCTTAAGCGAGCGTGAACTGCGTGGCCCTAAAGGCTTTGAAGACCGCCCTCCTCGTGAACGCGGTGAGCGAAAAGAGCGTCGTCCTAAACGTTCTAGCGGCTCTGATGAAAACATGCAGCGCTACTGCCTATCGGTTGGTCGTGAGCATGGCGTTAAGCCTGGCAACATTGTTGGCGCTATCGCCAATGAAGCCGATATCGAAAGCAAATTTATTGGCCATATTGATATCCGCGATAAAGCAACATTTGTTGATTTACCGTCAGGCTTACCAAAAGAGACGATTGAGGTACTTAAACGAACAGTAGTTTGTGGCCAGCGACTCAACGCAAAATCAGTTGATGGTGCCGGTACGGAATCAGGCTCTAAGCCAAGCCGTTCCAAAGAAGGCCGAGACAGACCACGCAAACCGCGCAAGCCTCGCGCTGCAGAATAATTAAGTATTTAATCAATAAAATACTCCATTATAAAAGGCTGCATATGCAGCCTTTTTTACTATTTCATAGCTTACGCCACGCCGAATTAGTAAGTGATCCGAGTTGTGCCTCCACGTTGCAATAAGCGTATTTGGTCACCTACTCTAAAAAACTGCTGATTTTCAACTTCTTGTACAACAGAAATTTCTTGGCCATCCGCCATTCGTAGCGTCACTTCTTGACCTTGTTTACGTGTAGCACTCTCTTCTAGCTTTGAACCTAGCACACCACCAGCAACCGCACCTAACACAGCCGCAATACTGCTTCCTTTACCACCACCCACTGAACTGCCTGCTAGCGCTCCGACAATAGTTCCGGCACCGCCGCCCACGATCCCATCTTGCCGCCCTTCGATAACCACTGGCGTCACCGAGGTTACCGTACCATAACGTACTTGCTGAACTTGGCGCGCATCTTTCTGGCTATAAGTTGTTCCTGTTAAACTTGGGCTTGCGCAGCCAGTTAACAATACCGACGCGACAACAACAGCACCTAGTACTTTATGTTTTACCATGACTATCCCTCTTTCAAAAACTTTGCCTTAACTGACAATATGCCATGTAGTATATGACATAAACTGAACAGAAAAATTCGATTTAACTTGCGAGTGAGCCATATAGGCGAGCATAAAGTCCATTCTGCTGAAGAAGCGCGTCGTGATGCCCTTCTTCAGCTATCAGCCCATCCTCAAACACATAGACTCTATCCGCTTGCTTTACAGCACTTAGTCGATGCGCAATTATAATTGTTGTTCGCCCATCTAAGAATCGCTCTAAAGCAAGATGTACCGCATGCTCAGTCTCTGTATCTAAAGCTGAAGTTGCCTCATCTAATACAACGACTTTTGGGTTTGATAACACCATACGGGCGATAGCTAATCGTTGGCGCTGCCCTCCCGACAAACGAATTCCCTGCCTACCTACTTTAGCATCCAACCCATTCTCTAGCTCACTAACAAAACCACTTAACTGAGCCACCTCTAGCGCCGCCCATAATGCTGGTTCCGTAAAATCTTGCCCCATACACAGATTTGTTCTGACAGTCCCATTGAATAAAGCCGGATGCTGCAAGACAGTAGCAACATTCGCCCTTACAACTGACAAACCGATCTGACTAACAGGCACACCATTAAATTTAACCTCTCCTTCTTGCGCGCTGTACAACCCTAACAAAACTTGAACCAAAGTGGACTTACCACCACCGCTCACACCGACTAAAGCCACCTTCTGCCCAGCCTCAACATGCAAACTAATCCCCTTGAGCACTTCATTGTCTGCATTGTAGCGAAAATGAATATTATCAAGCGTCACACTAACACTCTTACGCCCAGCAAAAGGGTTTTCCAACATTGGATAATTTGGCTCTTGCTTCAGGTCTATTAAACGATTTAATCGCACCAATGCCGCTTTTGCTCCATAAAAAGCGTACTGCATATTCAGCACTTCTTGGACAGGCCCCATCATGAACCAAAGGTAGCCAAAGACAGCCATCATTTCGCCAATCGACAGATTAGAGAAGACGACCATGAGCATTGTAATCGCTCTAAAAATATCGAATCCGATCAAAAAAACCAAAAAGCTAAAACGTCCTGCTGCTTCACTACGCCACTCAAATGCAGAAGACTGATCCCTTACACCACGCGCCAACCGCGTAAGCTGACCAAGATAATACTCCTCTCGATTAGCTGAACGCACTTGCTGAATAGCATCTAATGTTTCGGTAAGCGCCCCTTGAAAAACCTCATAAGCTTTATTTTCTCGTTTCTTTAATTCTTTAACTCGCTTGCCAATCACGGTTGTGAAATAAATAACAACGGGGTTAAGAAACATGATGAACAACGCCAGCTGCCAATGCACCCAAAACAGGATTACCGCTGTGCCCACAATTGATAAGCTAGCTACCAATAATCGACTAACTGAGGTCCCTACAAAACGATCTACCGTATCCAAGTCCGTTACAAAGTGCGAGCTGATAGCGCCACTGCCCAACGTTTCGTACTCCACCATCGCAACCTTGCCTAATCTGGCGAGCAATAGTGAGCGCATTTTGTAAATAACGTCTTTGGAGATTAACGTGAACTGTCGTGACTGCCATACATTTAAAACCAAAGCCATGGCACGTAGAACAATTGTACACATCAAAATAGCAACGATATAAAGCACCGGGCCGTGCCAATCTAAAGGAAATAATGAGTTTAAAAATTGAACCATCTTACCTGGTTGTTCAAGAAGAACCTCATCAACTAATAAAGGCATTAGCAATGGCAAAGGTACCGAAGCGCACGCAGCTAAAATAGCCACCACGTTTGCCACTACGAGCGACTTTTTATGAGTGAAGGCAATCTGGGTAATGTATGACCAATCAAACTGAAACAAACGTATATCCACGATTCAAAAAAACAGAATACACAGCATACACAGCATACTGCGAGCGGACGACAAACCAAACAAAAACACCCGCAAAAGCGGGTGTTTTTGTATAATTGACTCGATGAATAGTCATTTATGGATTAGCGGCTCTCGCTATGCCTTCTCACTTAGCATTGCGTAAAGCTTATCCTTCAAACGAAGCCTTCTTAGTTTCAATTCCTCTTCCATTTTAGAAGACCCAGGTTTTACCTCTGCCTCCATTAACTCTACTTCTTTTGTAACTTCATGGTACTCGTCAAAAAGCTTTAAAAAGTGCGCATCTGTCATTTTAAGCGCATGAATTTGATCTCTGTACTCTGGCAATTCGTGCACCAAATCATGGTGTTCAATACCCATATTTACATTCCTTATCATTGTAAAAAAGCAGATGCTGTTAGTATCCGCCTCTATTGAAAAAAGAACATTGACACCTATCAACAAACGCCGCTCACCCTACTAAGGGCTTCAATCAACTTACCAGTACGTAAAAACTAGCTCCCCAGAAACCCCAGGGTTAGATTAAGCGCTTATCTGCACTTTTTTTATCCGATACCCTCGACCTAAACGGCTACACAAGGTAGCTTATATCTCCCTGATAAAAACACGTATAAAGAGTACCTTCCATGGATAATTTGACCCTAGAGCCTATCAATGCAGTTGCTGGCGAAGTTCAAATCCCAGGTTCAAAGAGCCTGTCGAACCGAATCTTGCTTTTAGCCGCACTTGCACAAGGCACAACACGTATCACTAACTTATTGGACAGTGATGATGTTCGTCATATGCTTACAGCATTAAACGAAATGGGTGTGGAATATTCATTATCCGATGATAAACAGACTTGTACATTAACAGGCTTAGCTGGATCACTGGGCACAGCCAGTAAAGCTCTTTTCTTAGGCAACGCAGGCACTGCTATGCGCCCTTTATGTGCGGCCTTATGCCTTGGCAATGATGTTTACGAGCTAACAGGCGAGCCACGAATGTATGAGCGCCCCATTGGCGACCTAGTGGATGCCTTACGTCAGCTTGGCGCTGATATTACCTATCTAGGTGATGACGGATATCCACCTTTGCGTATCCGCTCGCAAGGCTTGCGCGGTGGTGAGGTCAGCATCAAAGGCAATATCTCTAGTCAATTCTTAACCGCTTTACTGATGGCTGCTCCATTGGCTAGCGATGATCTGACCATTAAAGTAGATGGTGAGCTTGTATCCAAGCCGTATATTGATATTACCCTACATACCATGAAGCTTTTTGGTGTGAATGTGCAAAATGACAACTACCAGCAATTCGTTATTAAATCAGGACAGACATACCAGTCACCCGGCGAAATCATGGTAGAAGGCGATGCGTCGTCGGCTTCATACTTCCTTGCCGCTGGCGCTATTAAAGGTGGTACTGTTCGTGTTTATGGCGTGGGATCTGATAGCGTTCAGGGCGACAAACGTTTTGCTGAAGTCTTAGAAGCAATGGGGGCTCAAGTAACCTACGGGCCCACCTATATTGAGGTAACGGGAACAGGTGACTTAAAGGCCGTTGATATGGACATGAATCATATCCCAGATGCTGCCATGACAATCGCGACTACCGCTTTATTTGCAGAGGGTACTACTGCCATTCGAAATATATATAACTGGCGAGTCAAAGAGACCGATCGCCTTTCGGCCATGGCTACTGAGCTACGTAAAGTCGGTGCTAGCGTAGTAGAAGGAGAAGACTTTATCGAAGTAACTCCACCAGCCAAGCTGACTCATGCCGCTATCGACACATATGACGACCACCGTATGGCTATGTGTTTTTCGCTAGTTGCGTTGAGCGATACTCCCGTCACTATCAATGATCCAGGATGCACTCGTAAAACTTTCCCAGAGTACTTCGAACTTTTTAAAAGCATTTGCCAATAAAACGATACCGCTCGCTGCTCACGGGCAGCGAGCTTTTATCATCGCCCTTATACAATCAGCCACTGATTGAGCACAAAACCGCCTCCCAGTAAAAGCACAAACAAACAACCGGCTAGCAACATGGATGCGGCCCCTGCTTGGCGTATAGCCGCTAAACGTGTCTGATAGCCTAAGGCAGCCATAGCGATTGTTAACATAAACTGGCTAGCTAAATGGGCTGTTTCGCGAGTCACGGCCACAAAATTTTCTATCTTTTGGGGTGATACAAACAACTGACTAACGTTATCTAAGCCACTATTGATAACAACAGCAACCACAAAACCAAGTACAAACCACGGGAAATTAATCGAGCCACGCTCTCTATCGCCTCGTAAGCGCAATAAGCAAACGCTTAATATAACGATAAAAGGCGCCAAGAGCATCACACGGATTAACTTAACCACAACAGCATATTGCAAAGCACTACCGCCAATACTCTCCCCAGCTGCAACTGCTTGCGCGACTTCATGCACCGTACTACCTATGAACACACCAAATTGTTGCTCAGTCATTCCCGTTAAAGGAAAGATAAACGGATAACTAAACATCGCAACCGTACCAAATAGGACAACAGTCGCTACCGCCATAGAAACATGCTGCTGCCTTGGCTTAAGAATGGACTCTGTCGCCAAGATCGCCGCTGCTCCACAAATAGCACTGCCTGCCGAAGTCAAAATCGCAAGATCTACTGGCAACTTAAACAGGTGAACCCCAAGCCAAATACCCACTAACAGCACACACGTCACTACTAGCATATCAAGTACTAGCGCCTGCCAGCCCACAGCAAGCAACTGCTGAAGTGTCAACGAAAAGCCAAACAAAATGATCCCGGCTCTAAGCAGGCGTTGTTGGCAAAAGCGAACCCATTGCAACTCGCTACCTTCTGGCAGATGACCAACACAGTGCCCCGCTATCATGCCTAGCACAATAGCCAACGGTAAAGCGCTCACTCCCATTTCAGAGATCGAATCAACATGTGCAAAACAGATCGCAGAAACAGCGATAATGGGCAACAACACAACAGCAGAAAAAACAGGTAAGCGTTTGATCACAATCCAAAGCCGGTGCAAAAGCCCATGCCCACCTGCTATAAATTGATCGAAATTATTATTCATTATTAAGGCACCCATGCACGCGCTACGTTTATGGGCGCCATACTGATGGAAGCCTTATCAGATGTAAAACAGATTAATTAAGATAGCATTATCGACTAAACCGATTAACACTATTGACTCTCTTTTGAACCCCCACGGCATTGAGGCGAAGGCATCACAAAACCGTTTTTATCAGCCCATTCCTTTTGAGTATACAAAAGCATAGATAGCGCATGGATGGGGTTTTGCATTTCATTGGCTAGCACTTTGTAGAGTAACTGGTGGCGCTGTACCAAGCGTTTATCAGCAAAATCATCCGATACCAACAACACCTTAAAATGACTGTCAGTAGCTGGGCCTGAGTGCATGTGGCTTTCATTTTCTATGATCAGCTCAGCTACAGCTAGGTTAGCCCGTAGCTTGTCTTCTATAATTTGAGCAACGCTCATTTTAGCTCACCTATTGCTAGTAATATTATGATTTATTTAGACTTTCTACGTTCTTCATCAGCTAAATCTGCATCTCGTTGCTCGCGCGCCAAGGCTAAAAAATGCTTATGAATACGCCGTGTCGCTAACCATACACCACCGACAACAACGGGTACAGCTGCCCCCAAAACGAGGTGTTTATTAAAGCTCAACCCACTATCGTATAACGCATCAATAATCAGTTTGATTAACCCGATAGAGTAATAGCTAATAGCCGCGACTGATAACCCCTCAACGGTATGCTGCATCATCAACTGGATTTTAGAACGACGATCCATCGATGAAAGTAATTCTTGATTTTGCTCTTGTATCGACAGCTCAATGCGCGTTCGCATCATGTCGGAAACCCTATCAATTCGCCGCGACATGTCTTCTAAGCGCTGACCTACCGAATCACAGGTTCGTATTGCTGGTGACAAACGACGCGTCATAAACTCTGTCATGGTCAAATGACCCGACACCTCATCCTCTCTTAGCTCTGCTAAACGCTTAAGAACAAGCTCATGGTAAGCTTGTGAAGCCGCAAAACGAAAGGTTGTTTTAGCTCGATAGTCTTCCACTTTACTGGCTATGCGCGTTAAGTCTTTGAGTATGTCCGACTCATCCTCACCACTTTCCGAAGATAAACGCTGTGTTAGCTCGGCAATTTGGGTATCCATAATGCGTAACTGGGGAGAGTACTCCCGTGCGGTTGGTAAGCCGATTAAAGCCATTAAGCGATAGGTCTCGATCTCCATGAGCCGCTGCGTTAAACGCCCTAATTGACTATCACTCATACGCTTATTACAGATGAGCATTCGACCAAATCCATCACTGTGCAAGCGAAACGTCGTCCAGATACGCGCATCCCCTTGTTGAGGGCTACTACCAATTAAACGCATACCTTCAAAAAAACGGCGCACCTTAGGGAGCATATAATCGCCATCTTCTGAAGAGTCCTTAACGGATACATGCACTGCCGAGATTACCTTACCGGGTAGCTTATCTAGCCAACCACTAGGTAATGAACTAATGCCCGTTACAGCAAATGGATCATCGTTATTTTCAACCGCTAAATTAACAAAGGTAAAAGCGATAAACTCTAAGTGCTTCTCTAAACGAATTCTGAAATCACCAAAGTCCCATTGAACGCACATTTCATCTCGTTCGGGCGGCTGTTGACCTAACAGCTCAAATAAACGGCGCAGATGATTAAATTGCTCCCGCTTTTCTGCTTCATCACAAATTAGCGCGATATGTGTCAAACGCGCTGGGCTGGGTATAACTTGGAAAGGACGCGAGTGCATCTCTTCATATAAATCATCTCTATGCGGATGAAACGACATACCTGTTGACACTGACTCCACAACCCTCTCCCCGACCAACAACTTTTGATAAACAATCAGTCTAATTTAGCGACTAATAACGGCTCTGAAGAAAGATCAAACGCCATCACCTGGTGGCTGATTTCAAACCACTCTTTAAATACTGCTAAGCTTCTTTGCGATGGCCAGTAATCACCAAACTCGTCCCAAGCAGCAAGTTCGTTGCGCCATAGATTATCCCACTCGTCGACCAATACTTGAGCAAAGTCTGACTCGTGCTCGGCCTCAGTCATGAGATAAATATTCCCTTCGCGTCTTAGCTCTTCTAATGAAGTGGGTTGATTTAACTCATCGCCTTCCGGTAATGAAGCTATCCAACGCGCAAAGGGTTCCTTTGCCAATAAAGTAATAGCTGAACGATTAAGCAGTTTCATGATGCGTCTTTCACCTGTTCAATTTATACTGACCTTTCAGCCAATAAGTAATAATGATGCATATTCCTGTTTTAAATCAATTAGAAACACGTACTGATTGGGTCTCCTTCTTTAGGAGGGAGCGGTCGTACGCCTACGTACAACAACCTCTGTGTTTAATTGATTTACAAAGCACTTACCTACAACTCACTTTACTAGACAACGAACAACTGGATGGCAGAAGCGCAATCAAATATAGCCTCGGCTCACGTCGCTCGGTAGAGCCTGCATGGCGATTAATAAAATCATGTAATTGGCAGCTATCCGTCTTAGTAACTGGGCTGAATACGTTAGGCTTTGACTCCAACGTACGTGACAACAGCTTTCTGCAACGACATACCGACTTAACGGTAAGAAAGTTTTTTGCCAAAGATAAGCAAATTATTGCACCTAGCTTAATTGGGCAAATTACTCCCACTACCCACATACCATCTGAATGGAATATATCTAGCGTTAAGAGTCTTTTAAGCCACAAACAATACAAGGACTGTATTTATCTCCCTGCTCCAAAGCAACCCGCTCCGATGAAAGCCATACTCTTGCGCTTAATTGACTCCCCGCAGTCTTGGACTGTACAAACCAGTCACGATGGGAGCCTACTGCTTTTTTACCGAAATAAAGGCATTGTTCAACTGACTCCGGATATAAAAAAGCCGGTGGCACGCTTACGCACAACCGGCTAATTTCATAAAACGATTTTAGAAACCGTAATGAGTTAAACGTCTGCTAAGAGCTCCTCAGATAAACCAGCCTCTTCCATTAGCTTACGCGGGTTATCGGAATTAAGTAGTTCCTTACCCTTAGGAGTCGGAAATTCAACATCGATATCAACGATACGCCCATCTCGACAAACGTTGATGATGGTATCCATGCAAGACGATAACAAAGAATACTTTTCATCGGGTGCCGCAATGATAGTTTGCAGCCCTAAATCAGTCATAAAGCCGAGCGATGTTTGCGTGTTCTCTGAATCTAGCTTGTTAAAGGCCTCATCAAACACCGCCAAACTCATACCACCTACCGGATTACCGTTAGGGCCTTCTTTTAGCCGGTAAGCCGCGCCCATTGCTGCTGCCATTGCAACATAGAAAGGGACTTGGTGCTCACCACCTGAACCGGTTTTGATACGCTGAGTGAGAGTTGTTTTCCGATTACCGTTAAGATCTTTAACCACAAGCTCAAAGTTATAAAAGTTTCGATAGTCCTGTAGCAGACTGCTCTCACCTTCATCTTTTAACACATCGTGTATTTTAGCTAAGGCATCATGATGCGGACGATCACCATCATGCTGAATGTCAAAAAGCGTCCCAACATTCGCTTGATCTAAACGTGTATAAGCCTCAACCAGCTCTAAAATATCTTTTAGCTCAGGGTTAGGAGACATCTCGAAGCTGTACATTTCCTTATGGAAAGGACGGTTCTTTAAGTGATTGTTTAACTCACGAATCAGATCTTTAATTTTATTGATTTGATCATTTAGGTGCGCAACAAAGTCCGACCGGAAAGCGGTTTCTGCCTCTAAGCGAGCACGCTCAGCTTTTTCGGTGTACTCTGCCAGCTCGGAATCTTTCAACGACTGCAGTGTTTCATCCACATACTGCTCTAGCTCTTCATGAGTTGAGTCTGGGCCTATTTTGTCTAAGCCCTGATGGCTTCTACCGCCGCCATGGAAACGAGCCTTGTAATTTGCAACCGCATCACGCACAGAGTATTTCTTTTTCTCGTGCAAGCTTAATTCGGACTGTGCTTTTTTAGCGGCCTCAAAAATAATACGCTCTAGCTCACCAGCGCAGCTTTCATCTAAATAATCACGCTTTTCCTGTGCTGACTGCGGATCAAAGTCACGATTTGCCTCACACACATTACGTGCTTCTGAATGCTCTGTTAGTTCTTCGTCTAAAACTTCTAACGCCGCCGTGTCTTTTATCATACTCGTGCGGATACGCTGTAACTTATCCATGAGCACTTTGTTTTTGTCATTAGCGGCTTTTTGCTCTTCAACGAGTTCCGCTATGCGACGCTGGATACCTGAATCGTCGTGATTGCGCAGGTCAGTAATTGCCTGACGGTAACCTTCAATCTCATTACTGATTTGGTTACGGGAGTTCACCAGATCAAATACGTTTTCTGTCGCTCCAGCCAAGCTTGTGGTTAAGTTGATGAGGTTATCACGCAGTTTTTCCAACGCCTCATGGCGTTTACCCAGCTTGGTAAACTCTTCAATCATCTCATCAACTTGCTTACCTTGCGATGCCAGCTGATCGCCACGACGACGAATGCCCATAATAGGCGACAGTTCGTTGATAGAGGTCGTTGAACCCTCGGTTTGCAGCATGCAGTCATATGTTAAAGCACGTTCCTCACGCAGTAGCTCGTTTTCCGTTTCAACGGCCATAACGCCGCCTAGCGCACGGTTCATGTAAGCCTGAGCATCATCATTATCCGTATCGATAAATTGAGCGAGCGAGCGCGGCTTACTACGGTTTAACCAATCGCGGGACTTGGTCGTATTGATTATACGACACCCTTTTAGATGACGACCTTTACGACGATAAAGCGTGATCGCTTCTTTAACATGTGCAGGGTCAACAATCAGAGCTTCTCGGCGAGCCCCTAAAAATGACTCAATAGCAATACGCCACTTATCGTCATTGATATCGACCAGTTCACAAATAGGTGTCGACTCTATTCCATACTCAGACAGCAAATTCATTAATTCGCGCGTGTTGTGGCGCACTGGCGCTCGGCCTTGCTTTAATTGCTCAACAGCACCTTTTTGATTTTGAATTGACGTGCGTAGCTCATTCATCCGGATGACGGATTCTTCAAACTTACGGCCAATATCTCGTCTTACCGAATCAACATTGTCCTTCAATTCGGCAAGCGCATTATCCACCTCTACCGGCTCTGCAGGCCATACATCGGCCATCATGTCTTCACCAGTTCGCCACAATTGCACGCAACGCTCAACTAATGGACGAAACGATTCAGGTAATAAATCTTGATAATGCGCAAACCCGACCGTATTACGGAACAAACTATAAACGTTCTGTATTTTATCTTTTACAACGCCTTCTTCATGTAAACGAGCGGCAATATTATTCTCAAGCGCTTTGATTTGGTGAGCATCATCAGAGTTATTTAATTGAGCACGCGCATCAGCAAGACGCTGCATTACACCGCTGAGTTCAGCGGCATGCTCTTCCATTTCTTTTTGGACTTCTAACTCTTTTTCTTGGTTCGATTCTAAACGTTCTTGAGCATCTTCTTTTTTGAGATCTGCGTTTTCAAAGCGAGTCTCGTGTACCACCCATTCATACTCAACAGCGTTTTTCACGTTACGCTGAATACCTTTACACTGCTCAGAAACCTTTTCTAGCTCCGTAATACGATTAAACACCTCAAGTGTTTTTTGCTCCATCGCACGGTATTCATCCAGTGACTTCCGGAAAGCGCCAACATGCACGATGTTTTCATCCAATACGAACTCACGAATAAATTTCGTCGGACTATCGATCGGTACAAAACGTAATGCGTTCTTAAAGTTTTTAATAAACTTTTCATCATCATTAGGCATTTGCGGGTCATGGCTAAGCGCAGTCGTTACTTCACGAACAAACTTACTGGCACGTTTTTCCAACACCATATCAGGGCATTGTTTAAGAAGCTGATCTCGCACCTTGTTCCACGGCTTAGGCAATCGACCATCACCCTCGCGCACCGAGAAATCATCTAACGTTACTGAAAAGTTAGGCAATATAAAGCGACCTAAAATTTCTTCATCGGGTGATGCTGTGGACGCGCTAATCGCTATCCCAATACACGTTTCTTGTGCTGTCTCCGTATCAAAGAAGCTTAGCGCCATGTAGGTAATAGAATCATCACGTGCAGTTGCTTTTTTACCACCGTCATCCAAAAAACCAAGGCAGTAAGTACGTAAAGAACGCTCACTTTTTTGGCCGGCTGATGCGTTGAAACTTAAATTACGTTTGTGGCCGCCCATCAGTATGGTTTGTATAGCATCTAATAATGATGATTTACCCGAACCATTAGGCCCGACAATAGCCACATTACCTTTAATAGGAACCTCTACCGCCCCCAAAACATACCAGTTAACTAGAACAATACGATTAAGCTGTTTCATCAGCAGCCTCCTCCGCTTCTGTTAGGGCATCGCGGCTGTTTTCTGTATCGCAAAGCGCTTCTAACTGACCGATGTAATCTTCAATTACCACTTGGCGGATTGTGGGTAAAATACTAAATGGCACGTTTTTGGGATCCGTTTCGTTAATTTTCCCGCGCTCGATAATACCGTGACGATTAAAGAGGGACATGATCTCTTTCATGCGGGTTTCGTTCGGGAGTTCTTTACCGGTCAGGTTCTCATACAGAGAAAGTAACTCATTGGTATTGGTGTAAGCCCGACCGCTTTCAACTTCAAAGCTCTCTAATTTTGCTTCATATTGCTGTCGCATACATAACATCAATAAAGACTCATCAAGACGCAGCTTTACATTGCGTTCCTCACCTTGAGGCAGAATACCCATATAAGCTTCATCGGGTTGATAAATAAATGACCACCCAATCGCCTCAAATAAGTTACGAAAATAATCAATATGTGCGGCTATTAAAAAATAACTGTCACGATGTGAAGAACGGTCCGCATGCAGAAACTGGTTAGTTAACAGCAAGTTGGCCGCTCGCGAAAAATCAGCTGCGTCATTTTGCTCACTGCGGCTGACTATTTTTTGCAGATCACCAAGCATTACGGTTTCCTTTGAATAACTTTATTAATAGTAAAATCGCGACACTCCACCACATCGGCGACATGAGTGTAGTTTTCGGCAAACTCAATTTTGAACATATCTGCTGTCTTCTTAGCTTTTTTGCCAAGCGATGCAAGGTGACGTATATAGCTAAAGCATATGTAATCTTCGATGGTGTCAATCGAAAACTCTTCGGCTTTAATTGAGTCTTTATCCGATAAGTGACGCTCTAGATAGGCATCGATGCGCTCCACTTTAACTTCGCGGCGCTCTTTGAAAGCTTTAAATAACTCGCGCAATTCAACCACTTTAGGATCAATCTGCTGCTGCCTAATCACCGTTGGTTCTGCCACAATGCGCCTTCTGATAGGCGAGCGTATGCTTGAAGGGTTAATAAACCCGACCTCTTCAATAGTATCAATGACAGGCAACTCATCACGTTTGGCTAACTCGGCAATCACTCGTGATAAGCGTGAGGCCATGCCTGGTGTGGTTTTATCCATGTATCTAACAGTATCAGCCACACGTTTTTCCAATCGATAACGAAAATCATCAATGGAGTCTAAGCGTTTATCTACTGAGTCAAAGATACGAATGATACGGTTGATGTGCGTATGGACCATGGCCTCTGCATCATCGTAACTCGCTTCAAACTGTTCTTGATAGTGGCGAGTAAGCTTATCAACTTTAACAGTGTCGAACTGTAAATCGCGCAAGAGCGATAAAATCTGACGACGGAAACGAAACGGATTATTTTTCGTTTTCAGCGTTTTATAGTCAGACACCAAAATATGCTCAACAAAACGCTCGAAGAAGCCTCGCACTATCTCTTGCGGACTTTGCGAATTAGAAAGGCTAATTTTTAGTTCTCGCAATCCCAACATCATATCGGTCAGATGCGCACTAAAGTCTGAAGCGGTTTGCGCGGCTTCCGATAATGTAATTCCTCGGCCTGCGGGGTCGTTAACAGCCGCTTCAAGCGAGCTCAATACATTCAGTACCGCACCGCCATAAGAGCGTTTTTCTAAATTAGCGATCGAAACTAACGAGCGCAGCAAAAAGCTGATAGACGGCGACATCAGTACATAAGTGCGATAAATACGCTGCTCTTCTTCGATCCAGCCACAATCGACTAAACGACGATAAATGCGGTTCGTGTATTCCGCGGTGGAACGCGGCGCCTCACCATCATCGTTGTCGTCATCTATCTCTGGTTCCCAACGACGAACTCCTAAGCGCACTACCGCATCTTCGATCGAAGAACGTACAAGGTCTTTGGGAATAAAGGGATCGACTAGATCTTCGTCGAAAAACAAATCAGCCAACTCAAGCAAAACAGCTTGATATATATGGCGGTTTTGACCGGAGAGCGGTACAAAAAGATCATCAGGAAGCTTGTTAAAAAGCATTCAAAGTCCAATTAGATGTCAGCTAGCCCAGCAATTGATAAAGGCTGGGTTGTAATAAGTCCAGCGGGTGATTCTAGCTCAGCTAGCGCTGACAAAAAAGGCCTTCTCTACTCTGAGCCTAGAATGCTTCAAACTATCTCCTCACATACCTATTGCAAAGATTGACGGACACGTATTTAACATTAGGTTGTGTGCTTGCATAGTAGAAATTGATTTGGCGCATTATTTTCAACGCCTGCAGCTAGCCAAACGTCTTAAACAGCCCCTTATTATTCAATTAAACCCTGTGATTTAGCTGCTAGCCCTACTGAAATCGAACGCTTTTTTTTACTTATTCTCTGCTTTATCACGTGAGTTTTGGCGTTGATGCTTAGCCAATAAACTTTACTTGGCAAATTTTGTATATGTCGTACACTGATACCGCACTCAATAACAATAAAAAGGAATGATCATGCCTTTCACTAGTGAGATAAACGACGAACTCAATATATTAGCTCGGTTTAACCTAGAGACCACTCAGGAAGGAATCAAAATCCACTCCTCGGCAGCACCAAATGTTATTGCGGCTACCAAGCGGCTTCATGAAAAATCTTTAGTCACTCAGCCTGATGGTGGCTATTTGACTGAACTAGGACGCCACGCAGCTGAACATGCACAGCAATTGTTAACGATTGTTAAAGCCTAAAGACAAACTGAACGCTCCCAGATGGTTATAACCAACCTTGTAACCACTGGGTGCTATCCTTGAGTGAATTCCAATCAATTGTATCAGCTCGCTTAGTCAGTACAGCTTCTATTACGCATTCCTCAACACATCCCTCTTCGTCAAACGTAATCTTGGACACGAGAAAGTGTTTTTCTTTATTAATGGGCCGAACTGCGGTCCACTTACTTAGATGAAGTTTTTTAGGGTTTATCGTATTCACTTAACGCTTCCATTATAGTCATTAATTGATCAATCGAGGACGCTCCTACCTTGGACACACAAGTAGCCCCCGCCTGCTCGAACATATGTGCTTGAACTAACCCAACAAGATCCTCAAGGGTGTACTTTTCTTCGAGCTTTACTAACTCGATACCTTTTTCGCTTTTCTCGGGTTGATACAAACAACCATCAGCATCAATAATACGATCACCTTCGTCAAAATGAGGCGATTGTAAGTCATTATCAGACATCCACTCACTTTGGTTAGCAATAAAAACAAGCTCATTGTCACCAACATAGCTCAATAACGCGGGCCAACGCATTAGGCTCCTCCTTAGAGATTTCAATTAGCTAAACGTAATACTCTGCGCTAAATAAATCGTCCACTTTGCTCGTACGGTTTAACATCAATAAAAGATGTAAATTACTCATTAATAGGGAATTAATTTTCATCCGAGTAGACAAAACAAACGTAAAGGTGTCTAGTAATACAATATTAGTCTATTACAATTTAAATTCTCAAACCGCTACGCTCAAGGAGAAGGCTATGACCGTACAACGTCCGGAAAGTACTGCTGCTCATCAGATTCCACAGGAAGCGTTCGATTGGTACGACCAATACGCACATGGCGACATTGATAGACGCACATTTTTAACTCGATTAGCGGCTATTGGCTTAACAGCGGCAGCGGTCGCGGGTGGCCTTATTCCCAATTACGCGTTGGCTGAACAGGTGTCGTTTAACGACCCAGACATCACCGCATCTTACGCAACCTACCCGTCACCAGACGGTTTTGGTGAAGGCCGGGGGTACTTAGTTGTACCTAAAAACATGACCGAAAAAACCCCTGCTGTGCTTGTTGTCCACGAAAACCGAGGTTTAAACCCGTATATCGAAGATGTTGCACGTCGATTAGCAAAAGCCGGTTACATTGCCTTTGCTCCAGATATTTTATACTCGCTCGGCGGTTACCCCGGCAATGATGATGAAGGTCGAGAAATGCAAAAGTCTCTTGATCCTGTGAAGGTTGAAATAGACTTCATCAACGCCGCCAAATTCCTAAAAGCTCATGAATTAACGAATGATAAACTCGGCGTAGTAGGTTTTTGCTTTGGTGGTTACATCAGTAACATGTTAGCGGCTCGAGCTCCTGAGATCATAGATGCAGCAGTCCCATTTTATGGCACCCCCGCTAAAGCAGAGCTTATTAAAAATATCAAAGCTCCACTCATGCTCCAATTTGCCGCACTTGATAAGCGCGTCAATGGCACATGGCCTGATTATGAGAAAGAACTGAAGGCTATCGGCGCCGATTACCAAGCCTTTGTATATGAAGACGTAAACCATGGTTTCCACAACGATTCTACAGCTCGCTACAATGAGCCTGCTGCCGAGTTAGCATGGGAACGCACACTTGCTTTCTTTAAGGAACACTTATCATAGTTACTAAAAGCGCTAATATTTAGCCATCACGCAGCCCCAAACAAAGGGGCTGCCACTAACTAATAGTCTTCTCGGTAAGTTATGACTCAACGAGGAAGCGAGCACTCAAATACGTTTTAACAATTCCGCTTTTTTACTGGAAAACTCATCATCTGTGAGTACGCCTGCTTCACGCAACTTGCCTAATTTTTCGATATGACCCAGCACCTCGTCTAAAGAGCCAGAGCTATGGCTTAAACTATCAGAGCCTTGCGGAGCTTGTGCAAAATTCTGTTGAGAAGCGCTCTGATAGGATTGCTGAACATTATCCGCCTGATTATAACCATTAGATTGGCTTTGCGACTGGCCCACGGAAGCGGCACTGTTAGCGGCAGGTACGGCGAAGTTAGTTTGCTGAGCCTGGGGCAAACCCGGACCATAAATAACGGGCAAACTAGAAACCGACAATGTTCCATACTGGCTACTAAAAGTAAGGGAGGTGTCCCCGCCTTGCTGCTGGCTTACGCCTCCGATTTGGTGATCCAACGTATCGTACACCGTCACATTTCCAAACAGCATGACCGCTAAACGCCCAGGAAATACGGCATACTTAATATCATTTTGCGCACCACTACTAAACGGAACGCCTAAATCTTGAGGCCACCACTGATTACTACCCGGAGTACCCGCTGGGATAACTGGAAAAACTTGGGTACTGGCCAATGCATTGGATAAATCGTTGCACAAATTATCAACGGTATTTTTAAGGCCATAATTAAACATATCACCCACCATTGTCATACCACCACGCATCCACTGACCGCCGCCACCGAGTTCGGGACAGTTAAATTGCGCCATACTGCCACCACCATTACTAACAGCAATTAACATATGAACAATTGCATCGCGGCTTAGGTTATAACGCTGAGACATAGTGGTGACCAGATGTTGGCCTTCGGGTGTTAAGTTTTGCATGATGCATCCTCTGCGTTAGTGGGCAAACCGTAAACGATTGTATATCAGGTGTCACTTATACAGGATTTTGATGCTAATTGTTGAGTTAACCACTCACTAAGCGCCTTCTATTTTTCGTGCCAAGAGCCTCGTCTAAACAGAACTATTTTTACACAAAACAGCTTTCTTTATTAAAACAGCACCTTATAGAGCAACCATACTCAAAAGGACAATTATAAGGAACGGAAAGCCTGTAAAAATCAGCTCGGCGTTACAAAAAAAAATAAAAAAAGCCGACCTAAGTCAGCTTTTTACTGTATTCATTTACCGGCAAACTCTCGTCTTTCAAGGACGATGACTATTAGTCCTGAGAAGTAGACTCGATTTTATGGATACTCAAATCAGCGCCGTTATATTCCTCTTCTTCGCTGAGACGCAGACCAGAAATTGCCTTAATCATTCCATATACAACAGCAGCACCAACAACCGCAACCAAAACGCCGGCTACGCTACCAATCAGCTGCGACATAAAACTAACACCGCCTAAACCGCCTAAAGCTTCTGAGCCAAAAATACCAGCCGCAATACCACCCCAGACGCCACACAAACCGTGTAATGGCCATACACCCAGCACATCATCAACTTTCCATTTATTCTGCTGCAGAGTAAAAACCCATACAAACAGGACACCTGCTACAGCACCTACAACGAGCGACCCCATTGGGTGCATTACGTCAGAGCCAGCACACACGGCGACTAAACCAGCGAGTGGACCGTTATGAATAAAGCCTGGGTCATTCTTGCCAACCAGTAGCGCAGCGATAATGCCGCCCACCATGGCCATCAATGAGTTAACGGCAACCAATCCTGAAATACCGTCTAAGGTTTGCGCCGACATAACGTTAAAGCCAAACCAACCTATGCAAAGAATCCACGCACCGAGCGCCAAAAAAGGAATATTAGATGGAGGAAATGCAACCACTCGATTATCGCGATAACGTCCTGAACGTGCGCCCAGCATGAGAACAGCCACGAGCGCAATCCAACCTCCAACACCATGAACGACTACGGAGCCTGCAAAATCATGAAAGCCAGCACCAAAAGTATCTTCCAACCAAGTTTGAAAACCGAAATTTCCATTCCAGATTACCCCTTCAAAAAACGGGTAAACAAACGCTACAACTAGACTAGACGCGATAAGCATGGGCCAAAACTTAGCTCGTTCGGCTATACCGCCAGACACAATGGCAGGGATCGCCGCCGCAAATGTCATCAAAAAGAAAAACTTAACCAGGTCATATCCGTTATTCGCGGCTAACGCTTCTGCGTCTTGAAAAAAAGTGATTCCGTACGCAACCCAATAGCCAATGAAGAAATAAGCCACGGCAGAAAAACCAAAGTCCGTCATAATTTTAACTAACGCATTAACTTGGTTTTTATGGCGAACAGTACCCACTTCTAAAAAGGCAAAGCCAGCATGCATAGCGAACACCATAATGGCGCCCATCAGGATAAAGAGCGTATTAGCGCTCTGCATTAATGTCTCGACTGCACTATTAACAGTTTCCACAAGTGTCTCCTACAAAGGTTGCAATTTATAATATTGCACTCTATCGGTGCAATTTCAGCGTACGGACGCTATAAAAGTGCACTGAATATCTAGATACTCATTTTTGTTGTTGTCGCCATGCTTCATCAATTAATTCAAAAAGCACGTAAACAACTGAAAAACAGGAAGTATTTATAAAATCAGGCACTCTAAAGCATGCGCCGTATCATTCGGCGCACCCAATACTGCACTAAATTAATGCACGAAACGTACCAAAAGAAAGCATTGCACCATTATTGACGCCAGCGAATTTCGAAACAGCTGTGTATTTTTGCATTGCGCTTAAAGTCAGGATCGATGGTCTGCGCTGTAATATCGTTAATATCAAACGCACCCAACATTTCGTAATCCAGCTTAAACTTCCGAAAGTTATTAGAGAAAATTAGAACACCATCCTGCCGCAACAAACGCATCGCTAACCGAATCAGCTCAACATGATCTCTTTGAACATCCAAAACATCGCTCATACGTTTAGAATTTGAAAACGTGGGGGGGTCCATAAAAATCAGGTCATAAGCCGGCTTACGTTGTTTTTTAAGCCATACAATACAATCAGATTGAATAAAGTGATGAGCTTTGTCAGCAAAGCCATTAATCGCCATGTTCTTCATCGCCCACTGCAGATAAGTGGCTGACATATCAACACTTGTCGTGCTTTTTGCCCCGCCAACCCCGGCATGGACACTGGCAGTAGCGGTATAGCAAAACAGATTAAGAAAGTCTTTACCTGCTGCAGTTTGTTGAATTTGGTGGCGTACGGGGCGGTGATCTAAGAATAAACCAGTATCTAAATAGTCATGCAGGTTAACTCTAAACTTACAGCCATGCTCAGTTATCTGAAAAAAACGACGACCAGTGCCCTGTTTCTCATATTGCTGAGTGCCCGTTTGACGCTTGCGTTGCTTTAAAACAACACGCAAAGGATCAACGCCTAATGCTTCAGGTATAGCCGCCAATACATCTTTAAGACGATCAAAAGCTTTTATTTTATCTATCGACTTAGGCGCTGCGTACTCCTGTACATGAACCCAGTCTTTGTAAACATCAACCGCCACAGCAAATTCGGGAATGTCCGCATCGTATAAACGATACCCCTGAATATCATTTTGCTTACGCCACTTATTCAAATTTTTCAGGTTTTTTCTGAGACGATTCGCAAACATTTGAGCTGTTTCGCTTAAAGCAACGTCACCAGCCTGCTCGCTAGGCTGCCCTTCTTTGGCAATCCGATTCGCATATAAAGTGTATAAAAATAAGCGACTATCGATTGGCCCATTATTTAAACGATAGGTTTTATCCGTTTTTAGGCCCACGGCCTCACAGAGCTCAGGGTTACCCGTAAAAATAGCCGCTTTCCAACCACCAAATTCTTGTTTTAAGGTATCGCCCAGATCACGATACAAAAACATAAGCTCTGAACTTTCACCCAGACGCTCACCATAGGGTGGGTTAGTAATGAACAACCCATTCTCTTCACATGGGCGCACCATTCGTTGAACTTGCGCTTCGTGTACTTTGATTAAATGATCAACACCTGCACGTTCAGCATTCGACAGTGTTACATCAAGCATACGCTCATCTTCATCGGCGCCATAAACCTTTACCTTAAAGGCCGTCAAACCATTAATGCGGCGCTGCTCTGCTTCTTCTTTTAGGCTTTCCCATAAAGCGGCATCATGCTGCTTCCAATGCTCGAACCCAAAACGATCGCGTAAAATGCCAGGAGCAATATCTGCAACCATCCACGCACCTTCGATGAGCAAAGTGCCTGAGCCACACATAGGATCAAACAACACAGGACTGTCATCACTAAGCGCAGGCCAACCCGCTCTTGTTAACAATGCCGCCGCAAGGTTTTCTTTTAACGGTGCTGCTCCTGCCTGTGTACGATAGCCACGTCGGTGCAAACTTTCACCAGAGAGATCAATCGACACATTGAGTTTACCGCCATAAATATGGGCATGTATGCGCAGATCGGGGTTCTCGCGATCAACGCCCGGACGCTCCCCTGTTATTTCTCGTAGTTGGTCGACAATTGCATCTTTCACTTTGAGCGCACCAAAGTGAGTATGGTTAATTGACTGTGTTTTCCCCGTGAAAGAAATTGCCAACGACATGCTCGGATCTAAATGATCGCTCCAATGGACTCGTTGGATAGCGCTATATAAGTCATCGGCGGTTTCAACGTTGGTTTCAAGAATCGGTAACAAAACCCGATTCGCAAGACGAGACCATAAACACGCTCGGTAGGCCTGCGCTAACTCCCCTTCAAATGCGACACCCGTCGGCATCAATTTTACTGACTCAGCCCCTAACGCTGCTAACTCGTCAGCCAGAAGAGATTCGATGCCTTTAGGGCAAGTCGCTATAAATTTCATATTTTTCCTAAAAAGTTATTTTTACAACTTCTTAAATATCAGCAAGTTGCAGTTTCATTCAATTGTTACGGTTTTTTGATGATTTTTTTTCAAATGTATTACAGCGTTTCAATATGAATTTTAACTCGCTGAATACGCACCTTTTTTGCAAGTGCTAACAATCAAAAACCCTAAATTCCATAGCGATTATTAATCGCACTTTGTTCGTGAATTAGATATCAATATAGGCCTGTGTTGCGAAAAATACCGTATGCATACAGACACTGTGTGAATATTTAGTCTCAGATATTCATGTTCTCAATCATAACGTAAACGTATGAGAGGTTTCTTTATATGAAGAGACAGAAAAGAGATAAGACATCAACTCTGTTTAACCGCGGTTTTCAGGCTGGTATTAACGGTAAATCACGAGACTCTTGCCCAGTGCAAGTCACAGAGCTACGAAGTCATTGGATGAGTGGCTGGCGTGAAGGTAGAGACGCCCACTGGAGTGGCATGGATGGAGTTTCGGCAATTCAAGCTCACCCAGGACTGCATTAACAACACATTCCCTTCAAAAACAGGCTCCTCTATAAAGGAGCCTTTTTTGCAAACCAAACCACAACCCTTAGTGCCGTTTTTCTCCCTAAACACTCATCACTGACGACGCTTCAACGCCTCAATCGCTCTTACAGATTCTTTAACCAACGCTGGGCCTTTATAAATAAAACCAGAATAAATCTGCACTAAGCTTGCGCCTGCTTCGATTTTCTCAGCAGCGTCGAACCCTTCCGTAATACCCCCGACACCAATAATAGGTAAAGCACCATTAAGCTCATAAGCCAATGTTCTGATCACTTTAGTCGATTTATTACGCACAGGTTCACCGCTTAAGCCCCCCGACTCACCTTGCAAGACTGAGTCTTCAACGCCTTCTCTGGACAAGGTGGTATTGGTTGCTATAACGCCGTCCATCTCGTACGTTTTGAGTGAATCAGCAACCATGACGATTTCCTCTTCGGTCATGTCAGGTGCGATTTTTACCGCAATGGGGACATATCTATCATGCAAAAGCGCTTGACGAGCTTGCTCATTTTTTAACGATTCAAGCAACGTATTCAACGAATCACCAAACTGTAATGAGCGTAGCCCCGGCGTATTGGGTGATGACACGTTTACCGTGATATAACTCGCACGTGAGTACACTTTTCGTAAACAGTACAAGTAATCATCATTAGCTTTATCATTTGGCGTGTCTTTATTCTTGCCAATATTGATCCCTAGAATGCCCTTGTAACGAGCACGATCAACATTGGCAAGTAGCGCGTCCACACCGTGGTTATTGAACCCCATGCGATTAATAATCGCGTTATGCTCAGGAATACGAAATAAACGAGGCTTAGGATTACCCACTTGTGGTCTGGGTGTTACAGTCCCTATTTCTACAAACCCAAAACCTAACGCGGCCAAACCATCAATCGCGGTACCATTTTTATCCAAACCAGCCGCTAAACCTACAGGATTAGGAAAGCGAATCCCCATCACTTCGACAGGCATATCCAGCTTTTCAGCGCCAAGCAACGAAGGTACTCCCAACGATGCCGCTAAATTCATACCGCCCAACGCTAGATTATGAGAACGCTCCGCATCCATGCTAAACATGAGAGATTTTGCCAGTGAATAGAACATATCAAGACCGTTTCTGAATAAAGACTCGCTATTATAACGGCGCGACCTTGGTTTTACATCCTACTATGAGCTCCGTTCAATAGATTTAAACTTTCCATTTTGACTAAAATTGATACGAAAACGGCCATGTATGCCCTCATGCAACAAGAAAGGCTTTAAAATAGAGGCAGGAAACTGCACACGACGACCATCACTGGCATGTGTATGCACCATGACACCAGGGATTTGGTACTGCTTTATGTAGTCCTGAGGGGAAATATGTAATGTTACGAGTATTGAATTCATCATTTTTAACAACTTAAGCGCGTCATCTATAATCGAGTTATAGCAAAACCTCATTGATATCGTATACCCCTTACTTAATAATGCAGAATGATTTTGCTTTGTTATTAAGGATCTAACCTAGGGATGCGCGCATTTTTTACGGTTGTTAGCACCACGCTAAGCTTACTTTTACTGGTAGCCCCAACGCTCAGCATTGCCGAGGTTAATGCTTATCTTAATCGATATACTATCAACCAAACAGATACAGTGCGGTTAACGATAGAAGCCACACAGCCAGGCCAAGCACAGCGCCCAGACTTATCCTTGTTAACAGCTGACTTTTCATTGCTTGGCAGCAAAAAAATGACGATTTCTAGTTTGCAAAATGGAAGCAGACAAGCAACAACGCGATGGCAGGTATTAATGCGACCGCGCCGTAGTGGCGACTTAACCGTACCGGCTATTCAAATTAATGGGGAACGTTCCTTTCCGATGACGCTGAGCGTATTAAGCGCCGCCAATAACGCCCCACGCGTACTCCCCAACTATGATCCAAACTACAGCCCAAACCGGTCGAGCAGCTCCCAAGCCAGCCAAGCTCCAGGCGGACTTGACGTCACATCCGACCTCAATGCTATTCGCATTACGACCGAAATAGACCACACAGAAGCATACGAAGGTAGCCAACTACTTTACTCATCAACACTAAGGCATCGTTCGCCGTTAGATGACCAAGCGGTTTTCTCGGATCCTTTTTTGAATCAAGCACTTATTTTACCAATGGGCGACGAAGTTGTCTCCAATGTATTTATACAAGGCGTAGCCTACACTGAACGCAAACAAACCTATGTTGTTTTTCCTAACGAGCCAGGGAGTTTCATAATAGAGCCACCATTATTTGCTGGAACACTAGCAAACGGGCAGTATGCTGAAGTACTCGGAGATGCTATTGAGCTATCAATTCTGCCACGTGCTAACGATAACTCGGCAGGCTACTGGCTCCCAGCATCCAAACTAACCATTCAAGACGCATTTGACCAACCCGAACAGCTCGTCGCGGGCAACTCAATAACACGAACCATTACCCTCATAGCGCAAGGCCTGCCCGCTTCAAGGCTGCCTCCTATGATGCCCCTAACGAATGAACTCGCCGATATTGAACTGGTTAATACAGACCTGAGGGAGTCGTTCAATGAAGATGGGTTGGTCGGTCAACGCGTTGAAACTGTCAAAATAACGTTCAAAGAGCGTGGCGAAGTAACGCTGCCACCCATAGACATCCATTGGTGGGATATAGAAACCGACCGCGCTCAAGTAGCATCATTACCTCCCATTCAGATGCGTATAGAAGGCGCTAATAGCGCCCAGCAGCAACCACCTGCCGACCAAGAGAACGCTAAACCAGACCTAGCGGAAAACTTAAATACGACACAAAGCGTTGAGCAATACTCCAATGGAACATCACCCAACGTTATTGCTTTGATCGCGCTTTTAGCGCTAATTAGCATCATTTCATCACTGGGGTGGCTCTACACGGGCAATAGACTACGCAAATTGCGTAATAGACAGGCGATAGACCGAGCCGCCAAAACCGAAAAACAAAGAATTAAACGCGATAAACAGCTCATCGCTGATGAAAAATTGGCCTATTCAGCGCTTCAAAAAGCCTGCACCCTTAATAAACCCGAATTAGCGCAAGCGCGCTTAATTGAATGGGCAGCGTTATTTTGGCCTGAATCCCATCTTTATAATGGGCGAGATGTGAGCGTAGCGGCTAAAAACAAGACATTGGAATTCTTGATTATTGATTTAGAGCAGCATGTCTACAATAACGCCGAAGATCCGTGGCAAGGCGACTTGTTAATACAAACTGTCGACAGCATACGCGAACGTCTAACACGCCGGTAACTTAGCTACCCTACAATCTAAGTAGCAGATGTTAAGGCAGACTGTAAATCAGGGAATTTAAATACATACCCTGCTTCTACCAAAGCCGTTGGGTATACGTGCTGCCCTGATAAGAGTAGCTCGCTTGATTCTCCCATAGCCCATTTCAACAGCGAAGCGGGAACTCGAAAGAAAGCGGGCCTGCGTAAAGTACTAGCCAGTGTTCGCGTAAATGTTGAATTAGTAACCGCCTCAGGAGATGTGGCATTAAATGCCCCTGACAACTGATCATGTTCGAGTAAAAAACGAATAATATTGACTTCGTCTTCTAAGTGCACCCAAGACATCCATTGCGCCCCATTCCCAATAGGTCCGCCAAGGCCCAACTTAAAAGCAGGCAGCATTTTAGACAATGCACCACCGCCCTTACCGAAAACCACACCGGTGCGAACACAACATACCCGAGCCCCCAAATCTTTCTCAGCAACCATTGCGGCATCTTCCCATTGCTGGCAAAGGCTATGCTGGAAGCCCTCTTCTACCGGACCATTCTCTGATAAGGGAGCATTTCCCTCTTGGGGACCGTAATAGCCAATAGCTGAACCACTGACAAAAACTTCTGGCCTCTGGCCTGCTTCATATAGACGCTGTATGAGATCCTGAGTGAAATCTATACGGCTGTTTTTAATCTCCAATTTTCGGCTATCAGTCCAGCGTTTATCAGCTATAGGGGCGCCTGCAAGATTAATCACAGCATCGATTTTAACGCTGCTCAACAAGCTCACATCGGACAGACTAATCGCATTGACGCGACTTCCAAATTGCAACATCGCACGCTCAGCATCTCGGCTTACCAACATCACCTCATGACCGTCAGCAAGTAAAGATTCAGTTAACCGACGGCCTATGAAGCCTGTACCACCAGTAATTAAATAGTGCATGTTGTCGCCTCTTAAGATGCAGGTATTTTAGTTATATATACGGTATCCTTACGGCCTCAGATCATATTAGATTTAGGATAACCGATGTTTACAGGAATCGTGCAGGGGCAAGCAGAAGTTATAGCGCTAGAACGTCGCGACCAATTCATGAAGCTACGCGTAGCCTTACCTGCAGGTCATACCAACAACCTTCAAACCGGTGCCAGCATAGCTATTAATGGTACTTGTTTAACCGTGACCAGCTTTGACGAATCATCTGTCCAGTTTGATTTAATTCAAGAAACACTCAATGTGACCAACCTAGGCGAACTCAGAGTAACGAGTGTTGTCAATTTTGAAAGAGCGGCCAAGTTTGGAGATGAAATTGGCGGCCATCTGTTATCAGGTCACATCAGTGCAACGGCACAGATTTGCGAGATCAAACAAACAGACGATAACTGCATTATATGGTTTGAAATTGACGAGGCGCTCACCCCTTACATTCTTACAAAAGGCTTTGTAGCACTCAATGGCTGCAGCTTGACAATAGGAGCAGTGGAAGGAAACCGTTTCAATGTGTATTTGATACCTGAAACCTTGAGCATTACCACTTTCGGACAAGCCAACGTAGGTGACCGCATCAACATAGAAGTGGACCCACAAACTCAAGCAATTGTAGACACCGTTAATCGGTACCTAGAAACCCATTCTCCTGTGAAGTGATTATTTTTCTTTATGCTAAGCCTAACTTACATACAACAGAGCATTTTCTTTTTTAGACAACATCTAGGCACTATCGCCAAAATCCAATTGCCTTTTTTGATTGCAATTAACGGGTTAGCACAGTGGTTTGATATATACAGCGACGATGAGCAAATTGCTCAACAATTTGCCGTACTATCCATTTTAAATCTGACCATTCTCCCGTTGTATTGGTCAGCGACTATTGTCTACATGCAGTCAGTTTTAGAAGACCGTCCTCTATCGGCATTCCAATCTCTAGTAGTGGGCATGTCTCGCTGGAGAACGTTACTGCTAACTTTTCTGTTAACAGGATGCGCCGTATTTGGCGGGCTTATGTTTTTAATTGTGCCCGGGATTTTCATCGGAGTGCGTTTGGCGTTTGCTGACTACATTTGCGTTGTTGAAAAAAAATCTGCTTTGCAAAGTCTTAAGCAAAGCTGGCAAGACACCGATGATTATTTTTGGCCACTTCTCCAAGGACTCGCCATTTTATACATTGCAATTGAGCTGATAAATTACCCAGTGGTGAGCTTTTTCCAATCTATGGAAGACCGTCAGTTCATTGTTGAACTGCCTATACTGGCTGCCCTAGATCTACTTAGCGCTCTAATTACCGTTTTTGCTTTTCGCATGTATTGCGTTATGCGAGACGAAATACGGCCGGCCAAACCAATAGCAAGATCCAGTGCGCAGGCTGACAATTATACTGAGCACAACAATGCTACCCCAAATAGTAAATCAACAGATAAACCAGACAACTCGATAGATTCAGACAGTTCTGATGGCGGCGGTGATGATTGATGAAAGCTATCTTACAAAAGCAAAGAACCGACTACATCATCCCAGTAGATAGCCAGCTCTAAGCTGGCTTGATTAGCGTTTTACGAAAACACATTTACATTCTATGTCGCGCTTGAGAGGTACACGATGCCTGCTGTTCAACCCGCTGCAAATACTTTACCGACAAAAGTTATTTTATTAGACCCCAATGGTGAGTTCTCCAATTGGTCACAGCGCCTCAAGCTCGCAGGCTGTCAGTGGGATGTTTTTTCGATCGATGACTACGAGACACTCATCAATCAACTTACAACGGCTAACTACGATGCGATTTTTTTAGCCTACGACCTGAAAACATCCCGCAAAGCCGAACTACTGCGTCGAGCTAAACAACAAAGCCCAAGAACCCTGCGCTTTCAACTAGGACTCAAAGCAGAATCCAGCGATGAAAAAAATGTTCGACAAGAGCTACTCCACCGCACTTTTGACATGCCCGTCAACTTTCCACATATACAAAAATCGGTTGAGCATCTCTTAAAAGTACGGCGGTTATTATTCAGAGCGCCTCTTCAAAAAATCATCCAGCAACGCGGCCAAATACAACACCCCAACTATATTAAAGGGCTGTTTGAAGCGGTGGCTGTAATTGGTGATAGTCAAGATCATATGGCTTATGTTCTTGAAAACGACGAAGCCTTAAGTGCCCAAATCATTAAGTGGGTAAACACACCCTATTTTGGAGAGCACGCCGCCGTCTTCGGCGTCTCGGACCTCACCAACAAAATTAACTTACGACGCTTGCGTGGCTTAATCATTTTAGCCAACCTGTATCGCACCTACCCTGCTCACACCAATTGGACCCTTTTTTCATTTGAACGACTGATACATCGTTCATTGCTCGTGGCACAGCTAGCTTATGACATAGCCAAGGATGCAAAGCTCGATAACACATACTGCGAACAGAGCTATTTGGCAGGCTTACTACACGATACAGGTATCATGGTGCTGGCCTCTCTATTTCCTACTAAGTATCGAGACATGCTTAGAAGCATGGAGAAACACACTCAGGCTCTGCACAACGCCGAAAAAGCGGCATTCGGTATGTTTCATGGTGAAATAGCTGCTGCACTAATCATGCATTGGTATGTACCACCGCGTGTTACAGAAGCGATCTTATTTCACTCTTTACCCATGCTTTCAGACGATAAACGCTTTACCCCTTTAACAGCTGTGCATATCGCCGATACGCTTTTGCCTTCCGTTTGGAAATCTGGCGAGAGCGAAATGCGCAGCCAGCTATCACAACCATACCTAACGCGCACCGAACAACATGCTCATCTTCACCGCTGGAAACTACTAGCGACCCATTATCGCTCTTATTTGCGCCAACAACCCACTAGCTAGTCAGTTGTTCGATGATATGACGCCCGATAGGAATAGCAGAGGTTGCTGCCGGAGAGGGAGCATTACACACAAATAAACAGCGCTGCGTTTTAATAAAATGAAAATCGTCCATCAAACGACCATCTTCCGACACAGCTTGCGCTCGAATTCCAGCAGGGTAAGGCGTTAAATCAGCCATGGTCAATGACGGGCAATATTTTTGCACCATCGATAAATATCCCGGTTTATAAAGGCTATTTTTCATTTCATTCAGACTGGCTTTAAAGTGCTGACGCACAACCCGACGTAATCCGGCGTAACGTAACATCTCCCAGGTGTCTGATAAGCTAATGTCTGATTTTTTGTAGCCTTCACGCTTAAAGGCGAGCACAGCATTAGGACCGACAGTGACCGTTCCATCGATCATTCGCGTAAGATGCACCCCCAAAAATGGCAAATCAGGATCAGGGATGGGATAAATCAAATGATTAACAATGGTATTATGCTGAGGCGGCAGTAAAAAATACTCCCCACGGAACGGAATAACCTTAAAGTCTGGCGTTATACCTAACATGCGCACTAAACGATCAGCCATCAAACCACCACAGGCAATCAGCTGATCGGCAACAAAACAGCTGCCCTCTTGTGTCGTAACAGTAATACTTGGCCCTGTTTCTTCAAGCTTAACCACTTCTTTGTTGAACTCGACCTGCCCACCGGCCTCCTCAACCTTTTCTAACATACGCTGAGTAATTTGTGTGTAGCTTACAATACCCGTTGAAGGGACAAAAATTGCTCCCTCACCTTCAATATTAGGCTCTCGCTCATTCAACGCTTGTTTATCTAAGACCTCTATTGGTAAGGCATTCTGGGCACATCGGTCAATTAAACCCTGCATACGCTCAAGCTCCAGCGCTTTAGTGGCTACCAATAACTTCCCGCAGGTGTCGTAAGGTATTGATTCTGCATCACAAAAATCGCGAGTGGCTTGATTACCTTCTTTACAAAATTTTGCTTTAAGACTACCAGGCTTATAATAAACTCCCGCATGGATTACACCCGAGTTATGTCCTGTTTGATGCTTTGCTGGGCCGGCTTCTTTTTCTAGAACTAAAACAGTGCAATCAGGATCCCTCTCCTGCAACTGCATTGCAGTCGAAGCCCCCAAAATACCGCCGCCAATCACTATAAAATCATACTTGGGCTGCATATTGTCCCCCTTTTCAACTCAACAAACTGACTCTTACTAACTGTAGCCAGAGCAAAAAAATGGCCACCTATAACGGGTGGCCAAAATAGTTTTCATCGACTCATTCTACACATAATTTATACGATGCTTTAGGCAACAGCCGCCTGCGATTCAATGTTACGTCGCGAATACATAAACAACACAACAAAGGCAACCAGCCCAGCAACATTCAGCCAAAGCGGCGCATGCGGCCACAATAAAGCTAGAGCCAAAGCGCCAGATACAATACGCAGCACTATGTTCAATGGCCCTTCTAAATAGCCTTCCATAAAGCCAACAAATGCATACATACCCACTAAAGCGAATACAAATATAGTAAACACATCTAATGGGCTGCCGCCAATGAAGTTGGTATAGGCAAAGAGTACAGGGACTACGTATAAGCCTTTAGCTATCTTCCATGCCATAAAGCCAGTTTTCATTGGCGGAGTCTTGGCAATAGCCGCTGCCGCAAACGCCGTCAGACAAACCGGCGGCGTCACATTAGAATCCTGAGATAACCAAAAAATAATCATGTGAGCTGATAACAAGATCATAGATAGCGCCACAGGATCCAATGCTTGCTGCAAAAGCTGACCTTTAAAATCGCTAGGTACTAGCGCCAGTAACGCTTTAGCATCGACCTCGGACATAGGGGCCGCCAACAAAGGAATTTTGTCTGGATCTACCAACATGAAGATCATTTTAGCCGCTTCTGGCAAGCCACCACTCATCATTAATTCAACCAACTGATTTTCAGCAATCAAATTATACAAAGCAGGAGCAGACAAAGTAGCTAACACAATATAAGCCGCGGTAACGGGTAACCCCATACCTAAAACTAACGACGCCAGCGCTACCAAGATCAACGTAATGAGCAAACTACCACCAGCCCATTCAGTGACCATCAACGAGAACGTATTACCAATACCCGTCATGGAAACCACGTTAACAACCAATCCTACGGCAATCAGCAAAATAGCAGTGGTTGCCATATTACGAGAGCCTTGAGCTAACGCATCAAAGATTTCACGCAAGCCCATTGGGTTCTTAGAAATCCAAGAAGATACGATGACCGAAATAATGGAGATGCCTGCCGCATAGGTAGGCGTAAAACCATAAATTAAGAGTGCTACCAGCACTGCCAAAGGCAACAGAAAATGCCACCCTTCTTTAAATACCTCTTTGATAGGTCGGCTATCTAACTCAACAGCTTGCGCATGGCTTCGCATCGCCTCGACACGTACATAAAAGCCAACCGACATGAAATACAGCAAAGCGGGTAATGCCGCGATAGCAATGATATCCACATAGGGGATTTGTGTATAAGAAGCCATGATAAACGCACCTGCACCCATGACTGGCGGCATGAGCTGTCCACCAGTGGAAGCAGCGGCTTCAACACCAGCGGCAAAACGTGCAGGAAATCCAGCACGCTGCATTAAAGGAATCGTGATTACACCCGTAGAAACCGTATTAGCAACCGATGAACCTGAAACCGACCCCATTAAACCGGAACCTAATACCGCTACAAAACCCGGACCACCTACAAAACGACCAGCGGCACAACGTGACAGCTCGATAATAAAATCGCCGGCGCCAGACTTCACTAAAAAGGCACCAAACAAAATGAACATGAACACGTAAGACCATGAAATACGGGCTATTTGCCCAAACATGCCTTCCGATGTGAAGTAGCTTCGATAAAGAACGGTTTCTAAACTCAACCCCGAAAAACCAAACATTCCTCCAATATACTGCCCCCACCAAAACACATAAGTTAAGGCAACTAGAATCAATGTTGGGATAAACCACCCAGTGGTTCGTCTAGCAAGTTCCAGAGCAACCGCAATGGCTAAAATTGAAAATACCCAGTCCGTAGTGGAAAACTTCACACCGCGAGCATAAAGCGCATCCTCAAAAAAGATGAGATACACAGCACAGGCAACCGCTATTAACCCAACAACAATATCGAGCGTTAGGACCGTGCGGCTCTTAACTCCATCACCTTTCATCATGGGGTACATCAGCGAGCACATAAGAGCGAAGCCTGCAAAATGGATGACCGAGACCCACAACTCAGACAAAGTGCCAAGCGTATTGAAATAAATATGCGCCAGCGCAAAAAGCACACCGACCCAATAAAGGAAACGGCCAATACCGCCTGTTTCTGGACGCTGCGTTAGCTCAAGGCTTTTAAGCTTCTCCGCTGTATCGTCATGTGTAAGCTCTGGGGACTGAGACATAAGAACTACCCGAAATCTAAAAAATCGTTAGGAAAAGAGAAATGGATACTCCACCTAGGCATAGGTAGAGTATCTATGGGTCTAGGCTTATTTAGCGATTAGACGATCAGGGATCGTAAGACCTGCTTCTTTGTAGTAACGTGCCGCTCCAGGATGAAGCGGAACAGGTAAGCCAGCAATTGCTTTTTCTAAAGACATGGCCTTAGTGGCTTTATGAATACCATTTAGGAAAGGTAGGTTTTCATAAATCGTTTTAGTCAACAAATACACATCTTCTTCAGAGACATCATCGTTAACCGCCAAAAAGTTTGGCTGCGCCATAGTATTGATGTCTTTGGTTTGACCAGGGTAAGTATTCGCTGGAATTAGATAACGCGTCCACAACTCGTAATGGCCATTAGCACGAGCGATTTGCTCATCAGTAAAATCAAGCACAGTTACATCACTACCTAAAGCAGCATAAGCTCGTGTGATTGCTGAAGTGGGCACGCCCGAAGGGATATTCATTCCATCGATCGTACCGTTTTGCAAAGCATCAGCAGAAGAGCCATATCCCATATAAGCTAGATTGAAGCTATCGGCATCAATTCCTAGGTTACTTAAAATAGTACGCCCAGAGCCTTCTGTACCTGAGTTTTTGCTACCGATAGAAAACTTATTACCTTTCATACCGGTAAGGTCATCGATCGTGCCTGTTTTTACGTAATCAGTTTTAACCGCAAATTGTTCTACGTTTTGCCATAGCATTGAAACAGAACGCAAATTCTTTTGTGGGCCAGACTGTTCAAGTTTGCCTTCACCTTCCCAAGCCCAAGCACCGTACAAGCCTTGTAGAATGGAGAATTGTGCTTCATTTTCACCCATCAACTTCACGTTTTCGCCAGACCCTGCCGAGTTGATAGCCGAAATAGAAATACCATTTGTGGGTTCAAGTTTAACTTTCGCTAACGTCGCTAACGCAACACCAACTGGATAATAGGTTCCACCTGTAGAAGCAGTTGCCAGAATGTACGAGCGTTTATCAGCAGCCTGAGCAATACCAGACAAGCCACCTAGCGTGCTGACGGCTACTGCAACAGAAAGAGTTTTTAGCAACGTACGTTTGCTGATTGTCATGTTGTCACCTTTTTTGTGATTGTTGTAAGGAAAACAGGAAACAGTCTATACAATGCACTTATCAGACCAGCCTATAAAATATATTTATAAAACAATAGCTTATTAAAAAACCTCAGTTTAAGAATTATAAAATGAGCAAAAAACGGCCGATTAAAACCTTACAATAAGCAAAAAACAGCCGATTAATGCTCAACCCATCCTACGTTATACAGTAATACTCTCCCTTGATGCCTATTTTTATGAGACCTTAGTCGTAAGCGCATGGTCGATATCTTGTCTTAATTTAGCTAAAAACTGTCGCATGAATCCTGCAAACTACCGATCGGCTATTTTTTGCCTATATCAACGATCGCCTTACCCTTTGGTAAAGTCTGTGCGGCTCAAGCCATAACGAATCATTTTCTGATTCAAGGTTCGCCTAGGGAGGTCCAGTTCCTCCATGACTAACTTTATATTGCCTTTGTGGCGTGCCAGCACTTCTCGAATCACATTAGACTCGAAACTGGCAACTTGCACAGATAAAGGCAAAAGCTTTGATGCACTCGCCCGCCCTATCGCTGAGCTATTCATGGGATCAGCAGCCGATAAAATAGCGGAAACCGAGCTATCTCCATCGACGGCAAACCGGATTGCTATATTTTTTAGTTCACGAACGTTACCAGGCCATTGATAACGCGATAAGGCCTGAAGGTCATGCTCAGACAACACGCGAGGCTTTGAGCCTTCTTCTGTGTTTTCTTTTGTAGCAATGCGCAGGTAGTGATTGAACAATAAAGGTACATCTTCCATGCGCTCTCTTAAGGGAGGGATATGCAACTGCGATACATTTAATCGGTAAAATAAATCTTCTCGGAAATGCTCATCTTCTCTCAAATCGACCTTTGCCGCGGCAATGACTCTTAAATCAATTTGCAATGGCTGGTTTGAACCTAATCGTTCAATCACTCCCTCTTGAAGAGCGCGCAATAAACGTATTTGCAAAAGAGCAGGCATGCTTTCAATTTCATCTAGGAATAGCGTCCCTTTGTCGGCGTATTCGAATTTACCGATACGCCGTTTAGATGCACTGGTAAATGCACCGGCCTCATGCCCAAACAACTCACTCTCAATCAGCGATTCAGGAATGGCTCCACAATTAATAGGTACAAAATTCTGTGATTTACGACGGCTATATTGATGTAAAGACTGAGCAATAAGCTCTTTACCTGTCCCTGTTTCACCATAAACAATGACGTTGGTATCCAAATCAGCCAGTTTCAATACATCGCGGCGCAGACGTTGAATTGCCGGAGAGATGCCTATAATTGTTGCATCCAGCCCTGACTGCTTCGCCAGAACCGATTGAAGCTTAGAGTTTTCTAAAATTAAACGTCGCTTTTCGCACGCACGATGGACTGTTTCTACTAGGCGCTCGGGGACGAATGGCTTTTCAATAAAATCATACGCCCCCTCTCTCATCGCCTTAATAGCCATGTCTACATCACCGTGTGCAGTCAGCAGAATAACAGGCAAGCCAGGTACTTTGCTTAACGCCGCCGATAACAGTTCCAAGCCATCCATACCAGGCATACGAACATCAGTTATCAAAACACCTTCTGTTTGAACATCCAGATGCGCCAGTGCAGATTCAGCATCTGCAAAACTATCGACAGCAAAACCCGAGAACGATAGCCATTGCTCAGTTGACTGCCGTACCATCGGCTCATCATCAACAAGAATGACATGACCACGCTGTTCCAATATGCCTCCTTAATCTGCCAAAGGCAGAGTGACTAAAACGCCAAGACCGCCTTCGGAGTTATTCCGTGCGCTGATCTTTCCACCAAGGTCGCGAAGAATATTATCGACAATTGAAAGCCCCAACCCTAAACCACTTCCCATGGATTTAGTGGTGTAGAAAGGCTCAAATAAGTGCGCCAAAGCCTCTTCGCTCACTCCGTCGCCATTGTCACTAATCAATATATGTACCCACTTTAACTCAGTGCTAACTGTAACTGTTAACACAGACGGGTGATCTTGAGCGGCCTCTTCTAATGCATCACATGCATTACCAATAAGATTGACCAATACTTGTTCTAAGCGAACTTGATCTCCCTTTACCCGTATTGAGGTTTCAGGTATCTGGATGACAGACCTAATCTCATTGGCTTTCATTTGCGCGCTAAACATCGTTAACACAGAAGGTATTACGCTCTGTAAATCGACTGCGCCTGTAACCTCTACTTTCTTGTAGGCGAAGGTTTTTAATTGGCCGGTAAGGCTGGCCATTCTATCGACCAATTGATTTAGCCGCTGCAAGTTATCGTTAAACATGTCCGGGTGCTCTCTTATCTGACGCAACATAGCCAAATAATTACGCATCGCTGTTAACGGCTGATTTAGCTCATGAACGATGGCTGTCGACATCCTACCCATCGCGGCCATCTTTTCGGCTTGCAATAACTCAGCCTGCGCATTTTTAAGCGCTAATGTTCGCTCAGACACTTTCTGTTCAAGTGATTCGTTTGCTTCTTGTAAAGCATGTTCAAGACGCTTACGCCGAGTAATATCGATGATGGTGACTAAATACGTCGTCTCAGGAGCTGTAGACATCATCCGGATTGAAAACATCATTGGAAAACGCGAACCATCAGAACGCTGCCCCACTACCTCATAACCCGTTATGGGCGAGAACTCACGCCTTTTCAACACATCCAACATGCGCTTAAGTGGCGAAAACTGATCAATGTCAGCAAAAAGAATCGTTAGCGGTGATCTCTCGATTAGGCTCTGTGACACACCAAATTGCTGCATAACCATAGAGTTAATCGATAATATTTTCCCAGCAGAATCAACAGTAATCAGCCCTACTTGAGCCGTGTTAATGATACGCCGTTGTCGCTGCTCACTTTCACGTTGCGCATTAACGGTCTCACGCTGTGAACGACGTTTTAGCTGAGCCTCTCGCAAATATAAAAACAATAAAGCAAGCACCATACAAACGCCTGCAATGGATAACGCGACATAAGCACTGCGCAGGTTGGCACTTTGAATGGGCGACAAAACACCCACTTGCCATTGAAGATCATCTAATTTGACAGCCTGAACCAGCCAGTACTCCCCTTTGTGCTTACCCAAAGTAATTTCGCGGCCATCCAGTAATAACTCAACATGACCGGGCGCTAACGGCCAAATATGTTCTTGATCAAAAGAAGGGCTCGTTAGAAGCAAACTATCATTGGCGTCGGCCACATAAAATAGTGACTCATTCGATAACTGCTCACGTAACGTGGCGATATTAAGCCTGAGCACAGCAACGCCTATTAACTTTTGACTTTGATAAATAGGTGCCGATAAATAATAAGCTGGTCTCATAGTCGATTTATCAATGACAAAGTAAGGCCCTTGTTCGCCAGAGAGCGCCTCTCGATAAAAAGCAGCATCCCTATAACGATCACGAGGTAGCGAAGTATTTTCTCGCCAGTTGCTATAAGCGACTATATCACCTTGTTCATCTAATATTAGCAACGCTGCCGATCCTGCTACTAGGTTCGTTTGCTCTAACAACCGACTCACGCGCACTTGGTTATCGGCATCAGGAACTAGCAACAGCTGCTTAACATCTCTATTTTGAGACAATAGAAAAGGAAGGTATCGATATTGGTCGATGGCTACACGCAACGAGCGAATGGTTTCCAATAGCCGCTCTGATCCCGCTTTATGCAAGTTCGCCAATTCATAATTGCGCATTGTTGTAAAACCTTGCCACGACAAAAAAGCAACGAATAAAACAGCAATGCCACCTAAAAACAGATCATGCTTTCGCTTCACAAGCATCCCTTACTATTACAACTAAGCCCTATGATTGCAGGATATCAACATGCAAAAACGAGCCATATAATGTGTTATCCGCAACGCAGCACTGTGCCATAATAGCGAACTATTTGAACGACCATATGGATTAAGAACAATCATGACAACTAATATCATTGCTTATCAAGGCTATCCGGGCGCATATTCCCACCTCTCTTGCCGACATGTACACCCTGAAATGGATGCGCTGGCTTGCGGGAGCTTTGCTGATGCAATGTTTATGGTCGAACGTGGTGAAGCCGATCTCGCTATGATCCCACTAGAAAACTCAACGGCAGGGCGTGTAGAAGAAATCTATCGGCTTATGCCAAAAACACAACTCCATATCATCAATGAGCATTTCGAACCCGTAAACCACTGCTTGCTAGTAAAGCCGGGGACTAAAACCAGCGATTTAAAAACCGTTTGGTCCCACCCTCAAGCGCTTGCTCAATGCGATGGCCACATAAGGGAGATGGGCTTAACACAAATTGCTCATCTAGATACAGCAGGTTCTGCTGAAGAGCTATCTCATCGGGCAGATAATAGCTATGCCGCTATCGCGTCTAGCTTAGCGGCTGAACTCTATGGATTAGAAATACTTAAAGAGAACTTTCAAGATAAAGAAGGGAACACTACCCGCTTTATAATCCTAGCTCGTGACAGTCACATGCCTAAATTAGAGCCCGGTATTACATTCATGACTACTGTGATGTTTACCGTACGAAATATGCCAGCTGCGCTGTATAAAGCATTAGGGGGCTTTGCCACAAATGGCATCAATATGGTGAAACTGGAGAGCTACATGGCTTCTGATACAATGCAAGCCACTAGTTTCCACTTGGATATTGTAGGCCACCCCCACCAACAATCCATGAAATACGCGCTTCAAGAATTGGACTTTTTTGCTAAAGACGTAAGAGTCATAGGCACTTATCCAGCAAATCCATTTAGGTTTAAGCGCGATGCAAACCTGTTTTCTTAACAAAAGATTAATTGCACTGCAAAATATAAAAAACAAACATTTTTAACGAATAAATACATATATAACAATGATTTAATATATATAGTACTAAAGTACAATTGTGCAGCGCACAATAAAATCCAATAGTGAGTACTGATAGTATTCGTGTTGTGCCTCTTCACGAAGTTTTTTCTATCACATCCCTACTTTTCAACTCTTAGTACTTTGAGTTGTCTTTTTTCCACCCCTGCCATGCAGGGGTTTTTTTATTCCTACTATTTTTTGTCATCTCAGCCAGCTAGGATTCATCTTAGCTATGGAATGATCTCCACAGCTCAGGCGTTCGCCTGAACAACCATTTAATTAAGGGGTTATACAATGGGATTGTTTGATTTCGCATCTAATCTAGGTAAAAAGCTTTTCGGTAATGACGAAGATCCAGCAGAAAAAATCCAAGAACACATCGAGGCTGACAACCCTGGGGTTGATGCATTGAGCATTACAGTCGAAAACGGTGTTGCTAGCGTATCAGGCTCTGCCAAAGACCAAGCAGCTTACGAAAAGGCAATCTTAATGGCCGGAAACGTCGAAGGGATTACCGAAGTCAATGCTGACGCACTGGCATTTACAGGACCAGAAATCAAAGTTGAGTACTACACTATTCAATCAGGCGACTCTTTATGGAAGATAGCTCAACAGCATTTGGGGAACGGTAACCTCTACACTAAAATTTTCGAAGAAAACAAAGAAGTTATCAAAGATCCAGACCTAATCTACCCAGGCCAAAAGATCCGAATTCCGTTAGAAGGCTAGCCCAAAAAAGATGGCAGTTAGCGATAACGTTACACTGCCATCTAAAAAGTGTATTTTTTAAAAAAAAATTCCCATAAAGGCTTGATCTAAAAAAGGAAGGTGATTAATATACGCCCCACTTAACGCAGTGCCGGTATAGCTCAGCTGGTAGAGCAACTGACTTGTAATCAGTAGGTCCCGAGTTCGACTCTTGGTGCCGGCACCACTTAAGTATCCTTCCTAGTTACGCCGCTAAAATACAGATTAAGATCTCTCTTCTAGCTTATTTAAAAACTTTTCAATTAACTACGTTGCTTTAAGCATTCAAAACTAATTTGTAGCAACACTGACTGATGATAAAAAGCAGCCTTGTGAAGCCTTAGCACTTTCTTGAATTACTTTATCTAGCTATTTCCTCGCGTTACACTCAAAGTAACTCATTAGGGAATAACCACATGCACACGCCATCCGACATAGTTTTAGAAAAGAATCCCCCCACTCTTCCCAAAAAGAACGCTGAACATTCCGTCTTAGATGACAAAGCCGATTACAAGAAACAACTTAAAAAATGGCAAACCCGCTTGCTGCATGTTCAACAAGCTTACTACCACCAAAAGCGCCGATGCATCATTGTTATGGAGGGCTGGGATGCTGCGGGTAAAGGTGGCGCTATTAGACGTGTTACAGAAAAACTCGACCCTCGAGGCTTTGAAGTCTACCCTATTGCCGCACCAACCAAAGAAGAACAAGGTAAACATTATCTATATCGCTTTCAAACCAAGCTACCTGCCCCAGGCGAAATCGCTATATTCGATCGCTCATGGTATGGACGCGTACTTGTAGAGCGTATTGAGAAGTTTGCAACCAAGGCGCAATGGCAGCGTGCCTACCAAGAAATAAATGAGTTCGAACGATTACTCGTGGATGATAACGCCCGCATCATCAAAATCTTTTTACATATCACGCCTGATGAACAACATAGACGATTCACTGAACGACTCGAAAATCCAGTTAAACGCTGGAAGCTAACACCGGAAGATATTCGCAACCGCCAACGCTGGGGTGATTACGAAAAAGCAACATTGGATATGTTTAACCACACATCTACCAAAGCAGCGCCTTGGAATGTCGTAGCGGCCAACCATAAGTGGTACACCCGAGTGGAGGTTTTAAAAACTATCGTTAAAGCCATGGAAAAGGATGTTGATCTCACTCCTCCGGCGGTTGACCCTGAAGTATTAGAACTGGCAAGAGCTCACTTAGTCTGACCAAGCCATGTATGCAGAGTATTAGGTTGTTAGCACCTAATACTCTAACTCCTTAAACTTGCTCAAATAACAAAAAAGAGCTCATCTTTATGGGGCAATGGTATAACTGCGACGTAAGTCTCCGTATGTACGGATCCAATAACCGTTGTCCTGTATTTCCTGAGGTAAGGTCTTAGCCACTGCTTTACTAGTGCGGTTGTTGGGGTAATCACCGTAGAGCAATATATAACGCCACTGACCATCCTGTAACGCATGAATATAGTAGGCCTTATCTTGCAAACTATATTTATTAATAAACTTTAAGATGCCGTCTACACTGCCCGCTTGCACCAATTGAATTGAATAGCGCATATCTGGCTGCTGATTCACCCATTCACTGCCACGCCGCTGCGCACTATCGCTCGTGACTAGATCTCTATTACCCGTTGCAGGCGATGTAAGATCGTCGACCTCTGCACTCTTAACAGACTCTACCGATGTTTGCTTCTTACTAGGCGCTTTTGGCGATGACGCCTGAGCAACCTCTACCGACTCTTTAACCGAGCTAGACTCCATTGCTTCCAATTCTTGGCTTGCAGCCTCAACCAACTGATCGGCTAGCTGACTTTCATCAACCGATTCAACACTTGTCTCATTAGGCTGTATGGCAACGACGGACTCCTCAGCTAGCGGTTCAAGCTCCTTATCGGAGCCTGATTCAGTTATTTCTACACGCTCGGCTTCTTGGGAGGTATTTCGTAGTTTTAAGGAGGGCAGGTACTCTAACAGCCCTTGCAAAACGGTGGTCTTTTGCTCTTCAGGTGGAATAATGACCACGTCTTCTTCATTAGCATGAATCACAGGGACGGCAGTTTGAGCAACAACGGCATCTGAGACTTGATTTTCTGACGAGGGTAAAGATTCTTGTTTGAGACGAATACGTGTGAGTAGCTCTTTACTCTTTTCAAACCCAGCTTCTGAACCTAACGCTGATAGCTCTTGGGCTTTTTCATAACTTTGGGGAACGCCAATACCGTAATAGTAAAGCTCTGCCAAACGATGATTTGCGTATAAATTACCGCCTTCAGCTGCCCGACTAAACAATTTAGCGCTACTGAGCGCATCGCTGTCTACTAGCAGGATACCTAAAGCCAACTCCGCATCATGATTACCTTGCGAGGCAGAGCGATTTAACCAAAGCATACCTTTTTTAAGATCTTTTTTAGTGCCCTCGCCTTCTAAAAGCATTAGACCAACTTTTAACTGCGCAGCAGAGTCATTCTGCAGGGCGGAATTACAATACCACTGATAAGCTTTCACAGGGTCCTTAGGGAAGCCATGCTGTCCGGTTTCTGCAGCCTGCCCTTTTCGAAAGCTCTCACTGGCTGAGGACTCATCAAATGGCGCCATTGCATTATTAGGTCGACAGGATAAATCTGCTTCGCCTTGGGAAACCGAGGTATAACTAAGACCCGCAAACACGAGTACAGAGCCCAACACAAAATAACGAGGCAAAAAAGTAGACCGCACGTAGCTCATTCCATGTCAAAAAAATACAGAAAAAAGTAAATCAAAGGTGAACACATAGTACCTAAGTATCTGAGTTTATAACATAAAGCCAACCTTTCAAGTAGACTTTTAAAAACAATCACTCAAAACATGCTCCCATAAAAATAGTCAATGCAAGGTATTTACACCATTACACACAAGTCCATTAGGTATTTAATGACCGAGTTCGCCCCTTCCAACTCAACAATAAATCAAAGAACCGCTTCCATGTTCGCTTACGTCGCTCTGTTAAAAAGCCCAATGCAAATACAGTGATTATTACGAGCCCTATCACTGTTAAATAAAAGCGCGATGAGTCTGGGTTCCCATTAATCACGGCGCCATAAAACTGCAAGAGCGGTTGATGCGAGAGATACAATATAAAAGTAAAGCCCGATACATAACGTATACACTGACTCACCGCTTGCGGCATATGAGGACACAGCCCAGAAAGACGGCGAAACGCAATAAAATTAATAGCAATGATGGGAACTAGCAGGTAATCACTCAAAAAATATTTGGAGAAAGTAAGCTGCTCATAGAGATAGTCCCCTCCCCATGCTTTTAATAAATCGGCCAGAGCATATTGCACTCCATACTCATGGAAACCATAAAAAGCGACAAAACTCATCAACCACAAAACACATGCTTTAAATACACTTAGGTTGTATGTTATCTGCCATTTATAAATAGCGACACCTACTAACCATAATGGAAAGAGCAATAAAATTTTTGGCCCTAGAAGAAGCGCTATACTCACGATAGCAACCCAACGTTTCCAACCTCTCATGAATATATAAGCCGCATAAATAACGTAATACCAAACCTCATAACATAATGACCAGTATGGGACGTTAGAAAAACTCATAATGGAAACGAACCAAACTTCGTTCAAAAACAAAAGGCTTGAAAAAATGCGTACATACCACAGATCATGTGTTGTTTTATCCTCATAGAACACAGGATTTATAGACTCGCCCCAGACATCCAAAAGCGGCGTCATTAACAACACTGGAATAGCTACCGAGTAAATACGAGATAACCTATTCACTGCATAACTTTTGGCATCAGCCTCTTTGACATCACTCACGTACGCAATAACAAAGCCAGAGAGCACAAAAAAGATAATAACAGCAGAATGGCCGTAACCACCCAAAGGCACTTGATCAGTAATTAATTCACGCCAGTTAGAGTGATATAACAGCACTAGCACCGCCGCCAAAAACCGAACTACATCCAAATAAAGTGAAAAGGTTTGATTTGGCATATCACCGTTCCATGATGAGTAACAAGGCTAACAGAACTTAATCAGCGTTATTTGTTTTGATACAACGAAAAAGACAACTCAATTTGATCTAACATCCACTCGATTTCTGACAAGCGTAACGACTGATGACAGGGAAACTGAATAACATGTTCGGACAACTCAACACTATTAGCGCAAACTTCAGAGGTAATTGCTGGGTCAAGCAATTCACCAAATCGCCAAATCGGTACACCCGCCATTTTCATGTGATGGAAAACCTCAGGTAGGTTTTCTACATAGAGAGGGTAAACTAAAGGAACAGTCCCTTCGGGCAGCGCTTTATAAAAAGGCCTAGCTCCGGGCAGCTTACGTAAACGGGCATCAATAATCGCATAATGACTTTGCCTTGCTGCAATTATTTGCTCAAAGTTTGCGTATTCAATAACCTTTTTAGACGCGCTCGACATCACCTTATGAATCCATTGGCTTTCTAAACCGAAGCCCCCCTCTGATGACGAAGGGGGTGCAAACTGCTGTTTACGATTTGGACTCATTAACCGTTTAGCACTCTTCCATAATACTTCTTTGCCCAATATTGCTAAATTAGCAGCGCGCCCCAAGAGACCGAAGCGTTTATAACCAATCGCTTTTTCCGTGATATTAAAAAAGCTTTGTAACTGGAATGACTTAGCATGTGGCTTCAACGAGATATTAGACAAATCTCTGCTAGCTGACGCCAACACACCGCCATCAAAGTTTGGAAAAAACTTCATGCTGCTAGCAATCGCATAATCTCCAACGGCACCTGCAGGCGAACCATTTCGACGACCAAAAAAAGCATGCGCACAATCTTCAACCAACACCAAGCCATGAAGATCGCACATCGCACGAATAGGTGCTAAATCTTGGAGTACGCCAAAATAATGTGTCACTAACACCGCTTTGGTTTTTGCTGAAAGCTTACTTTCCAAATCGGCCAGATCCACTTGAGCATCAGGCAATATCCGATAGAAAACAGGGCTCGCCTGACGCCAATGAACCGGGGAAATCATAGACTCACAATGGAAAGCTGGAACCAACACTTCGTCACCCGCAACAACTCCAGCATCTTCAAGCGCTATAGCAATGGCCGCCCGACCACTGGTCACCAGGCGCTTGTTAGGCACTGATAAAATAGAATCTACCTGCCGGGTAGCACTATCTCGACTAAAAGCCTTCTCACTTAAAATAGGAGATAACGGTATCTTGGGATAGGGGTATTGAGCAAAACCATTTCGAAGCTCAACAGACACTCCGCCATCAAGGACTGATGACTGATTTTGTTCGGACAAGGTACTCATACAATTACTTCCTTCCATGTCAGATCCAGTACTACGGTGGAAAAGCACTGACCAGCCTCCGCTGATTTTAATACATCTTACCACTGTCCATTTGAAGATTGGATAAAAAAAGCAACACGAAAAGCAGTAGAAACTGGAAGGAAAAAACATCAGGGAAGGAATCAGCTTTTGCCAACGACAAAAGCTGATCAGAAACTATCACATACTGGGCAGTTCACCCAATAGGATTACAAACCAGCAAACACTAGCCAGTCGGAAGAAACAACACGAAAGTCCAACGCCATTGTCACGCTGAGTGCCGTAATCGTAATGATAGAGAACACAAATACTTGCCGCGCCCAACCATTAATATCGATCCCTGTACGGTAGCCTCGCAAAGCCATGGCCAACCACCACAAGCTAGTAGCCAGAGCTACCACCATAAACCCGATACCAACATACCCGGTTAACGGAAGCAAAGCGGCAACAATAGCAAAGGCAGCGATGTGAAGTACGATATGACGCTTCGCTTTAGACAAGCCCTCTGCTACGGGCAACACAGGAATATTCGCCGCTTCATAGTCTTTATAGCGAAAAATGGCAATGGCATACGAATGCGGCATCTGCCAAATACAAAACATCACTAATAAGATAGCGGCCCCTGTATCAAATTGACCTGCCGCAGCACAGTACCCCACAACCGGAGGTACAGCTCCTGACAAGCTGCCAACAAACGTGCCATAGACTGACTTACGCTTGAAATATAAGGTATACAAGCCAACATAAACTACATAACCAAAAGCACCAAAAAACAGAGCCACAGGGTTAGTAAAGTAAGCTAACAAACCAAAACCAACAATGCCGAGCACAATACCGTGAGCAAATGCAGCCTTACCTGACATTTCCCCTGTTACTGTTACACGATTGCGAGTGCGCTGCATTTTTGCATCAATATCTCTATCAATGTAGTTGTTAATGGCACAGCCAGAAGCAACCACTAATGATAAACCTATCACTGTCGCCAGCATCAACATCCAATCTATCTCGCCACGGGAGGCTAAAAAGAAGCCCCCCGCAACAGAGATAAGGTTGCCCATAATGATGCCCGGCTTTGTTACCTGAAGATAACGCTTAAACATCCTTATAGACCTCCTTAGATGCGGCTTTTAACGTTCCGCAAGTTTTCACGCTGCTATCTCAGTTGTGCATCATCATCGCGTTGGAAGCATAGATAATCCAAATGGACAACCCTACAACCATCACAATAATTAATGCAGCAAACATAAAGGAATAAGCATCTAACTTACCCTGTTCAGAACCAAAATTCAGATGAAGGAAATACTTCAAGTGAACCACAATCTGAACAACAGCTAAAATCACAATCACAACAATTGTTGTTAGCTTGTCAAAGGTGCCAGTCATCACCATCCAGAATGGTATACCCGTCAAAATAACGGATAAGATAAATCCTGTGATATACGACTTAACACTACCGTGAGAGTGCGCGTCAGAAGAATGATCGCTCATTTATATCGCCCCCATCAGATAAACTACGGTGAAAACACAAATCCAAACTACGTCTAAGAAGTGCCAGAACAAGCTCAAGCAGCTAAGACGCGTAATAGAACGGTTTGTTAAACCAGTTTTTGCAACTTCGATCATCATGATAAACATCCAGATCAAACCAGCAGTAACGTGTAAGCCGTGAGTACCTACCAAGGTAAAGAAGGCTGACAAGAAGGCACTGCTGCCTGGACCGTGACCATTAACAATCAAATGATGGAATTCATAGATTTCCATCGCAATGAAGATAGCGCCCAATGCAAACGTAACTAGCAACCAAGACAAGGTGCCTTTACGGTTTTTCTTGAATGCACAAATCATTGCAAAGCCGTAAGTGATACTTGAAACAAGTAGCGCCGCCGTCTCAGCAAGAACAAAGTCCAACTCAAAGATGTCTTTACCGGAAACACCACCCGCTGTGTTCATAAAGAGCACAGCATAGGTAGCGAAAATAGATGCGAACAACAAGCAGTCCGTCATCAAATAGATCCAGAAACCAAATACAGTGTTTCCACCCGTATCGTGGTGTTCTTCATGCGCTCCAGCAGCGTGAGCGTCGTGCGTATTCATATGTGTAGTGCTCATGATTACCCCTTAGCCGCGTTGTCTAGAAACTCATTTTCAACACGAGCAACCTCGTCTGGCTGTACGTAGTAATCCACATCTTTGGTGTATGCACGCATAACGAAAGCTACAAAAGAGCCCACTAAGCCTGCGATAGCTAACCACCAAATATGCCAAATCATCGCAAAACCGAAAGCGGTAATAAAGCCACCAATCACAATGCCTGCCATAGTATTTTTAGGCATATGAATCGGTGCATATGTCGCTTTGCGCTGATACGCCTCACCTTTTTCTTTCATATCTGTAAAGGCATCAATGTCAGAAACTTTTGGAAGCTCAGCAAAGTTATAGAACTGCGGAGGAGAAGCTGTTGACCACTCTAAAGTGTGACCATTCCAAGGGTCGCCCGTTTTATCGAGGTTTTGCTCACGATCACGGAAGCTCACGTACAACTGCACAAATTGTGCAACGATGCCCACAAGGATGATGGCAGCACCACCAGCAGCGATATACAACCAAATGTTCCAATCCGGGTTATCCGTATGGTTCAGACGACGCGTCATACCCAAGAATCCGAGTACGTACAACGGCATGAACGCCATAAAGAAACCAACCAACCAGCACCAGAAAGACACTCGACCTAACTTCTCATTCAAATGGAAGCCCATAGCTTTCGGGAACCAGAACGCGAAACCAGCCAAATAGCCAAATACAGCGCCACCGATAATGGTGTTATGAAAGTGAGCAATCAAGAACAAGCTGTTATGCAGAACGTAGTCGGCGCCTGGCACTGCTAGAAGCACCCCAGTCATACCGCCCACAGTGAAAGTCACCATGAAACCAAGCGTCCACAATACGGGTACAGTGATGCGCAAACGACCACGGTACATAGTAAACAACCAGTTAAATAACTTAACGCCCGTTGGTACAGCAATGATCATTGTCATTATGCCGAAGAAAGCATTCACGTTTGCGCTGGACCCCATCGTAAAGAAGTGGTGCAACCAAACAATGAAACCAAGAACAGCGATAGAAGCCGTTGCCCATACCATGGACTTGTAACCGAACAAGCGCTTACCTGTAAAGGTAGAGATAATTTCAGAGAAAATACCAAACGCCGGTAATACAAGAATGTATACCTCAGGGTGGCCCCATGCCCAGAACAAGTTGATGTACATCATAGAGTTACCACCAGCATCATTCGTGAAGAAGTGGAAATCTAGATAACGATCAAGCGTCAGCATAGCCAACACAGCGGTTAGAATAGGGAAAGAAGCTGCGATCAAAATATTGGCCCACGTACAGGTCCACGTAAAGATCGGCATATCCATTAGCTTCATACCAGGAGCACGCATTTTAAAAACAGTTACCAAGAAGTTAACTGCCGTTAATGTTGTCCCTATACCCGATATCTGAAGCGCCCAGATGTAGTAGTCGACACCAACTCCGGGACTAAACTCCAACCCGGCCAGAGGCGGATAAGCAACCCAGCCTGTTTTAGCAAACTCACCCAAACCGAGTGAAATATTAACCAAAACCGCACCCGAAACCGCAAGCCAAAAACTCAGGTTATTCAAGAACGGGAAAGCAACATCACGAGCACCAATCTGCAATGGCAGCACGATGTTCATAAGACCAATCATGAATGGCATTGCCATAAAGATGATCATAATGACGCCGTGAGCAGTAAAGATCTGGTCATAGTGATGTGGCGGCAAGTAGCCTGGGTCGCCATTGGTTGCTAGCGCCAATTGCGTACGCATCATAATCGCATCTGCGAAGCCGCGAATCAGCATGACAAAAGCAAGCACGATATACATGATACCCAAGCGCTTATGGTCAACAGACGTTAACCAATCGCGCCATAGAACGCCGAGCAAGTTGTTACGAATAACTAGGTACGCGATCACAATACCAACAATACCCACTACAATCAGTGTAGTGATTACAATTGGATCGTGTGGAATCGCATCCATAGAGATTTTGCCTAGAAAAGACATTATTTATCAGCCTCCGTATGCGCTTCTTGAGTGTTATGCGTACCATGACTCACACCTTCAGAGTCATTGAACAGCTCAATCTGACCGTGATCTTTCATGAACTTCATAACGTTGTCGTTGAAAATACCCGGCTTAACTGTGCCGAAATACTCAACAGGGTGATATTCAGTTGGCTTAGCCAGTTCGTCATAGCTTTCTTGCGTTAACGACTTACCAGATGCCCTAACTTTCTCAACCCAAGCATCGAAGTCCGCTTCAGTTGGTGTAGCAATGGCATCAAACTTCATACCAGTAAAGCCAGCACCACTGTAGTTGGCAGAAATTCCGTCAAACGTGCCCGGCTCGTTAGCAATCAAGTGCAACTTGGTCACCATGCCAGCCATTGAGTAAATTTGACTACCCAACTGAGGAATGAAGAACGAGTTCATCGTGCCTTCAGAAGAAATCTTGAACTCAACCGGAACGTTAGCTGGGAAAGCCAACTCATTCACTGTCGCAATGCCCTGCTCTGGATAAATGAACAACCATTTCCAGTTCATAGACAGCACTTCTACTGTGATGTGATCTTTTTCATGATCTAGCGGCTTGTAGGGGTCTAACGCATGCGTTGACTTCCATGTAATAACACCAAGAATGATGACAATTACAATAGGAACACCCCAACAAACAGCCTCGATCTTAGTAGAGTGAGACCATTTTGGTTCATAGATTTCATCACGCCCTTCGCGGTATTTCCAAGCGAAATACAACGTCAAAACGATCACAGGAATAACAACAAGCAACATAAGAAGCGTAGCAACAATAATTAATTGCTTCTCTTCTATGCCCACTTGTCCTTTAGGATCAAGAACACCACCCTGACACCCAGCAAGTAGACTTACTGTTATGATGGCCAAAGTAATTTTACTTAGGATACGAGTTAACAAAGATTCATCCTCTAACCCTGAGGTTTACATCACTACCAGTTCATAAAGAACAGTAGCCCGAATACCGGAAGACCGGCAGATTTTGACACACACACACTCATCACTTCACACAGCACTAGAAAGAGCCGTGATTAAGCAAATCGTCCGTGTTATGCCGAAATAGGGGGAGCGCGACATCCGTGAGCAGCCTGAACTACATCTTTAACTTCAGGCACAGTGGCTGCTGGAAGCAGCTCAACGAAAGACACGAGAAAATAAGGGTTAGGCTCGTCGTCAGGTAGTACAAACCAACGACGAAGCAAAAAGATATTGAGAAGAAACGCGGATAAGCACAAGGCGTAGAACGAAACCTCATCACTTAAGAGTAAAACCAAACCTGTAGGCTCGTACAAAACACCACACAGGTATAGCATGTAATATGCAGCTAGCAATAACAGTGTAAACATACAGACATAACGCATCCTTGTTACCAATGACTTGGATAACATCCTTTCAAATAACTGTTCTTTGCAGGGCAATGTTTCTGAAAGTAGTTTCAATTGCGTGTCCGGTCGTTAGATAAATTGGTCAATATCTATCCAAAAAGTACTGATCTAAATCAAGCAGAGTACATTTTGGCTAATTTTACTACAGAATTGGCATGACGCAAGCTTACTGGGTTTAAAAGCGACAATGAAAGCCAAAACTGCACCCTTTGCATGCAATTATTTAAGATGGTTACTCGATTTTCACCCCTTGCTCGGAATTATTTTTAAAAAGGCAAAAAAAAAGCAAATCCGAAGATTTGCTTTCTATGCTTTAAGCAGCGTCTACAAAGCAGACCTGCTAATCATATCACTAATTATAGTGCTACGATGTTCTCAGCTTGTGGGCCTTTTTGACCAGTAGTAACAGTGAACTGTACTTTTTGGCCTTCAGCAAGAGTTTTGAAACCGTTGCTTACGATAGCGCTGAAGTGAGCGAAAACGTCTGGACCAGATTCTTGCTCGATAAAGCCAAAACCTTTAGATTCGTTGAACCACTTAACAGTGCCAGTAACAGTATTAGACATTTTAAAATCCTGATAAAAAATAATTTATGGGCGCCCCCTATGAGGCGGGTCAGCCAAAAAAATATAGACTAAGACTTAGAAACTACAGGACGTGGAACCAAAAGAATCGACGTAATGGAGATTTTAAACTACAGGCTTACTTTCTAGCTGCGATCATTCTATCCTACACACAGACGATGTCAACTAATAATTTTCTACATAGACATCCTTGTTAAGTGATTGTTAAAAAAAAGGCTTTCATTAAACACGGAACATCCCTTCCCCCCCTCTTGTCGTATAGATACTATATAATAGAGAATGTATTGAGGAACTAAAACGTCATGTTGACATGGTTAGATATCAAACGCTTTACAAAACAAGGCAACCCGACTGCTGATCGCTGCGTAACTAAAACCGATGAGCAGTGGCAAGCAGAGTTATCGCCAGAAGCCTACCGAGTCACCCGACAACAAGGCACTGAAGCCGCTTTTAGTTCCGGTATGTGCAACCTATTTGAACCGGGGCTTTACGCCTGCATTTGCTGTGACACTTTACTGTTTGACTCCAATGAGAAGTTCGACTCAGGCACCGGATGGCCTTCTTTTGTACAACCCTATACACCTAATGCCGTCGCTTATCACGGTGACAACTCATTTGGCATGCAGCGCGTTGAAACCACTTGTAATACCTGCGGTGCACATTTAGGCCACGTTTTCCCTGATGGCCCAGCTCCAAGCGGCCTGCGCTACTGTATAAATGCTGTCGCTTTGAAAAAAGTAGAAGCCACAACAGAGAAAGCCACATTCGGCGGAGGCTGCTTCTGGTGTACTGAAGCCATGTTTCAAAACTTAGCTGGCGTTATCAGCATAAAAAGCGGTTATAGCGGCGGACAAGTTAAAAACCCAACTTACCGTGAAGTCTGCAGTGGTTTAACAGGCCATGCCGAAGTGATACAAGTGGAGTTTGATAACACGATTATTTCATACTCAGACTTACTTAAGCTTCACCTGAGCAGCCATGACCCCACGACCCTCAACCAACAAGGCGCGGATAAAGGCACTCAGTACCGCAGCATCATACTTACTCACAACGACGAGCAAGAAAAATCAGCTACGCAGGTTGTCGCCCAAATGCAGCCCCTATTTGGCAACAATATTGTTACCGAAATAGCACCATTTGAAGCGTTCTACACAGCTGAAGAAGAGCACCAAAACTATTACCTCAACAATAGTGATGCAGGCTACTGTCAAGTTGTCATTGAGCCCAAGGTTGTTAAGTTCAAAGCCGCTCATCAAGATAAACTGCAAAAGAAATAATTCTAAATGCGCCCATCGGGGCGCAGCACTGCCTCTTCACCCCGCCGCTCAATAGCAACGGCTAGTGCAGCGAATCACTGATATATTCTCGCTGATATAAGTGCATGTTTAAGTGCGATTTAACAAAGTCGTTGTGAGCTGACTCGTCACATAATGTCTTAAAATACTTAGAATCACTCAGTGTGGCGGGCTTTTCTTCTAGCAATAATTCTTGTGTGTATAAAATGACTTGATCCGACTCTTCTTCACGATCCATGTGATGCAAAATGTTAGAAGCGTAAATGGCGGATAGGCTCATTAAGTTCAATATTAAGGGGGCATCAGGGTTACGTTTAATTAGCATTGTAGCCAGATCAAACGCACCTCCAACAAAAGGGAGCGCGTTTTTCCACTCCTTATTTTGATAAGGCGTTTCAGAGCCTTGCATCCAATGAAACCAATAGTTAATCAAATCCTGATCACCCAAGTTTTCATACTTCTTTCGATGTTGCTGACAGATAAAAGCCATAACATTCTCCCTGTCGGCTAACTGGCTATAACCAGCGGCCTTGCTTGCGTTGGGTGCGGAATAACATCCACCACCGTGTTATAAATCCTGCTCAATAATGCTGGTTGCAATACCTCTTGTGGCCGCCCTTTTGCCTGTACGCTAGCTTGATCCATAAAGACCAATTCATCGGCATAGCTGGCCGCCAAATTCAGGTCATGCAATACCGCTAGCACCCCCACCCCTTGACGAGTCAGCTCTTTAACTTGACGAAGAACCTGGTGCTGATGGCACAGATCTAACGCGGAAGTAGGCTCATCCAACAAAAAGTAGCGAGGGCCTAGCCCCGTGTCTTCCCACACTTGCGCTAATACACGCGCCAAGTGCACACGCTGCTTCTCACCACCGGATAAAGAGGGATAGGCTTGATTAGTCAAATGCGTTAAATCAACACGCTCTAACACGTCGGATACAACCGCCATATTATGCGGCGTACTCGTCAAATGAGGTAAGCGTCCCATCAGCACGACTTCTTCAACGGAAAACGGAAAGTTAAGAGAAGATTGCTGTGGTAGCACACCCAAAACACGGGCACGCTGGGCGCTATTCCAATGATGATACCGTTCTCGGTTTAGTGACAGCTCGCCAGAGAAGCCAGTATATTCACCTGCCAGTACCTTGAGCAGAGTCGACTTCCCTGCCCCGTTAGGCCCCATTAGCGCTATCATTTTTCCGGGCTGCACATCAATCGACACATCAGACAGTAAACGTTTAGTACCCACCATGAGATTGACACGAGTAGCCGACAGTTTCATAAAGCATTCCTTATCCGGCCGCGGCCAGATCTGTTATAGCGCGCCATATTGGCCTCGATACATAATCAAACCAATAAAGAAAGGCCCACCAATAATGGCTGTAACCAAACCGATAGGGATTTCAGCTGGGGCTAAAAATGTACGCGCGATCATATCCGCGACCAAAAGAAATAGCGCTCCAGCTAGTGCACTGGCGGGCAGTAAATAACGATGGTCAGGCCCCAATGTCATGCGCACTAAGTGTGGAATCACAAGACCTACAAATCCGATCATGCCAGATACCGCGACTGCCACTCCAACGGCCATCGCGCTGAGTGAAATCAAATGAAAGCGGACAGACTGAACATCAACCCCCAAATGGCCAGCCTCAGCCTCACCTAATAACATAGCGTTTAAACGCGAGGAGTAGCGCATCATCAACAGACAAGCAGGTACTATTAAACTAGCAGCAGCCATGACTACACCCCACGTTGATCCACCTAAGCTTCCCATTTGCCAGAAAGTGAGCGTACGTAATTGAGTATCATCAGCAAAATAAGTAATAACCCCAACACCCGACATTGTAATAATACCAATCGCAATCCCCGCTAGAAGCAAGGTTGATATAGACATACCCAATGACGAAGTGGCTATACGTGCTACTAACAAGGTCACAACTAAACTACCGATAAATGCAGCAAACAATAACGCATAGCTTTGTAACCAAGGGGGTAAATAAGCGATAAAAGACTGGCCAAAAACAACGACAGCGACCGCAGCTAATGCTGCGCCACCTGAAACTCCAATCAATGCAGGGTCGGCCAATGGATTACGAAAGACACCTTGTATAGTGGCGCCACTGACGGCAAGAGCTGAACCCACTAACAGCCCTAACACCGCCCGCGGCAAACGAATAGATTCGATAACTTGAGCCGTGGTTAACGACGGTGTGTTATCGAACCCTAAATATGAAAGCAACAAGGACACAACATCAGCAAAAGGAATAGAAAGGGCACCCGTCGCCAAGGACATAACAAATGCAAAGACTAAACCAATGGCTAAAACTATAATCCAGCACTGACTCTTCCAAGCACGTCCCTTAGCCAACGAAACACCGGTAGAGATTGATGCCTTCTGATAGCTAGTCATCTGCCAGCCCACTCTTTGCGGACACTAAAGCCTGACCGGAATACAACGCCTTATTCAACGTATCTATAGCTAAGCCAGTTCTCGGACCTAACCCCAGCAGCATCATGCCATCCATTGCAATTAAGCGCTGATCGCTAGCCGCTGGTGTTTGATTAAAACCCGGCTTTAAAAATAAAGTATCTGACGTAATCTGAGGGTTGCGACCTTCCATCATCAACACCACATCTGGCGCCATCTCGACTAAAGCTTCAGCAGAAATAGGTTTAAACCCGTCAAAGCCGGACGCTGCATTTACCCCTCCTGCTAGGTTAATCATTAAATGAGCAACCGTTTCGGAGCCTGCCACCATAGGGCTACGATCACTAAAACTCAGAACAAATAATACTTTAGCCGGCTTTTCCGGCAGAGGGCGGTTCATTGCCGATTCTATTTGCGTTAAAACTTGGGCCCACAGCGCTTTACCTTGATCTGGAATACCAAGCTGCTCAGAAACACCCAAGATTTTTTCTTTTACACTGGCCAGTTCAGGAGCAGCGCTGTAGTTTTGCAGCTTAATACCGGCTTGTTTCAACTGATCAATAACAATCGCTGGCCCGCTATCATCAGTCGTCAAGACCATGTCCGGCATTAAAGACATAACCCCTTCCACAGACAAAGCTCGTTTATAGCCAATTTGAGGAAGCGCTTTAGCTTCGCGCGGATAAGTAGATGTGGTATCGACCCCGACCAAGTGTGACCCATAGCCCAGAGCATAAACAATTTCAGTCAACGATCCATCTGTTGAAACTAAGCGCTGCGGTACTTCAGGCTCACTTGATTGAAGGCCTGAATCATCCGCCAAAACGGACGTTCCAATCAGGTGAAAACACACAAGAAAAGTGGCTAAATATCGATTAAGCATACAAACCATTACATGCCACCGTTACTTAATGCACTTTCAGCAAGCCGACGCCATTGCGGATTTTCAGCCATACCTTCTTGGCGCACTCCAAAAAACTGAACAAGCAATATCCCCGCTTTGTCATAAAACTCCAGCGAGGTCACCACTCCATCGCGCGTCGGTTTACGCACCAACCACCCCGAAACAAGCTCGGTTGTTAACAAGTGCAAATTGAACTCCCTATCCAATACATTAAGCCACAGGCCTATTCGCTTAATATTGTTCACAACACCGCTGTGGATTTGAATATTTCCATCGTTACCCACAAAACACATAATAGGGGTTTGTTGTGTAGCCGCTTGCACAAGTACTTTTTCTAAAGACTCAGGTTTGAAAGGAACCGCATACAACTCACCCACTAGCCGCAGTGACTGCTCTCGCGCTACTTCATGCTTGCGCAGCAATCGCATAAACTGATGCACATCTGTTAATGCACTCCAATCTTCCTGCAGCTGACCAACATCAACTTGATCATCAGGTGTAGAAGGCTCAGCTGGCAACTTACACGCGAACGCGATAGGTGTATTTTGTTGCTCTGATTTAAAGCCCTGGATGATATCGAAATAAGCTTGGGTATTACTTTCTGGTTGCAGGTAGATCTTTTGAATAGCCTCGCCATAACGATCAAAAAACTGAAGGCTATAGCGATAAACACCTTTCACTAATTCACAAACGGCATAACCACAATGCCATTGCGATAAAATGATACGCAAATCAATTTTGCGATCATTACTGATGACCAGCCCCATCGACCCTTTAATGGAAACGTTATCGTATATACCTTTACGCTCATGTACCGCGCCGCTATTGCGGGTTAATGACATGATGTAGCCCAGCTCAGGCAACGTATAAATCAAATCGGAGAACGCTTGATTCAAGCGTATACGGCCAACGCCACATGAGTGCTCTATTAACTCTGCTTCTGACACCGATAACCGTTCAGCGATGTCACGTCTTCGCAAACCGGGCTCTGATTGCACAAGCGCTTTATAGGATTCACTGATTACTGAGCTGATTTCAGTCTCAGCCTGAAAGATAGCAACTGGCATACCCATGACTCACCCTCTCCAAATACGATGCAAAAGTGGCATTCAATCTAACAACGAGATGTTCACATTAAGCAAAACCACTAATTAATGAGAACTATACTCATTTGCATTATCATTGCAATATTATTTCACCGTAAACCATGCCTCTTTTACATCGCTAACTCCTGATGCAAAGCCACTCATAAAATAAATAATCAAATAATTTATTGATAATGATATTGATTCGTATTTAGAATAACACCGCATTCACTAGGAGCTGTATGATGATTGTTGCGAAACCTTTACCACCCTATTCACTATGGGTTGCTACGCTGACGGCAGGTATCTTCTGCCTACCCAGCTATGCAGCAGAAAACGAGACACCCAAAGCTAATGCCACATTCCTCGATCAATTAATAATTAATGCAAGTCCTGTTAGCCAAACGAACCAACAGAGCGACAGTGCCATTACCAGCTTGTCCTATGACCAATTAGCAACAGAAAACGCGACTTCTGTCAGCGATATCTTTCGATACACCCCTTCAGTCTCGGTTAGCGGAGGCGCACAAGGTGATGGCTTAATTACTATACGAGGCATAAGTGGCAACCGAGTCTTGATTGCCGTAGACGGGGTAAAACAAGCCAAGAACCTATCTTGGAGTTCGCTGAATTCCAGCCGTAACCTCATCGACATCAACGCGCTTAAACAAGTTGAGGTTATCTCTGGCCCCGCATCAGCTTCATTTGGTAGCGATGCGCTGGGCGGTTTGGTGTACTACACAACAAAAGATCCAAGCGATTTTTTAGATAATCCAAGTAATACCGCAAATCAAAGCACTGCGGGTCAGTACCGTGTTATCTATAACGGGGCAAACAAAGGTCTGAGCAACTCAATAAGTTTAGCGGGCAGAAACGACAGCATTGAAGGCATGCTGATTTATACATACGAAGACGCCAGCGAAAAACAAACACCAGTTGACGATTCTGCTCAAGGTAGTGCACGCCGATCTACAGACCCCAAAGACACCCAAAACGAAAGTGTACTCGCTAAACTGAAATATCAACTGGATGAGCATCAAGCTGTAAAGATATCAGCGGAGCACTTAAGCTCAGATGATGATACCCAAGTACTTAGCTCAAACAGCCAAGATGAACAATTTTTAGATATTGAGCGCCGCCAGCGTTTATCTGCCGAGTATACCAATGATAAAGCCACTCGCTTCTATGATGAGCTGACCGTGACGGTTGATTGGCAGAAAACAACAAACGACCAAACACAGAAATTTTACAATGCCAGCGCACCGTATTTTGGCGACTACGTTTACGATGCGGATTATGACGAAACAACACGAGACTTAAAGCTAAGCCTGCAAAAAGATCTCGATTTTTCAACCACTGCGCACCAAGTCAGCTACGGCCTAAGTTACGAGCAAACCTTATTTGAGCAACAGCGTACAAGCAGCTTGTCAGGCACTAACCGCTCCATGCCCCGAGCAGAAAGTAAACTCGTTGGGATATGGGCTCAGGATTTAATTGAGTGGTATGACTCAGGCCTTAGAGTTACGCCGGGTATTCGTTATGATGCCTACACTGTCGACGCACAACCTGATGCAGCCTATCTGGCAAGCAACCCAATAGAGTTAGATCCTGGTACAAATACCGACCAAAAAATCAGTCTAAAACTCGGGGTTAACTACCCGATAACTGACGCTGTTACAGTGTTTGGGCAGTTTGCCCAAGGCTTTAAAACACCAGACATGGACCAACTGTTTGCCAATTACGGACGAACAGGAGCCTATCAATTTATTGCCAACTCAAATTTAAAACCGGAAAGCAGCAACAGTCTCGAATTTGGTTTCCGTTATAACCATGCAGGCATTTCTGGCGAAGTAGTCGCCTTCTACAATGACTACAAAAACTTCATCGACGAAACAATTGACTACAGCAACCCCAGTTATCCTTACGGTATTTACCAACAAACCAACTTAAAAGGTGCGGTCATCAAAGGGGTTGAATTTAAAACTCAATGGGATCTGGGCATGACACAGCAAGCTTTGCGCGGCCTATCCCTAAATGCATCACTAGCTTATGCAACGGGCACTTACGATGAATCAGGAGAAAGCCAACCAATCGATTCCGTATCACCGTTAAGCGGCGTACTTGGCTTACATTATGATCACCCAAATCAACAATGGGGAAGCTCCGTAATTGTAACAGCGGCTAAAGGAAAATCTGCAAACGATGTCAGCGACTCTGCGACATTTAGGCCAGCGGGATATGGCGTGATTGATCTTGCAGGCTATTACCAATGGACGCCATCGTTACGGATAGATGCGGGAGTTTACAACCTCAGCGACAAAACTTACTGGCAGTGGGACACCGCTCGCGATCATACACAAAGCACAAGCGGCCTAGAGCGATTTGCCGAGTCAGGACGGCATCTGAGACTTGGGCTTACCTATAACTTTTAACCTAAGGAGGATTAGCACACACATTAAATTTCCCCTCGCTAGCGACCTAAGTGCGCGTAAGGGTTGATCTGTATGCTCCCCCGCTATGGATCAATCATTACAACCATCTAGGCCGCTAGCTCCCCAAGGAAAGCCTTTATTTTGCGCCACCAGCCAGCTTCACTGCATCTGGATGCGCCCTAAGCAACGACATAGCAATAATTCCCACTACCGGGCCTGGAACCAACAATAAAAACGCCCACTGCCATCCACCTATCCATTCAACAAAAATAGGAATCCAAGAAATAGCTAACACCGTTAGTGCAAAGCCTATTCCTAATTGAAGGGCCAAAGCAGTGCCGACAAAGTGATGATCTGCTAGCTCAGTAACCGCCGCCGAAAATTGAGCACTATCACCTATAATGGTGACTCCCCACATAATGGCGATGACAGCTAAAAGCCAAGCCGGACCATCAAAGAAAAAACCAATAGCGAATGCGCACACCCCTGAAGCAAACATCATCCCGATCGTAGTTAAACAACGACCAAATTTATCCGATAGCACGCCTCCCAATACACAGCCAATGCTGCCTGCCGCGACAATCACAAAACAAAACATGGAGGTAGACCCAAAAGGCACAACAGTTAGCTGAGAGGCAGCTGCATTAGTAAAGGCCAAAATCCATGCCCACATAGCATACAATTCCCACATATGACCAAAATAACCAAGGTTGACCAGCAACAGGGGCTTTGACGTAAACACCTGTAAACACTGCCGCGGATTAAATACCGCACGGCCAAAAGCATTAGGCCCTTCTTTGACCACAGTTATGAACAGCAGCGTTCCTACAAGCGTTGCCACAGATGACCCTGCCACAACCCAATGCCACTCAATATCATCAATTAGCGCCCTAAATAAATGAGGCGCAGATGAGCCAATGGTTAAAGCACCAATGAGAAACCCCAAAGCTAACCCTCGCCCTTTTGTAAACCATGTGGACATAATCTTTAATGCCGCAGGGTACACCCCAGCCAAAAAAACGCCCGTCAGAAAACGCAAACCTACCGCTAACTCTATTGAAGGCTCTAATAGCAACAAGCCGTTCGCAACCGCTGCTCCTAATGCGGATAAAGCCATCAGCTTTGGTAAACGGATAATATCGGGCAGGTTAACCAAGGATGACGCGATCGCTCCTACAACAAACCCTATTTGCACACCGTTCGTTAACCACGCCGCTTGCCCAGCCGATAACTCCCACGCTTTGATAAGCTCCGGAACAACGGCTGTAGCCGAGAACCATGTTGTGAGTACACATACAACACCGATACAAATAACAAATAAGGCAGACCAGCGATTCATATTTTGTAATGCCATTACATCAAGCTCTGTTTATTTTTGATAATCAACCTAACACCATTTCCCCGGGTACAACACCCTTCTAAAGCGTTAGTTTTACGCAATACATTGATGCTATTTAACAACTGAGCATCCACAAAAAAGCCCACTATTTGTGGGCTTTTTTTAAAGAGAACCTGAATGGTTTCAGGTTTATTTATTACCAGCTTGCTGTGCTAATTGATGCGCCAAAAACTCTTCATACGTTCCTTGGAAATCATTTAGCTTTTGGTCTTTAATCTCAATAACACGCGTTGCCAATGACGATACAAATTCACGGTCATGGCTTACAAAAATGAGCGTGCCAGGGTAATTTTCCAATGCAAGGTTCAATGCTTCAATCGCTTCCATATCCAAATGGTTAGTCGGCTCATCCATCACCAGAACGTTAGGATCAGACATCATCAACTTACCAAATAATAAGCGGTTCTTTTCACCACCGGAGCAAACTTTCACCTTCTTGTTGAAATCATCAGCAGAAAATAAAAGCCGACCCAATGTTGCACGCACAATCTGGTCATCGTGGTTTGGCTTGCGCCATAGACTCATCCAATCAAACAAAGTCAGATCGCAGTCAAAATCTTCTGTGCTATCTTGAGGACAATACCCAATAGTTGCATTTTCAGCCCATTTTATATCCCCTTGCTGAGCTTCTAACTCACCGATCAAACAACGCAATAAGGTAGTTTTACCTGCACCGTTCTCACCAATAATGGCCAAACGAGAACCCGCCTCCAGCAGCAACTCGCCTCCCTTAAATAACAAGCCTTCCTCGTAACCGTGGCCTACATTTTCTAATGTTAACGCTTGACGAAAAAGCTTCTTATCTTGGTTAAAACGAATGTACGGGTTTACACGGCTAGATGGCTTTACTTCATCCAGCTTAATTTTTTCTAGCTGCTTAGCTCGAGATGTCGCCTGTTTCGCCTTAGAAGCGTTTGCAGAGAAACGACTAACAAACTGTTGTAAATCAGCAATTTGTGCACTTTTTTTCGCATTTTCTGAATGTAAACGCTCACGTGCCTGTGTCGATGCCATCATAAAGTCATCATAGGTACCGGGGTAAACACGTAGCTCACCATAGTCGATATCCGCCATGTGAGTACAAACAGCATTCAAAAAGTGACGGTCATGTGAAATGATAACCATGGTACTTTTACGCTCGTTGAGAACACCTTCCAGCCAACGAATCGTATTAATGTCCAAGTTGTTGGTCGGCTCGTCAAGCAACAAAATATCAGGATCAGAAAATAGAGCCTGCGCCAATAAGACACGTAACTTCCAACCCGGAGCGACCTCGCTCATCGGCCCAAAGTGCAAGTCTTGCTCGATACCCGCACCTATTAAAATCTCTTGAGCGCGGCTCTCTGCGCTGTAACCATCCATTTCAGCAAACAGCACTTCAAGTTCAGCGACTTTCATGCCGTCATCTTCTGACATATCTGGTAAGGAATAAATACGATCGCGCTCTTGCTTTACTTCCCAAAGCTCTTTATGGCCCATAATCACCGTATCAACCACGCTGTATTCTTCAAACGCGAACTGATCTTGATGCAATTTACCTAGGCGCTCGTTAGGAGTTAACGACACATTTCCAGAGGTGGGAGTTAACGAACCATCCAAAATCTTCATAAAGGTGGACTTGCCGCACCCATTCGCACCAATCAAACCATAACGGTTACCGTTACCAAATTTGACGGAAATATTTTCGAACAATGGCTTAGCGCCAAATTGCATGGTGATGTTAGCGGTAGAAATCACAATTTAGGTCCTGGAGTTTCGTTGACGAGGCAATTCAATACGAGAAAAAGCGGATGCGTACTATATAGCATTTGCACCCGTATTCATAAGGCTATCTACTCAACTCATACGGCAATCCTGTTTACCCAAACAGGTTATTAGACCTAAATGACTATCTTGTTACTTAAATGCAAGCGAGGAGAATTGCTTCAAGCTCATCAGGCGATAATTTTATCGGGTTTGTTTTCATACTATTACCCCCAGAAGCCGCCACGATAGAGGCAAAATCCTGCTCAGTAATGCCGAAGGATGATAACGAAGGCAACTGTGCCTCACATTGCCATTGGTGCATCAAGGCTACCAACTCATGTGTGCCACCACAGCCTAGCAACTCTGCTACCTTGTGATACCGACACAGCGCTACATTATCTAAATCTCTCGCTTGCATCGCCGCTACATTAACCGCAGTCGTGTCAGCCAGCAAAATACCGCAAGCTTCTCCGTGAGGTATAGAAAAATAAGCACCCAAGGGCGAAGCTATACCATGAACAGCTCCTAAACCCGTTTGCGCCAAACACAACCCCGATATCATCGCCGCATATGCGATACCAGCGTAATCGTTAACGGGTTGGACCTGGCCGGGATCAAAGGCAGCAACAAAATGTGTTAAACCGCTTTCGACTAACGCCAATGTCATTGGATTAGCCTTAGGCGATGTGTAGGATTCAATCAATTGGGTTAGCGCATCCATCGCATTAGCCACCATTACGGACCGCGGGCATGAATGAAGCAGCTCAGGATCAACAATAGCAACTTTAGCCAGTAATTGATCATCACGGAAAGATTTTTTAAAGCCTCCAGCTCCATGCTGGGTGATGACCGCATTTTTTGTTAACTCACTCCCTGTTCCTGCGGTAGTTGGAACCGCAATAAAAGGTAAAGACGGCCCAGTATAAGCGCGTTCCACCCCTACACCTTCCAAAAAATCCCGAACAGCAAATGGTTCAGGTAGCCCCAGCAAACCTGCGATGGCTTTAGCGGCATCCAATGCACTCCCTCCGCCTAAACCCACGACCACATCTACTTGTCCAGAAAACTGCGTTACGGCTTGATCAACCTGATCTGGCGTTGGCTCACCAGCAATAGCATAGGTCTCATAGGTTATACCGGCATGTGTTAACTCTTCGATCAAGGTCGACCATTGTCGAGTTTTCCGAAAAGAAGAAGCCCCTGTGACTAATAACGGCCTTTTCCCCCAACGGATGATGTGAGAAACCAACTGAGAAAACACCCCATTACCAAAGCAGATTTGTGGCAATTGGGTCATATTAAAAGGTGAAATTAATGATTGATTGTACGACTGTGCTAAGGTTTTCATACGGAGTATCTCAACCCAAAAACAAGATAAAAAAACAACAGGCCTTTAATGCAAAAAGACCCCTAACGCTTACGCGAAGGGGCCAAAAGCAACATGCTACAACGTCTTCCTTGCTGTTACTGCTGCCAGCTTTTCAGTAACTCTTCGTAAGCCACGGTTTTACCTTGCGGCTTTTCATTAGCTAGCTTAGGTTTAGGTGCTCCTGGCTGATCAAACCAGTACTGCGCATCGCGCTCTGGATTTAACTTAGGACCGCACTCACCTTGAACATTAGCGCGCTCTAAACGCTGCATCACTTTATCCTGAGCACCCGCTAAACCATCCAATGCTTCTTGGGCTGTTTTTTCACCTGAAGCCGCTTCAGAAACGTATTTCCACCACAGCTGAGCTAGCTTAGGATAGTCAGGTACGTTAGTGCCTGTCGGACTCCACTGCGTACGCGCTGGACTGCGATAGAACTCAACCAAACCACCCAACATAGGAGCCGCTTTAGTCATAGCTTCTGATTGAATGTCAGATTCACGAATAGGCGTTAAACCGACAAGTGTCTTCTTCAATGAAACCGTTTTAGCGACTGTAAACTGAGCATAAAGCCATGCAGCCAAGCGTTGTTTCTCTGGCGTAGAAGTCATAAACGTCCAAGCGCCCGTATCCTGATAGCCCAGCTTCATACCTTCTTGCCAATAAGGTCCTTTAGGTGAAGGAGCCATGCGCCATTTTGGTGTGCCATCTTCATTAACAACCGGCAACCCTTTTGTGGTCATGCTAGCCGTAAAGGCGGTGTACCAGAAAATTTGCTGTGCAATAGCGCCTTGTGCTGGCACAGGGCCTGCTTCAGAGAACGTCATACCTTGCGCTTCTGGTGGCGCGTAATCACGCATCCAATCCACATATTTTTCAGTAGCATAAACCGCTGCTGGGCCGTTAGTTGCTCCGCCGCGTGTTACGCTTGAGCCTACAGGGCGACAACCTTCAACTCGGATACCCCACTCATCGACTGGCAAGCCGTTTGGAATCCCTTTGTCACCTGCCCCTGCCATAGAGAACCATGCATCAGTAAAACGCCAGCCCAATGATGGATCTTTCTTACCATAATCCATGTGGCCGTAGACGGTTTCACCATCAATCGTTTTTACATGCTTAGAAAAGAATTCTGCGATGTCTTCATAAGCAGACCAGTTAACGGGTACACCCAAATCATAGCCGTAAATTTCTTTAAATTGCTTTTTAAGATCGTCACGTGCGAACCAGTCAGCACGGAACCAATATAGGTTAGCAAACTGCTGCGTTGGTAATTGATAGACTTTACCGTCGGGCCCAGTGGTGAAGCTCAGACCTATAAAGTCTTCAAGATCTAAAGTTGGCAAGGTGTAATCTTTGCCATCGCCTTCGATCATGTCCGAAATAGGCACAACTTTGCCGTAACGGAAATGTGTACCGATCAAGTCTGAGTCATTGATATACGCATCATAAATATTACGACCCGACTGCATTTGCGTTTGCAACTTTTCGACCACATCGCCTTCTTGGATCAAGTCATGATTGACCTTAATCCCTGTGATCTCTTCAAATGCTTTGGCAAGCACTTTGGCTTCGTACTCATGTGTAGCTATGGTTTCGGATGCAACATTAATGGTCATGCCGCGGAACGGCTTGGCCGCTTCAGTAAACCACTTCATTTCCTCTAGCTGAGCTGCTTTATCCAGCGTCGATTCAGCAAACTCATCAGCGACCCATTTGTTAGCCGCATCTAGGTATTGATCAGCATACGCTTGGATGCTCATCCCTAATCCCGCTGCAGCAACGGCAACGCTCATCAGTAACACTTTTGGTAATTTATTATTTTTTTTCATCTTAACCTCTCGGAAGTGAGTGATGTTTAAAAGTAGAGCTTCTCCACAAACCCTACTTTTATTCGTTTTCAACTTTCATTCATTCAATGAGCGCATCGGTGAAAAGAAAATCGAAAGCAGTAAATCGAATAATCAGGAACGAAATTAATTCGTTTTAGAACATATTTCAACCCTGATTTGTTCGATTTCGAAATTATTTGAGTATTTCTCGCGCCAAACTGAACTAAGTTATACCAATTACCTAGATCAACCCCAGCGCATAACAATAGCCAGCCACACTACCGAGATAGTAAGCGGTATCCACAAGGTCATATCAGATACAGCTAACACCCCTAAATGAATGTAAGCAGATGTTAATAAACCAATGAATAATCGATCACCTCGCGTGGTAGCAATAGGCAAAAAGCCACGGCGTTCAACACAAGGATTACGAACTTCATACACGGTCATACCCACTAGGATTAACGCTATGGTCGAGAAAAAGATTGCGACCACAGGGGTCCATGCCATCCAACTAAACATATGATGTCTCCTTAAACTCGGCCCAGTGCAAAGCCTTTAGCCACATGGTTACGGACAAACCAGATAACAAGCAGCCCAGGAATAATAGTTAACGTACCAGCCGCTGCTAAAACGCCCCAATCAATACCAGTAGCACCAACGGTACGTGTCATGATGGCACCAATCGGCTTAGCATCGACAGACGTCAACGTGCGCGCCAGCAATAGCTCAACCCACGAAAACATAAAAGCAAAGAAAGCCGTTACGCCAATACCCGAACTGATCATAGGAATAAAAATACGGCCAAAGAAACGAGGAAAGCTGTAGCCATCGATATAAGCTGTTTCATCAATTTCACGCGGTACGCCCGACATAAAACCTTCCAAAATCCATACAGCCAAAGGCACGTTGAACAAACAGTGCGCCAACGCAACGGCGATATGTGTATCGAACAGCCCCACTGATGAGTAGAGCTGGAAGAAAGGCAGCAAAAAGACAGCAGGCGGTGCCATGCGGTTAGTTAATAACCAAAAAAACAAATGCTTATCACCAACAAACTTATAACGGCTAAATGCATAAGCTGCAGGTAATGCAACCAACAACGTCAGCACCACGTTCATAAATACATAAGCCATTGAGTTCAAATAGCCGTTGTACCAAGTTGGGTCGGTAAAGATCACATGATAATTAGCCAACGTGAAGTTCTCGGGCCAGAAAGTCAGCCCTCCTAATATTTCTTCGTTGGTTTTAAAGGACATATTGATCAACCAATAGATTGGGACCAACACAAATAAAATATACAGCGCCATACCCATGGACTTGCGTTTTGAATTCATCATTTCATCCACCTCACTTCGCTTTATCCATGTGGCTAATCGTTGTAAAGAACAACCAAGACACCAGTAATACAATCAAGAAGTAAACCAAAGAGAATGCCGCCGCTGGCCCTAAATCAAACTGGCCAATCGCCATTTTGGTTAGAGTTTGGCTAAGAAAAGTCGTTGAGTTACCTGGTCCGCCGCCTGTTAATACAAAAGGTTCGGTGTAGATCATAAAGCTGTCCATAAAGCGCAGCAGAATCCCAATCACCAACACACTTTTTAGGCGTGGCAGCTGGATATAGCGGAAAACGGCCCATTTTGATGCTCGGTCGATTTCAGCCGCTTGGTAAAAAGCATCAGGGATTGCCCGCAAACCCGAGTAACACAACAAAGCAACCAAAGGTGTCCAATGCCACACATCCATTAACAGCACCGTTGCCCATGCATCACCCGTGTTAGCGGAGTAATTGTAATCGATGCCCATTCCATTGAGCGCCGCACCAAATAGACCGATATCAGCACGTCCGAAAACCTGCCAAATAGTGCCAACAACATTCCACGGAATTAACAAAGGAATCGCGACCAGTATCAGGCACAACGAAGCCATTTTCCCTTTGGTTGGCATCACAAGTGCGACACAAATGCCTAGTGGAATTTCAATGGCAAGGACGGCAAATGAATAAATAAATTGCCGAATTAGCGAATCATGCAAATCTTCATTACGCAGCACTTCTCTAAACCATTCAGCGCCAACAAAGTACGCTGTATTTTGATCAAAAATATCTTGAACCGAATAGTTCACTACCGTCATTAACGGGATAACTGCCGAAAATGCGACCAGCACAAACACCGGCAACACTAGAAACCACGCTTTATTATTTTCTGTTTTATTCATAGCGCATCCTCCTCTAAAAGGAATTCGTCTACATACACCTTCAACCACTGCTGAGGAAAGCTGACATAAGCCTTACCGTTAGGGATGGGCTGATCTTCGTCTAAACGCGCTTTAATTTCTTGGCCGCCCAAACGCATCGTTAAGATTTTGTAAGTCCCCAAGTCTTCACATGCGGTCACATCGCACTGCAAAGCCTCTTCTGACGCCTCATCCCACACGTGAACAAACTCGGGTCGAATACCTACCTTGATATTGTCGGACGGGTGATCAGATAAAAAGCGGGTCAATGTATCGCTTAAAGGAAGATGGATGCCATCGAAAGACACGCCGCCATCAGCACGGTTCACTTCGATAAGGTTCATACCCGGGCTACCAATAAAGAAGCCAACAAAAGTATGGTTGGGTGATTCAAATAGCTCACGCGGTGTACCAAACTGTACAATTTGTCCGCCATACATCACCGCTATTTTATCGGCAAAAGTCGAGGCTTCTAATTGATCATGCGTGACGTAAACCATGGTCAAATTAAACTGCTCATGAATTTGCTTAAGCTTACGGCGCAACTTCCATTTGAGGTGCGGATCAATAACCGTTAGCGGCTCATCAAATAAAATAGCCGAAACATCATCACGAACTAGACCTCGTCCCATGGATATTTTTTGTTTTTCATCAGCGGTGAGGTTCTTCGCCTTATTTTTTAGCAGAGGTGTTAACTCAAGGATGTCTGCCACTTCACTGACTTTGGCCTTAATTTTCGCTTCTGGCATTTTGGCGTTGCGTAACGGGAACGCCAAATTATCGTAAACGCTCATTGAGTCGTAGATAACCGGAAACTGAAAAACCTGTGCAATGTTTCGTTCTTTGGGTGATAGCTCATTAACACGAACACCATCAAACAAGATATCGCCATCTGAGGGTTGCAAAAGCCCAGAGATAATATTTAGCAAGGTACTTTTGCCACAGCCAGAAGGCCCTAACAACGCATAAGCCCCGCCTTGATGCCAGATATGATCCATCTCTCGAATGGCATAATCAGCAGGAGACTGCGGTGAGGCACTATAACTATGCGCCAATGACTTTAAATGTATTTCTGCCATGATTTACCCCTTAAGAACCTGAGCTTGTACCGGTGCTTGGATTAGCAAGCCGTCCAAACCAAACACAAATAATTTATGTGTTGGCAGGTACACCTTAATCGGCGTGTCAGTGCGGTATTCATGCACACCAGACAATTGCAGGACCAAGCTAAAATGATCATTACGCACATGCATAAAGGTTTCGGAGCCACTGATCTCAGCCAGCTCTACCTGCATCGACAATTCCAAGTCATCATCGTTATGCGGAACTAAACCGATATGGCTAGGGCGAATACCAAACTGATAATCGCCGCGCGGCAGATCGCGTAAGTCTTGGTTTAAAGGGAAATGAGCATATTGATCGAACGTCACCTCGGTATCGGTAACCGTTCCGCGCATCAAATTGATAGGTGGTTCACTGAACAGTTCAGCGGCTTCAACGTTAACTGGATTACGGTAAACCTGATTAACAGGGCCAGACTGCAAAACACGCCCTTCGTGTAGGAGTGTTGTCACCCCTCCTAAGGCCAATGCTTCGTTAGCTTCGGTTGAGGCATACACGGCTATTGAGCGGCGCTCTTTAAATAGCTCACGCAGCTCGGCTCGCAGCTCCTCTCGTAACTTATAATCAAGATTGACGAGCGGCTCATCGAAGAGAATCAAGCTGGCGTCTTTAACCAACGCTCTCGCCATGGCAGTACGCTGTTGTTGCCCGCCAGATAACTCAAGCGGACGTCGCTTTAAGAATGGCTCTATTTGCAGCATCGCGGCCGTTTCCTGAACACGGCGTTTAATTTCCGAATCAGGCATGCGCGCTAAACGCAAAGGCGAAGCAATATTCTCGTAAACCGTTAAGCTGGGGTAGTTAATAAACTGCTGATACACCATTGATACATTGCGCTGTTGAATCGGCAGATGCGTTACATCTTCACCGTTCATTAGCACTCGGCCTTCGTTAGGTTTATCCAACCCAGCCATTAACCGCATCAAGGAGGTCTTACCGGCTAACGTTCGGCCTAGTAATACATTGAATGAGCCCGGTTCCAAAGTGAGGTCGATATCCGTGAGATAAGGCACGCCATCAACCACACGGGTCACACTTTCAAGAGTCAGTGACATGTGGTGTCCTTGTTCTTTTTATTATTTGCTAAATTAACCAGTGAGTGAACTGTTCAGCACACCAGAAAATTCGTTTTCGAAAAAAAACAAAGCCAAAACCATGCCAAATATTTCACTCAGGTTAAAACCCTACCAACTAACATTAAAAAACAACACGTTAGATACAACCCAAACACACGATAACGAACAAAAACAAACACAAAACGAAAAGCAACTGTTCAAAAAGTGTTGACATCAACAGTGTTCACATCAACAATTGAACACTTAGAGCCTAAGTTGTGATTAATATTGAACACTATGGCTCTGCTCCCCTGACTAAAAATGATAATAAAATAGATGAGCTGCTCATGCGTAACGACGATTTAGTAGACGATCATACCGCTACCATTCAAGCTTCGTGGCAGCGCTGCGAAGAATACGGATTAAGCCACCAATCCAGCCCACACCTTGAGCGCCTACCGGAAGCAGACTATAGAAACCTACAATGGATGTACGGTGATCTAGTCAAAACAACAGCAACGGAAGTACTGCCGTACTACGAGAACATTTTATCCAATAGTAAATGCATGGTGATGCTGGCAGACGCAAAAGGACAAGTCCTTCAAAGCTGGGGAGATTCTCGCTTTGTCACCCCGCAACAAAAACCTTTTTTTCGCGAGGGCGTGAGCTGGCAAGAGCGAACCAATGGCACGAATGCAATAGGTACCGTATTAGCCTCTGGTCAGCCAGTACAAGTATTGCGGGATGAGCATTACCTAAAAGCCAACCGCTTCATGATAGGCTCGGCTGCTCCTATTTATGATGCCAATCATGATCTATTGGGTGTTTTAGATGTATCCAGCGATGCTTATCTCCCCCAAGCACACACCCTTGGTATGGTTCGTTTAATGTCTCAATCTGTCGAAAACAGGCTTATTTTTAAAAAATTTGCAGATGAGCACTTCTTAATCACCTTCAACACCAATATCGATACGCTTGATAGCCAATGGTCAGGCCTATTAGTCGTCAACGAGGACGGCATGATCATATCGGCCAACCGACGCGCAGAACTGCTATTAAGCTTTGAGCTGAGCATGATCAACATCAGCGATGTATTTGATACGCGTTTTTTTGATATGAAGCACCAACCCGACAATCTACCAATGCGACTGCGCACGCAACATGGCTACCAAATGCAAGCGATTATACGCAAACCCGCACAAGCGATTGTTGATGCGGTCGATTTTCGCAACACGCCAACTAAAAACACAGCCCCTACGCACTCCCCTACTGTTTCGCTTAATCGGATCAGCTTTGGTGATCCGCGAGTCGACAAATGCGTGCAACAAGCCTCGCGTTTAATAGAGAAAGATATTCCTATTCTTATCCACGGAGAAACGGGTGTGGGTAAAGAGGTATTTGTAAAAGCCTTACATGAACACAGTTCGCGCCATCAACATTCACTGGTGGCCGTTAACTGCGCGGCTATCCCAAGCGAGCTGGTTGAGTCAGAACTCTTCGGATATGTTAAGGGGGCTTTCACTGGTGCTAATCAGAAAGGCGCGATTGGGCTGATTAGAAAAGCCCACAAAGGCACTCTCTTTTTAGATGAAATAGGTGAGATGCCAACCAAGGCTCAGGCCCGGTTACTGCGCGTGCTTCAAGAGCGCAAAGTAACCCCCTTGGGCTCAACCGAATCCTTCCCTATTGATATCCGGTTAATATCAGCCACTAACCGAAGTCTAAAGGATGAGGTACAACAAAATAACTTTAGGCAGGATCTATACTACCGAGTGAGTGGGCTAAACTTGGAACTACCGCCCTTGCGTGAGCGTCTCGATAAGCGGCAGCTCATCCAAGAAATATATAAGATGGAAGCATCACCAGAACAAACGCACCCGCTTTCGGAACAACTTTTACATTTATTCGAACAGCACCCATGGCCTGGCAACATTCGTCAGTTGGTCAGTGTTATCCAAATAGCATTAGCTATGGCTGATAGCGATCCAATAAATAGCAGCCACCTACCCGATGACTTTTTTAACGATCTCGAAAACTCACCATTAGCGATGGCACAAGCAACTGATACAGCAGCCAGCTTACAACACGGCCACCCAGCAATATCTCCTGATTCCCAAATAACCCATTCAGATATTAAAACTACGGATACGCTAAGTGATGACATACAAGCCCAAACACTGAGCATGTTTGAATATTATGAAGGCAACGTCTCAAAAACAGCCAAAGCGCTCAATATAAGCCGTAATACGCTCTATAAACGCTTAAAAGTAGCGGGTATACGTTAACCCGCTACTGTTGAGACAATTAGCCGCTAATGCGGCTGAGAAACACAGTTTTAGCTTTGCACTTTATCAATTGCTTTAACCCAGCCAGCATACAAACCATCACGCTTTTCTTTGGTCATTACCGGCTCAAAGCGATGTTCACAGCGCCATCGACTCGCCAAATCGTCTAATGAAGAAAATACGCCAGCCTTGAGGCCAGCCAGATAAGCCGCACCAAGCGCTGTTGTTTCAATAATTTCAGGGCGATCGACCGTCGCTCCGAGTACATCAGCTAGAAATTGCAGCACCCAATTATTCGCGACCATACCGCCATCAACTCGTAACGCTATTGGACGCTCTCCATCTTCTTCCATTGCTTTTTGTAAATCTTTAGTTTGATAACACACAGCCTGAAGACCCGCAGTCACAATCTCTTTAATCCCGGTATCTCTGGTTAAACCAAAAATAGCGCCGCGCGCATTCGGGTCCCAATGCGGAGCACCCAGCCCTGTAAAGGCAGGCACGAGATAGACGCCGTGGTCTACATCCGTCTGCACCGCCAGCGGTTCAGCATCTTTTGCGTTTTCAATGAGCTGTAAACCGTCACGTAACCACTGGATGGTAGCGCCGGCAATAAAAATACTGCCTTCCAGTGCATAAGTTGGCTTGCCGTTAATCCGGTAAGCGACCGTGGTTAACAAGCGGTGTTCCGAGCGCAGCGGCTTATCACCCGTATTCAACATTAGGAAGCACCCCGTACCATAGGTGCTTTTTGCCATACCAGGCTTGAAGCAGGTTTGACCGACCATTGCTGCTTGCTGGTCCCCTGCCACCCCATAAACCGGAATGGGCTTACCTAAAATATCAGCATCCAAGGAGCCAAAATCATCCGATGAATCCAGCACTTCGGGCAACATACTGGCAGGTATATCAAACAAAGATAACAGCTCTTCATCCCATGATTGGCTATGGATATTAAACAAGAGGGTTCGTGAAGCGTTAGTAGCATCCGTCAAGTGAGAGCGCCCACCTGTTAAGTTCCACAACAGAAAAGTATCAACCGTTCCAAATACCAACTCACCCTTTTCTGCTCGCTCACGTACGCCGGGCACTTCATTAAGAATCCAGCGCAACTTGGTTGCCGAAAAATACGGATCAATTAACAACCCCGTTTTATCGGCTATCATGTCGGCGTAGCCCGCCTCGTTTAAGGATTCACAATAAGCCGCGGTGCGTCGGTCTTGCCATACTATAGCGTTGTAAACTGGCTCTCCGGTCTTACGATCCCAGACCAGTGTCGTTTCACGCTGGTTTGTTATTCCGATGGAACCAATATCAGCCACATCAACATTATTGTCCTGAATAACATGTCGGCATGTCTGAAGTACCGAACTCCAAATATCACCGGGTTCATGCTCGATCCATGCATCCTTCGGGAAATGCTGTGTAAACTCTTGCTGACTGGTAGCGTGTATACTTCCATCATAATTAAACAGAATAGCGCGCGAGCTTGTTGTGCCCTGATCAATTGCCAGAATGTACTGATTCATGAGGTGATCCTGAGAGTAATTGTTCTTTTTTGTTCGTATTTTTACTTTTTCGAAAAAAAAAGCAACTCCTTTATAACGATTATTTTGTTTTTATCCCTACACACCACTCCATTAGCGACTTATAATTAGTTATATAATTCTATTAATTTATTCCCAATTATTAATAGTTTACTTGTGCCGTCACACGGTGAATTAACACATATCAGTATGGCGCAAACTCCATTTAAAAATAATTGCTAAACACCCGCATTAAAACAAGAGATCAACGAATGACTCAAAAAAGGCGCCAAGACCAGATCTTTGAAATGATCCAACAAAAAGGGTTTGTCACTATTGATGAGCTAGTTGAGCATTTCCAAGTTACGCCACAAACCATTCGTCGTGATCTGAATCAACTTGCCGAATCCGACAAGATTAAACGCCATCATGGTGGCGCAGGCATAGAATCCAGTACGGTCAACACCGCGTACCAAACCCGCAAAATCATGAACTTGGAAGCAAAGCAAAAGATAGCAACGGCTATTGCCAAGCAAATCCCTGACGGCTCCTCTTTGTTTATTAACATCGGCACTACAACGGAAACCGTTGCACAAGCGCTTTTGCATCACAAAAATTTGCAAATTGTGACTAATAACTTGCACGTGGCAACCATTTTGTCGGTTAAAGAAGACTTCAAAATTATTATTGCTGCAGGCGAGGTTCGCCATCGTGACGGTGGCATCATTGGTGAAGCAACGGTAGATTTTATGAACCAATTCCAAATGGATTTTGGGATTATTGGTATTAGCGGTATCGATGAAGATGGTTCCCTGCTCGATTTTGATTACCGAGAAGTTCGAGTTGCACAAATGATCATTAACAACTCTCGCCAAGTTTTGCTTGGAGCAGACAGCGATAAGTTTGGCCGCAGCGCGATGGTCCGCTTAGGGAATATTACTCAGATGGATCATGTCTTCACCGAAAAATCCCCTAGCCAAGATATGTGCCGACTCCTGAAAGAGCATAACGTAGTTTTACATACCAGCTAACCAACAAAACGCTCTTCACAGTTCACTCTGCCGCTCTGCCACGCTGCATCTTTTACAACCCCTTCGAAAGCGAACCAAAACCCCAGTAAAAATTCGTAATCGATGTAAATAAATTCCAAAATACGCCTTTTAATGTTCGTTTATGGTTGATTTATTTCACTTTCGAATCCATTATTGATTCATTCTAACTGGGTACATTGCTAAATCTCACTTTGCATAACCTAATAATAACGACGTAATAGAGGACTCCACATGGCAGAACATCAAATGACATACGATCTAGTTGTGATCGGTGGAGGCGTTAACGGCGCCGGGATTGCGATGGATGCCAGTGGTCGTGGTTTACAAGTGATGCTGTGCGAAATGAACGACCTAGCCTCTGCCACTTCCTCTAACAGCAGCAAATTGATCCATGGTGGCTTACGCTACTTGGAGCACTACGAATTTAGGTTAGTTAAAGAAGCGCTCGCCGAACGAGAGTCCTTGCTCAATAACGCGCCTCACATTATGTGGCCCTTACGCTTTCGTCTTCCTCACCGCCCCCATCTGCGCCCTGCATGGATGATACGCATTGGCCTATTCTTATACGACAACCTTGCCAAACGTGAACGCTTAGCCGGTTCGCGCTCTATAAAATTTGATGCCACTAGTCCTATGCAATCTTCCATTACCAAAGGGTTTGAGTACTCGGATGGTTGGGTTGATGATGCACGCTTGGTAGTGCTGTGTGCTCAAGCGGCTCACGCTAATGGAGCTGACGTAAAAACAAATACACAATGCCTACGAGCCAAACGTGTTGGCGCGTTGTGGGAGTTAACACTCAAAGATAAGCGCACGGGTGTCGAACAAACGGTCATGAGCAAAGCATTAATAAATGCAACGGGGCCGTGGGCCAGCCACTTTTTTGAAGAGGCGATACAGGTTAAAGCACCCAAACAGATTCGCTTAGTCAAAGGCAGCCACATTATTGTGCCGAAGATACATGATGAGCCTGAAGCTTATATTCTTCAAAATGAAGATAACCGTATCGTTTTTGTGATTCCTTATGAAGATGAATTCTCACTCATTGGAACTACAGACGTCGATTATAAAGGCGATCCGTCGGCAGTAAAAATTTCCCAAGACGAAGTTAATTACTTATGTTCAGTGGTTAATGATCACTTTAAACATACCATTCAACCAGATGACATAGTGTGGGCCTACTCTGGGGTCCGACCATTAATGGACGACGAACGCGGCGAAGCTCAGAAAGCCTCTCGCGACTATTCATTCGAGCTCGACGCCCCTGCGCAACAAGCTCCATTACTCTCCATTTTTGGAGGTAAGATCACTACATACCGGAAATTGGCCGAAGCTGCTACGAATGCTATCGAGCCATTTTTCCCAAATAGCACGGGAGCTTGGACAAAAACAGCGAAGTTACCAGGCGGAGATTTTGAATCCACCGAGAACCTAGCAAAAACCATTACTGAACAGTACCCTTGGTTGCCGGCAGCTTTAGTAAATCGTTTCGTGCGTACCTATGGCACAGCTTGCTACAGCTTTTTAGAGGGGTGCCAGTCTATCAGCGATTTAGGTCAACATTTTGGTGCTTCGTTGTACCAGAAAGAAGTGGACTATTTAATGACTCATGAATGGGCTGTTAGTGAAGAAGATGTCTTATGGCGACGTACAAAAATGGGCTTACGCTTATCTGAAGAAGAAAAAAGTTTTCTCACTTCGTACATCAAGAGCACAACACCAGCGTCTCCTCCACCGACAATAGATGCTGACCCAACCAGTATAGAAGTACCTGAAGCAATTCAGGTTTAATAGAGCTCAGATACTGAGCTAGCCGAACAGTGTACTTATTCGGTTAGCTCAACAAGTACTTTAATAGCAGAGGGGTGATGTTGCGCAGCGGCTTTACGAAGCCACTGAACCCCTGCCGCTTTATCTTTTACAACCCCTGTCCCCGTCAATGACATTACCGCAATTGCGTATTGTGCATCGGCACTGCCCCCTTCGGCTGCTTGGGCGAATAGCGTAGCCGCCTGATTGAGATCTTTCTTGACACCAATACCAGCCTCGTACAACCAAGCCAATTCAGCTTTAGCGTCAATATTACCTAATTCCGCTAAGGTGATTAATTGATTTGCCGCCTCTACATCCTTGCCTTCGGCTAATAAAACACGCACCTCAACCATATCATCATTTACATTATCCAAACGCCCAAGCATGCGCGCTGCATCTTTGTCACCACGTAAGGCCGCTATTGATAACCAATGGTTAGCCAACGCCTTATCGCTAGCTATGCGTTTGTCATGGAGGTAAATTGCTCCTAACTGGTAGGCAGCAGCACGACTACCCGACTGCGCGGCGGCTTCGTAATATTGAATAGCTTGCGTTAGGGATGCTTCTACCCCTTTGCCCTCATCGTACAAAATACCTAAGTTAAACAACGCTTCTGGGCGTGCATTTCCTTGGATGTTCTGCCACATCATTTTGGCCATTTCATAATTGGCCATCTTGAACTCAGCGTACGCTTTAAAGAGTTGAATAGAGGGCTTTTCAGACATAAACCCATCGGGCAACTCGCTGTCTGCCTGAGACCACCCCACGGATGGAAGCAGCAGTGACAGCCAGGTAACCCAAACAGCACAATAACGCAGCCAAAAACGCATAATTCCATCCTACGGTTTTTTATTTGAGTAAATCACAAAGCAACAAGTAAACAATGGCACTTTGGTACTCTTGCGGCTAACACAGCTAAATAGGCAAGCGCGAGCCTACTAGATTACGAAGTTCTAGGTAACGCATTATTGTATGCTGATAATAATAGCATCCACTGATCTTCTCTTAATGGATAAGCAAAGTGGTAGCCCTGGGCATACTGACAATCAATCGATATCAAGCTATCAACCTGATCTTGGGTCTCAACGCCTTCAGCTACAACACTTAAACCCAGCTCTTCAGCCAATGTCATGACCGATTTAACAATCGCCAAATCACGGTCCGAAGTAACTATATCCAATATAAAGCTGCGATCTAGCTTTATTGTATCTGCCGGTAAATTTTTAAGTGATGCCAGTGAAGAATATCCCGTACCAAAATCATCAATTGATACACGATAGCCCCGTTTACGTAAATCTTTGATGGTCGCCGCACTCAAATCAAAACGGCTCATCATGTCTCGTTCTGTAATTTCTAGTACTAACTGAGTGGCTGAGCAATCGTACATAGCGATCACATCATCCAATTGTTTACCCAGCCCTGGTTCAAAAAACTTCCGACCGGAGAAGTTCACCGAGAAAGATATACCGTCTAAATTAAAGCCTTGTGACTTCCATTCAGAAACTAGCGCAGCCACTTGTTTAAATACCCAATCATCAATATCTAAGATCAACCCTGTTTGCTCTGCAACATCCAAAAATGCATCCGGTGAAAGCTGACCTAGTTCCGGATGGTTCCAGCGAATAAGGGCTTCAGCCCCAATAATAGTAGGGGCAACAATATCAAATTGAGGCTGAAACAGAAGCTCAAACTCATCGTTCTCCAACGCCCTTCTGATCCCTGCACTTTTATAAATTAGATCATGTGCTTCATGCGTCATTGCGTCCGTGTAAACACAAAACTGATCTCGGCCTTGTCTTTTTGCGTAATACATCGCGGTGTCAGCATTACGTACTAAAGTTTCAACATTATCCCCATGCTCAGGGTACTGGCACACACCTATGCTACTTGTCACATAGATAGGCTCACCTTCAAGCGTAAACGCTTTTCGTAACGCTCTATTGATTGCCTCCGCAAACACGCTAACGGCTTTAATGCTCTGGACATTCGGGAACAGCACCATGAACTCATCGCCACCTAAACGAGCCACATGCCCATTTGCACCGATAACGTCTAATAGCCTATCTGATACTTCTTTGAGTAGCTGGTCACCAGCACCATGCCCTAAAGAATCATTGATGTTCTTAAATTGGTCGACGTCTAAATACAATAAGGTAAATGGTTTACCCTGCTTTCGAGAATGAGCAATCACCGAGTCCAATTGCTGGTTTATGTATAACCGGTTCGCCATCCCAGTTAAGGGGTCATGATGAGCTAAATAATTGAAGTTTTTCTTTTCGTTATTTAATTGACGATAAATTTCTTCTAAACGACTCGCCATTTGGTTGAACGCTTTCTCGATTGTGTTCCATTCGTCTGTTCGATTCAGCGATATACGTTGGTTAAACTCACTAGACTCCAGCTGATAAAAGCCATCAATCAGGGCATCCAAGGGACGCCGTATGTGCCGCTTTACCATTAAGCTGATAAAAACCACTCCAAATATAACGGCAACCAGAGCGGTTACCAACACCACAAACCGAAGGTCCCCAATATCTTGTTCTAAACGCTCTTTTAGGCTGAGCGCGCTTTCTTGCACTTGGTATTCTGTTGTTTCCACAAAGCTAAGAAGTTGATTTTGCGAATCAAGCAACGACTCCATCACAATCCATCGTTGATCTAAATTCGCTCGTAATTTACGTAATACGGCGGTGTATTTTGCCAATGCTCGCGAAAGCTGCCTTTTATCTTGTGCGATAGCCTCGTTAGAAGCTTCTAAGTTTGCTAGGTGTAACCGGAAAATATCTAGCTCTTTAAGCACTTCTAAAATAACGACTTTTTCTGTTTCGGGCGTAATGCGACTGCGTATAGCCCCTACCATCTTACCTACTTCGAGATAGCTTTCCCGGAGCATGTTCATTAAATCGATATGATCCGTAATGTAAGTGTATTTCTTGTCCAGTAGTTGATCGACCTTATCTTCGGCCACTAATAAATCTAGCTGATCTATTTGCTCTCCTAGCCCAACATCAATGTGCCCTAACTCTTGCAGAATACGATTTAGCGTCAGTGAATTACCTAAAAATCGGTGAAAGTCTTCAATAAACAGGTCCATGTGCTTTTTAAAGTCATCATTTGTTGATAAACCACGCATCAGCTGAAGCTGCTCATCAATATTGAATCCCTCCTCTGTCAGGATAGATTCATTGTATAAAAACGTTTGCTCTAGTAATTGAACACGTGTCGACAGTTCAAATATTTGACGGCTCACTACCGAGTTTGTGGTCAAAGAAGAAACGTGTTCACTCGACTCTGTTTCTAAAATAGATTCCACGGAATATAAAGCGCTGATAACAATACCAAAACCTACCCCTGTTATGGCCATCAGCATAAAGACTGTTATAGCTAAACGTGCACCTAGCGTTAACACAGCTTTCTTCATCGTCTACTTTTTCCACATATCTAAATAAGACTCTCGATACTCATTGGGAGGGTCATAAATGCCCGCACTATTTACAACCTGATCGATATTTTCATCTGTCACCAAGTGAACCGCAGCCGAATACCCGCTGGGCTTTTGGAGAAGAAAAGCGCGATTAAACTCATCTACAATTTGCCAACCATGTAGAAGAAGCGGCTCTGCCACGGTTGCACCTTGATGCACGCCTTCACGTATACGCTGGAAAGCAGCTGAGCTACCATCTCCCGCTGATAGGCTAATAGGCGCTGTACCATGATCAAACTTTTCAGATTCAATAGAAGGAATCGCAAAGTCGATATATAGATCATTAATCGTCAGAAAATGAGTAATGCCCCTGTGTTCTTTAAGTAAACGCCCAACAACTTGTGGCATTTGCTCAGCGGTTTTATCCAGCGGTACATGTTCGATACCAATCAACTCACAATGCAGGCACTCTCTGATAACTTCCGCCATCCTGTCTGATTTTGATAACGCAATAGTATAATTGGGGTCTGTAAATATAACGACACGGGCATAACCATTAGCCTCTACCACCGACAACAGTGCCGCTATTTCTGCTACTTCCCTAATATCCGTTGTAATATTCGTAAAGACACCCAGCTCTTCGTCTCCCTTAGCGTCAGGTAGAGCGTGCCAACCGATCACTGTTATCCCCAGCTCTTTGGCTGCCTGAAGTATCTTTGAATGACGTTTGGCATCAATCCCGCCTAACACAATACCATCAGGCAAAAAGCCAATTGCTTTACGAATAGCAGCACCTTGACGCGTTTCGGAGCCCGCTCCATCCAGAAAACGTAAATTCCAGTCTAAATGCCCGATGGCTTCAGACACCCCTTTTGCCACTCCATTGACACCGCCATTACGTAAGTCTGAAGCGATAAAAATGATATTTTTCCCCAAACCGGCTGCCGGCCCTTTGGTAGGCCCTCTCCATTGAGACTCAACCTCGATGGCCTCAGCAACACGGGCTTGCGCCTCATTCAGAAAGGCGGCTTGTACCGAAAGCGGTAAAACAGCCAAAAACAAAGCCAAATACAGCCAAAGTTGGTAGATTAACGATTTATTAACTGAAGTTTTGATGAGCAGCACCGACAACAATAGGTATAAACGCATTATATTTCGAGATACGGCTTTTCATTGGCTGCATCTCAACTTTTTATACTCGCCGTCCCTGCGACTAACCTAAGTATAGGCAATTTTTACGATGATTATTTTTAGGATGTTTATTTTATGGCCGGGAATGCTAATAACTATTCTCTTATCTTCGACTTCCCTAGCTGATACTACTTTACCGGGGGCTGATGATAGGGATTATTGGCTACCTCAGCAAGTTAACGCACCGGGTATTTTATCGGCCTTTCAAAAAACCGTTAGTAGTAAAAGCGATCCTTACATTGGAGTCAGTAAACCCGTCAATATCGCTCTTATTTACCCCAGTGCCGATGTCTCAGATTTTTGGACACGCAACTATTTGGCGCTAACTCGTCGACTATCTGAACTTAACATTCCCCATACGACTCAAGAATTCTCATCAAAGCAAATAGAGCATGCATTACAGTCCAACCACACCGATACTGTGCTCTCACAATCAGATGAATTTGACTATGTTATATTCGGCCCATCCGAGCTAGAAGTTCAATCCGAAAATATACAACGTTTGTCCTCAAGCCCTGATTTCAAAACCTTTATTTGGGCATTCCATACTCCTAAAAAAAAGTGGCAACATACACCTAAAGCTTGGTTCGACTTTTCTAGTTCAATTGGCGCAAAAGCCCTATGCGACTTTTTAATTGACCACTTAGGGGAAGACATCATGTTTGCCATGAATAGAGGTATCCCCGGAATTACGGATGATCAACGATCTCAAGAGTTTAGTGACTGTGTGCAAGAAAACGGCTACTGGTTAAATATCTATGAACATTTCGGACAATACCAAGAAAAAGGCGGCGCCGACGGCGCGGCATTAATCCTCAAAAACTTCCCTGAGGCAGATGTGCTTCACAACGCTAATACGGCAATGGCAATGGGTGCTGTCAATACACTAGAAGCAGCAAACAGTATCGATCGGCTATTCGTTACTGGCTGGGGAGGTACAGCAAAAGAGCTACAAAAGGTTAAAGAAGGTAGCCTTAATGCCACCCCAATGCGTATGGGGGATGACGTAGGTGTTGCTACTGCCGAAGCGATAAAATATATTTTAGAAGAGCGTGATAACGAGCTACCAACAGTATATCTTGGACGGATAACAGTGATTAGTCGTTCAATGAGTGACGAAGAGATAGACCAGTTAGCCGATGAAGCTTTTCGCTACTCTGGCAAACCTGTTATTCCTTGAACACTTATCCATGATGGACACAAAAAAGCTAGGGTAAACCTAGCTTTTAACGACCAATACAGCTGATTACTACTCGTAATAATTACAGTTTTATCAAGTGCTCAATCTTTTTAAGTAGTTTTGGTCCCATGCCTTTTAGCGCCAATAACTCGTCAATTTTTTTATGCGGGCGAGTTTGAAAAATCAACTTTGCCACTTTAACGGGCAAACCTTTAATACTTTCAAGTTCACTTAACGATGCTTTGTTAATGGATACTTTTTTAGCGATAGCCTTGCCTGACGGGTTTACTTTGCTAGCACGCTTACCCGATTTAACCGCTTTTTTCGGTGGAGCACTCTCTGCATCACACTCGTGGTTTAGTGGACTATCTTTAACAACCTGACTAGGTGCTAAAGAGTCTAAACGGTTTTGGTTGTTAGCAGAGTGATCAACATGACCAAAATCAACCGAAATAACATTATCGCTAGTACTACGCGAAACAACAGGCTTAGCCTCAACACAAAATAGGTTCTCGTAATTCACATAATCACGCGTGATGTACTGACTGCCGTCCCATTCCCGAACCATCAGGGTAATGTACCACTGGCCTGGCGTCGGAGAAGTGAAAGGTAAATTAAAGCATAAATTAGGTAAGTAACACTGACCAGAAAGTGGCGCAAGGCTTGTATAAGCCAGCAACTCACCACCAAAACCACCACCTAGATATTGGGTAGGCAACGCCCACAATTCTAGCATCAAGCTGCCACTTATATTAACAGCGGAGCGATTGCTCAAAAGCTGTTCGATTGAGAGAGTAACTCGATCTTCCTGTATGCAATAACCGCTCCCTTGGATAGAGAAATCACTCACAGGCGATTCAGTATTGCATAAATGGGACACGTTCATAGGAAAAATCCTTTTATATTAATTAAGCGGTGGGGATTCTAACGTGATCAACCATAAAAAAATATTGCAATATATTAATAGTAAAATGCCCTAAAATAGCGCATTTTCTGCTTTCTTCTACAAACTCCACATTAGCACTAGCATACCAGCTGAGACTAAAATGACTTAACACAGTGAATTCAGATACTTAAGATCAAGATTAACCCACCGCTGTCTATGATCGTTAAACAAATATACGGCGCAATATGAAGTTTGCTAATGCCTTAACATGGTGCGCTTAATGTGACCGCTTATACAGCCTGGGTTAACGGCCTGCTCACGATATACCAATAAGAACAGCCAACCATTTCACTTGCCTGCATAGCGAGGAATGAAAAAACGTTTAAAAACAAAAAGATTAATATACTAAAAAAGTATAAATAAAAGGCAAAAAAATACCGGGTATAAAAATACCCGGCAAGGAGCTCTATCGGAAAGGTAAAACTTACTTTCAATAACTAAGACCCAGTTACGAATAATAAGTTCACGACAAAGTATAATTTAATGTAATCTCAGCATCTAATAATTTTGATATTGGGCAACCTGTTTTAGCTTTCTCTGCTATTTTAGAAAACTCTGTTTCAGAAATGCCTTCAATAGATGCTTTTAAGGTTAAGCTAGACTGACTGACCTTAAAACCTTCGCCCTCTTTATCTAAAGAAATAGCGCATTCTGTCTCTAGTTCGCCTTCTTTATAACCTGCCGACTCCAGAGCAAAAGACAGAGCCATGGTAAAACATGACGCATGAGCCGCTGCTATCAACTCTTCGGGATTTGTCCCGGCTTTGCCTTCAAAACGCGTGTTAAAGCCATATGGTTGATCACTTAACACACCGGATTCAGTGGATACATACCCTTTACCCTCTTTACCGAGCGACTGATAGCGAGCACTACTTTTCTTGATAATAGACATAAACTCTCCTTAGCAATGTGCTAATAAAAGAAAACATAGGGATACATAACTTAGAAACACCTTATGTTTTCTTCAATACATGTGCTTCATGTAGGCCACTGTAGTTAACTTAAGTTCATTCTGATTGACAAGGCGGGATTAAAAGTCCCGCACAGGCATTTAATACTACGGTTGTATTATATAATTTGACACTTGAAATTATTATCAGCCAAAAATCCTCAAAGATAATATTCACGTGGTCGTCAGTATTACTAACCGTATAAACAGTTATAGCTTAGGTAATAATAATGTAGATTTTTGATCACAGCCCTTAATAATTAGATCTGCTAAATATTGAGTTGCCTCTCCTGTTTTATCAATATCTGCATGATATAACTGAAAGTCCATAGAACGCTTAGCCCCAACTAACAGAGGAAGCGGCTTTAAGCTGCCATTTTCAAGGTATGTACTAATCGCTGATAAGGGTAACCAAGCATAACCTAGACCTTGCACTACCCATGCAACAGAAGTGTGTAAATTGGAAGCAGTCCATCGCTCCTGTGCTCCCAACCAGCCAACGTTAATGGAGTGCTTTGAAGATGAATCGCGCACAACTATTTGCCGGTAGGGCTCTAAATCACTTTCTGTTAATACCGTTGAGTGGTGTAACGGATGGTCAGGACGAGCAACTGCAATAAAGTCTATATTCATTAAGAACTCTCCTAAACGACCTGATAGGCTGCAAGGTGTAATCCCTAAATCAGCCTTGCCGTCGCTTATAAGCTCTTCAGTGCCTGATAAAACGGTTTCATGTAACTCAACTCGGGTTACCGGATAGCGTTGCGAAAAAGCCGTGAGTACTTGGCTAAGTATCCTCTCTGGAAAAGCTTGATCAATTGCAATGACAACCTCTGTCTCCAACCCAACGCTTAAGTTATCTGCTAGCGCTTCTAAGTTCTGGACGCTTTCTAAAATACGCTCAGCTCGGCGCAACAACACACTTCCCGCCCCCGTTAAATGAGCCTTACGCCCCTTTACTTCCAATAAAGGAACACCCAGCAAACTTTCCATTCTATGAATAGCATGATTGATACTGGAAGGGCTTTTGTGAATAGCCGATGCCGCTTGAGCAAAACCTCCGTGCTCAACAACTGCACGCAACATACGCCATTGTTCAAGAGTTACTTTAGCCACAGCACTTACTTCCTATTTTTTCGAAAAGTTTATCATATTTAATTCGCTTTTTTAGAAACAAAACCTGATTTATCGTTACGGCATCTCACAAAGTTATTTGATAAGGAATACATGATGGACACGGCAATTATTCGTAAGGTTTTATTTTCTGACGCGGGCTTTGCACCATTAGCTCTAAGATTTCCGTTAGGGATCATTTTTATGGTTCACGGAGCCCAAAAGTTATTTGGCTGGTTTGGGGGTTATGGTTTAGAGGGTACCGGGCAGTGGATGGCATCTCAGGGCATAGAACCTGGAGTGCTTATGGCAGGCCTTGCAGGTTCCGGTGAGTTCTTTGGTGGCTTATTTATTTTAATCGGTTTACTTACTCGACCAGCTGCTTTAGTGCTTGCCTTCACCATGCTAATCGCCATTGTTAGCGTTCATTTAAGTAATGGATTGCTATTAACTAACAATGGATATGAATACGCATTAGCGCTGCTCGCAGGTTCTATCTCATTATTGATCAGTGGAGCTGGTCGGGTATCTGTAGATTCGTTAATCACTCAAAAATCATAGGAAGGTTAATAGTATGATCTCTGTTCTTAAAAGTGACGAGCGTGGGCAGGCCGATTTTGGGTGGTTAAATTCGCGCCATACCTTTTCATTTGGCTCTTATTATAACCCGGAACAAATGGGGCTATCTCATTTGCGCGTTATTAATGATGATCATGTCAAACCCGGTTATGGCTTTGATACTCATGGCCATCAAGATATGGAGATCATCAGTTATGTTCTTGAGGGAAGAATTAAACACAAGGATACATTGGGTCATACCGAGTACTTAAGCGCCGGTGAAGTACAAGTTATGAGTGCAGGAACCGGTATAAAGCATAGCGAGTATAATGCCTCTGCTAGCGAGGCATTACACTTTTTGCAAATATGGGTCATTCCTCGCCAATCGGGCTTAACTCCTAGCTATCAACAAAAAGATTTTTCAGCGTTTAACGGCCTTAGCTTATTAGTGTCACCGGATGGAAGAAACGGTTCACTGAGCATCTCTCAAGATGTTGAGATTTACCGTTTGCAAGCGACAGATGCCCCGATCGAAAAGGTCTTAGATACAGCGACCATTGGTTATATCCACGTTGCCACAGGTGATGTTTTAATCAATGGTGAACGCTATTCAGCAGGTGACGGCATAACTATAACCGATGAGAATAAAGTACAAATGCAAGCATCAGACAATAGTGAAGCTCTACTTTTTATTCTGCCAACAATCGCTTAATCGCTAACCCCTTTAAAAAGTACACACTGATCTAGTCTCAAAATGTGTACTTTTTTGCCCTTCTCACTCCATTAACCTTTGGTCATCCTCGTAATAAAAGTAATCAGGCCGAGTTTTCCTGCATTAAATGCACAGCTAGCTAGTCAGGAGAACAGAGATAAGGCAGACTAGTGCCTCATTAAAATCAGTATGCTATTTCGGAGTTTCTTTACCGATGACACAGGCGTTTTTAATCGCCCTGATGCCCGTTTTCATCATAACCGCACTTGGCATCGTACTTGGTCGTAAAACCTCATACCTAGACAACCCAGCGCTGAGCCAATTGGTTACTAATGTAGGCTTACCCTGCTTACTACTAAGTTCTGTTCTAAAAATGAACATGAATGCAGGGGGAATGATGACGTTAATGGCTGCAACAGCTTGCGCCCTCAGTGTTTTAGCATTAATTACGTTTGTTATTTTACGTTTAGCTAGATTACCTGTGCGTTACTACATTTCGGCTCTGGTTAACCCTAATGCAGGTAATCTTGGTATCCCCGTTGTATTTGCATTGGCAGGCGAACAAGGGCTTGCTGCCGCTGTTGTTATTTCTTCCGTTGTACAAATTAGTCATTTCACTCTGGGTGTCGGGGCAATGTCAGGGAGCTATCAACCCAAACAGTTGCTGCGCAACATGCCCGTCCTTTCGCTAGTCGTAGGCTTATTGATTCTACTTGTCGGCCTTCCTATACCCACGTTTGCGTTGGATACCCTATCGATGCTGGGCAGCGTTACGGTCCCCATCATGTTGCTACTATTGGGCAAAACCGTATCTAGCTTATCATTGGGTGATAAAAGTCACTGGACTCGCTTAATTAGCCTAGCCGTTTACAGGCCGTTAATTGGTACTCTAGTCGCCTTAGGCATTATAGAAATTTTTCCGTTAGCACCTGCTCAAGCTTTGGCCTTATTACTCCAGAGTGCTATGCCTGTAGCGGTTATAAGCTACATATTAACCACTAAATACAACGGCCCTAAAGAAGACATAGCATCCTTAATTGTACTTTCCACGCCCGTTTCTCTGGTCATGGTTACATTACTGTGGTTATTGGTTAATTAACCAACGCTCATTAGCCCACGCCGCTTGCTCGGTTTCGCTAAGAAAGCTCCAACATAAAATACGAGTTTGCTTATTACCTTGTTGCATATTAATGACACGGCTTTGGGCAACACCCATCTTGTTTAATAAAGGCTTGAGTAGGCTTAAGCTCTCTTGCTTGGAGACCAAACTTGTAAACCAAAGACATTGATGCGAAAAATCGCGGCTTTCTTGCATCATTCTTGTGATAAACGCGACTTCGCCGCCAGGACACCACAATTCTGCGCCTTGGCCACCAAAATTAAGAAACGCTGAAGAAGAATTATCAGAAGGGTTAACAGAGGAATGCATAGGCGACTTTTTAGCTGAGTTTTTTGCTAAATTTTTTATTTTCCGTTCAGACCCTTCTGTTGCCTCCTCAATGGATCGGTGAAACGGAGGATTACAGAGTGTCACATCAAAGCGCTCATTGGGCGCAACCACCCCTTTAAAAATCGATTGGCTATCGGATTGTAAACGACAACGTATATGAGATTTAAGCGTTGCGTTCATTTGCGCTATCGTATTCGCTGTGTTGACAGCAACCGCATTGACATCAGAGCCTACAAATTTCCAGCCATATAGACGCGCCCCAAGAATAGAGTAAATACAGTTTGCTCCCATCCCTATATCCAAGGCCGATACACGTTTACCTCTTGGGATATGCTGTTCTGAGGAAAGCGCCCCTTTTAACGAAAGCGATAATAAATCAGCAATGTAATGAATATAATCAGCGCGCCCTGGAATAGGAGGACATAAATAACCCTCGGGTAAGTCCCAAAAATCAACCTGATAGTGTAATTTGAGCAGAGCCTGATTTAATAACTTAACCGCACGGGGATCCGAGAAGTTAATCGATAAGTTGCCAAACTTGTTTTCTGTAACCACAGAACTAAGCTCTGGCGATGCTGCAATCAGCTCGGGAAAATCATAACGTGAATTATGGATATTTCGCTGATGCAGACCTTTCCCTTGTGATGCCGGTGAACGAGAGACTGTTTTGCGGGATTTGGGTTTCATGAGGTCACTGCTAATAAGGGAATAGTGATCTCATTATACAACATGATAGAGACGTATGAGCGAGGAAGAGCCCCTCGCCCATCGTGTTTACTAGACTTGCTCGCCCCTTATAAATGCCCCGGATTTTGCAAGTGTCTATCTTCTTGAGCCGGTGGGGTATATTGGTACACCCATGTTTCGGTCAACGGTTGACCGTTAGACTCTAGATATAAACGCAAGTTGATAGGTGTTGTGTCATTGTCGACCGGAACCAGATCGAACATGGCTCGGTAGCCACCAATGTACTCTTGAACACGTGCAGAGGTTAACTCGACTCTACCCGCTGATGTTGTGATAACCGGAGTGACTTCACTATCTTTGCTTAGCATGCTTAAGCTTCCACCTTTGAAGTCAACGACAAATCGCTTACTAAAATACGTTCTCTTTTGACCAACAACACCACCAATACCTGTAAAAGTATCTACAGCTTTTGCGTATTTAGTTTCTTTAGCTGGCTTGCCGCTCCAATGTAAATTGTAGCTAAATAAAAGTTCCTGCCCAGCTTTCACCTCTGTTTCTGGGTTCCAAAAAGCCACAATATTATCAAATGTCTCGTCCAGTGTAGGTATCTCAACTAATTGGACAGAACCTTTTCCCCAGTCACCAATAGGCTCAATCCATACACTAGGACGCTTGTTATAAAACACACCGTCGTCTTGATAATGATCAAAATTACGATCGCGCTGAATCAAACCAAAGCCTTTTACATTGTTATCAGCATAGGCATTGAAAGCTAGGTTTTTAGGGTTAACTAAAGGCCTCCAGATCCATTCGCCTTGGCCAGTTAATATCGAGAGCCCATCAGAATCGTGGATTTCGGGGCGCCAATCCCAACCCGCCGCTCTGTCATTTTCGCCTACCATATACATACTCGTTAAAGGCGCTACGCCTAAACGCTCAATTGACTTACGAGGGTATAAAGCCGAATCCACACGCATGTGTAATGAGGGCCCTGGCTGTATTTCAAAACGATATGCGCCAGTAATACTTGGGGAGTCTAACAAGGCATACACAACTGCTACATCATTATTACTACTCGGCTTTTCTAACCAAAAATGCGTAAACGTAGGAAACTCTTCAGGCCGGTTTAGTGCCGTATCAATAGCCAAGCCACGTGCTGACAAACCATATTGCATTTCTTCACCAACCGCGCGGAAATAACTCGCACCCAAAAAGGCCACAACATCACGTGTCCAGTCACTGTGAAACTGCATTCTAAAGCCGGCAAAACCAAGGTCTTTATCGAACTCGCCGCCTTTAACACCCGACTTACCATAATCAAACAGGCTTTTACTGTACTTGATCTCGTGAGCCACTTTATCAGCATCAAGCTCGTATATATGAATAGGCGTCTTAAAAAACAGCCCTAAATGAAATAGCTCCGCTCTAAACAGGCTTTTCTTATCTCTTTTCCATAACGCTTTGTCATGGTTATACCTTAATTGCTGGTAATCATCCCAGCTTAGGTTGTTTAGCGATTTCGGAATATTGCCTTCATTACTTTCATACGGCATTAATGACTTTACACGCGCCATTTCTTTTAAGCGGCTTAAATCAAAAGGAGCTTCTTCTGCCTTAGCTGCCATCACAGAAGATACTTGTAACAGGCTCAATAAAATAACAACTGCACGAATGGGGCGTATAGCTTTTAACGGTAGTATATGCATATTTAGTCCTTTAATAGTAAAGCGTAAAATTTAACAAGGCATCTAACAGTTACGGGTAAAGCCTACTTTCCCAGTAGCAGATGGTCCTTTATAGGCGTGAAACTTGTTGCAGCATTAATCAGCGAAGCGGCTGTGAACTGCGGCACACCAAAAATCTCGACACGCTTGCGTAATACGGTACGCACTTTGTCTGCTAACAGATCAAAATCACCGTCCCCTGTCACCAAGACAAGCGTATCGGCATGCGGGGCATGCTCCATTGCATCTAGCGTAATCCCCACGTCCCAATCGCCCTTGGCCGACCCGTCCGCTCGCTGTATGTAGGGTTTGAGACGTACCTCAAAGCCTATAGCCCGCAGAATATTTTGAAACTGACGCTGCTTTTCATCGCCTTTGTCCACTGCGTAAGCAATCGCTTTAACGACTGTTCGGTCAAAGGTTACACATGCCCAAAACTCGTTATAATCGAAGTTGGCTTGGTAAGCCTGCCGAGTGGTGTAATACACATTTTGCACATCGACTAATATAACCACTTTCTCAACAGGCTTAGTCATAGCGTCTTTTCCTTTGGTTTAGGTGGAATGCATGGGCGAGAGAGGAACCAGCGTAGAACGTGATTGAGTATCAGCGTCTGGTTGGTAGCTTTTTATGACGTCCCAAAGCTCACTTCCCTGCCATTGATGATTGGCTTGCGAAGCACTAGCGGTAGAAGTTGACTGACTATAAGCCTGACGCTGCAACTCGGCAATGGCTATTTTAAGCTCGGGGGAAACTCTACGCATTAACTGATTCAGATTGCGGCAATCGGGCCATACCTGCTGCCCCCATGCAATTAACGCATGGCGTGTGGCTCCAACATCATTAGCTAAACAAGCATCCTTGATAGCTCGCTTTGATGCGTCTGTATTTCCAGTATGGGCGTTTGATAAAGTCGTCGAACGAGACAAACTTTCATTTGCTGGCAGCTGCTGACGAGGAAAGAGCCGGATGCACAAAACGGTCACCAAACTCCCCAACACGCCAGCAATCACGGCAAGCCACCAATAATCCACCCATGAAGACGGCGGGTTAGGCGATGGTTCAACTAGCACCGCAGTGGAGTCAGTGCTTTTTGGCTCAGTGGGTTGTGTGCCTTCGGTCTCAGGTAATGGCGTAGTCTGTGTACTATTGTTCTGTTGGACCACTGACTGGGTAATACTATTACCTTTGGCTACCGTCATTTTGCGGGCCGCCAAGCTAGCGACCTCTTCGGTATCACTATTCACATTCCACCAAGGTATTTGCAACGCGGGTAATTCCAACGTTCCTTCTTGGGATGGAATCAAAGTCACTTCCACTGACATGGTTGATGAAAGTTTGCCATCAGTAAATGCCTGCTCTAACTGAGGGGTGCCTGCATACTGCTTTAGGCCAGTAGCATCAGGTAAAATCAGCGAAGAGAGCTGATTACTCGTAAGGCCATTCGCTGTCAGCGTGATAGTTCGGGTAACAGGCTCGCCGACCCTAAACTCATCACTACTCCAACTTTCTTCTAGCACCACTGAGCTTGAGGGTAACCAAGTAGCGCCGGTGAAGTCAGCAGGAATCCCTGCTACGTCCAATTCGTAGCTATCTGCCGAAAGTTGAAAACGTCGTAAGTTACTAGGATCAATGTAACGGCTGTTAAATGTGCGATTAGTGGTGCCTTGCGCGGGTATTTGCCCAATTAATGAAGCGCCTTCAATGGAAAGCACTCCACTTTGTTCGGGTGTAATTAACCATGACTGTTCAACCACCGTGACAACTTGACCGTCAACGTATTTTTGAGATTTGGTTTGATCCCCTAAAGCCTCAATAAGAGCCTTGCCTTGAGTAACCTTAGGCTGCTCAATAGAGCCATTATAAACCTGCTGGCCTAACAGTAAGCTCGCGGTATAAATAATGGGTTGCTGAACCCGAGGAGTTTGGGTGGATAAGCGGGCATCCAGTTCAATACCGCCCTCAGAAGCTGCAGGTAAATCAACTTTAGACACTCTAATCGCATGCGGTGCTGTTGTATCGCCATCGACCGTCAATGCAGGAACTGTTACATCACCCGATTGCTTAGGTAGCAGGACTAAAATGAGCTCACTAGTGCGCTGATAATCACCATTAATAATGGTAATACCGGATTGTTGGCCGCGTTGAAGAATATCAAACTTACCTTCAAGGGGAGATAAATCAACACTATCAGCATCTTTGCCTGCTAGATCAATCGTTAACCGTATTGACTCTCCTTGGTTAATAACGGTTTGACTCACCTGACTTTTCACCGTTGCGAATGCACTAACACTTGATAAGCACAACAGCACGGCCAAGCAAATGCCTTTACGCATTACCATGTTTTACCCCCTGTCTCTTTTGGCTCGTCTTGACGGTACTGATATAAAAACTTACGACGCCATAAACCAGCAGGATCATCCACTATGCGATTGATCAACTGTTGACGAGCTTGTTCGGATTCATCAATTGGCTGAGTATCAGACAAAACGGCTGCCTGAGCCCCTTCCTGCGTTCCCTGCTCTGCTTTATCCAATTGTTCCTTTAGATATTCTGAAGCTTGTTGTTGCTGCTGAGCTAACGCTTGTTCGGACTGCTCTGAAGCGGGCTGCGGTTCAGCTGGTTCTTGTTCGCCTGAGGCACCTTCAGCTTCCTCTCCCGCTTTCGAGTTTTCGGACGTTTGAGGGGGTTGCTGATCAGAATTTCCGGAAGCCTGTGACGAAGATGATTCCTCCCCCGATTGCTCATCGCTTTGCTGTTCTTGAGAATCGGACGCTTGATCTGAATTTTGTTGCTCTGAGGCTGAGTTAGGCGGCTCTTGGTTTTGCTGGCCTGCCTCGCCTTGCTGATTTTGTCCGCTAGAGTCCTGTTGCTGGTCTTGCTGCTGCTTTTGCTGTTCTTTTAACTTTTCGAGTTGCTCCTTGTTGTAGGCTGCATCCTCAAAATCTGGCAGTAATGCTAGTGCGTTATTGTAAGCATCAATAGCAGAATCAACATCGCCCATTTTAGCCAGTATATTACCCCGGTTATACCAGTCAGTTGCCGTTTCGGGTTGAGTTAAGCTGTTTAGAGCTGCTTCATAATTGCTGGATTCGTATTCAGCGACCTGCTTCCAGCGCGGGTCTAAGAACTGTTGAGCCGCGGCTTCTTTATCGCCTTGTTTAAAGGCCGCTTGTGCCTGCTGATCGGGAGTCTGCCATAAATCCTGCCATACGCCAGCATGCACAGGCGACACATGGGTCGCCATTAAGCTGATAAATACTGCCGGTAGCAGTATATTGAGAAAACCACGACGGAATAAAGGCAATAGAAACGGTAAAGCCAATAAGGCAAACCAAGGGCCCTCTGCAATCCAAATATCGACTTTGCCGGCGTCCTTTTGATTCAGTTCTGTTGCGGCTTGTCGCTCTGCCTCGAAACGGCTAACCAACTGGGTGATATCCGAATCGTTGGCAACCAATTGATAGGCACTTCCCCCTCCTAACGCGGCGGCTTCTCGCATGGCAGGCACGTCTGTGCGCGCAACAATAACCTGCCCGGAATTATCCTTCATTGGCCCAGCCTGAGTAGGGATTGGCGCTCCTTGCTCGGTGCCTACCGCTAAAATGGATAACGTCCTGCCTTGCTGAGCTACACTCGTGGCTTGAGCCGCTACCTGCGCCGGATCAACTTCGTCGCTCACTAACAGAATATTGCCTTGCTGTATGCCAGCCTGTGTCAGCATATCATTCGCTTTTCGAATGGCTATATCCGCACGATTGCCCGGTGCAGGCATGATACTCGGCTCCATCACGGGTAGTTGAGCCAAAATAGTATTGGTATCCTGAGTCAAGGGCGTAACGGCAAAAGCATCACCTGCATATACCAGCAAGGCTATCTGACTATCAGGCAAGCGCTGAATTAAATCCTCAATTTTAAAACGAGCACGTTGCAAACGGGTGGGTTTTAAATCCGTGGCAAGCATCGATGCTGATAAATCCAACGCGATAACAACTGCTCCACCTTGTTTAAAAGCAGGCACAGGCTGTTTCTTCCATACCGGCTGAGCCGCGGCGACAGCCAATAACGCACTTACAATCAGCGTGGTTACTGGTAATGCAACCTTGGTTATCCCCTTTTTGGAAGATGATATTTGATCGCCTTGCGATAGCAAAATAGGTAACAGCTCCGGATCACATACTTGCGACCAATGGTCCTTTCCTTCGTGAGAGCGTTTCCATAAATAACCCATCCCAAGCAATAGCGGAAATAGCAATAACCATAGCGGCTGCTGAAAGTGAAACGATGCAAAGAGGCTATTCGAGAACATACTTAACTCCACTGACGGCCTACGCCTTGCGTCTTTGTAATATGCTAACCAAACACAAAGCCAAAATGCCGCCTAATAACGGCCACTGGTATAAAGAAATAATGGGGCGATAATAATCTGAGCCTTGATCCACAGGCTCTAACTTATCTAGCTCGGCATATATCTCAGATAATTGCTGCAGATCCGTAGCGCGGAAGTACCGACCGCCAGTTTTTTCAGCAATATTTTTAAGTGCCGCCTCATCAATTTCAGGGGAACCTCCCCGCCCTAAGAACCGTCTTAATAAATCTACTTGGCTGCTGTCTCGGCCAATACCAATGGTATAAACAGTCACATCTTCGGCAGCAGCCAATTCTGCCGCTTTATTAGGCGATAGCACACCGGCTGTTGTTGTTCCGTCGGTTAACAACACCAACACTCGCTGCTGGCTCTTGCCTTCTTTAAAACGCTTCACCGCTAACCCGATCGCATCACCAATTGCAGTTCGTTGTCCTGCTAAGCCGATTTGCGCTTCATTTAACAATTGTTTAACTGTTTTTAAATCACGTGTTAACGGTGCTTGAAGGTATGCTTGCTCGCCAAATAGAATCAAACCGACTCGATCCCCTTCACGTCGTTCAACAAAATCGCCTGCTACCACTTTGGTTGCAACCAACCGGTTGATTAATTGCCCGCCTAATTGAAAGTCTTGCTCTTGCATACTCTCGGATAAATCTATGGCGAGCATCATATCGCGCCCCTCTAGTTGTTGAGGTACAGGCTCTCCTAACCATTGAGGACGGGCTGCCGCCGCTAAGAGTAAAAACCAGGCAAGATACGCTAATAAAATGAGACCCAAACGACGGCTTTGATAAGCACTGCTAGAGACACCCTCTACTGCATGACCAATCGCGCGAATAAAAGGCACTTTCATGCCTCTTTGCCTATCAGAATTAAGCGGGCTTAAAAGCTGCCTTACCACCCAAGGCAAAGGCACGAGCACAAACAACCACGGCCAAGCAAACTCAAACATCTTTATTTCCCAGCATTGTTATTGTTAACCATCGCTATTTCCAAACACTATCATTAGCTTTTGCCTTGGCTTGACGTATCCACTGACGACAAAAAGTTATTAAGCTTGGGATATCCGCATTAAATGAATCAAGCGCCTGATAGGGTCCTAACACGAGCGGTTGAACTGTTTCATCCTTTGCATTTTTACTGTGCTGCTTTAAGAACTGTATCCAGTCTTCTCCCGATAGACGGGCTATATCAGCCTGAGAGTACAAAGAAAGCGCTGTTCGCTTGAGCAACACATTGCACTCAACTAAGGCTTGTTGTTGATCCAAGGGGGTTTTCTTGCTGGTCTGATAGCGACGGTCTATTTGCGCTAATACACGCAACGCATAGCGCCGCGGGCTAGTTCGGTAATGACGGAACCGCCAAACTCCCAACCCCACAGTAATAATGATGAGCAACAACAATAGCCACCAGCCGTAGGCTAATGGCCACCAGCTAATTGGCTCAGGAAGATGTATGTTGCGCAACTGAAGCTGACTAGTATCCATTTATCGCCCCTCTTTTGCTGTAGGCGAGGCAAACAAAGGATGTTGATGCGTTTGCCAATGCGCAAATTCAACCCCTCGTAAATGGTGCACATAATCTAAACGCTGTACCCGCTCTTCAAACTGATTCACGTAACGGGCTTGTTGTTTTGCATTAGGATTAACTGTTATCTCTTGGCCTTCACCCAGGAAGCGGTAAGGCTTACCTTCAGGTAAACGCTGCTCTAACGGATCTGAAATAAGTACTAACTTTAACTCACACCGCTGAGCTAGACGCATTAAGTGCTGTTGCGCCGCTTCATCTACATCATGAAAGTCACTAAATAAGTAAACTAAAGTTCCGCTTGGTAAGTAACTTTCTGCCTGAGCCAGTGCGCTTGAAAGGGAAGTCAATGAGTGTGAGGTGGGAGGTTGACTACTCGCTTCTGCCAACGCCGACACCATTCGCATCACTTGTTGCCGATTGTTACTAGGCTTAAAGATGGTGCTTTGTTCTGTCCCTAGTAGTTGCCCACCAATGCGATCACCATTGGCCAAAGTTGTCCACATGACCATGGTTGCTGCATAACAAGCTAAGACCGATTTAAAATGGCCTTGCGTAGCAAAATACATGGGCGAACGCAGATCAACGAGCGCAAATACAGGCCTTTCGCGCTCTTCGCGATATAACTTGGTATGTGCTTCTCCGGTCCTCGCCATCAAGCGCCAGTCTAAATGACGTATATCGTCTCCAGGCTGGTACTCACGTACGTCGTCAAATTCCATACCACGACCGCGAATATGACTCAAATGATGCCCTTCTCGAATAGCCATACGCTCACGGCTATGCCCACGAGCAGGAGGCCAGTATCGCAAATTAATCAGCTCATCCAACGAGACAACATGTCGCTTATGCGGTACTGGTCGAGGTGTTTTATCACCAACAAACATATCTCACCTTCTGCAAAAGCGCTTTTTAAGGAACGACGACTCGCTCGATGAGTTGAGCAATTAATTGATCTTTATCTAAGCCATTGGCCTCGGCAATATAACTAATACCAATACGATGACGTAGCACGCTGGGCGCCATTTCTTGAATATCATCTGGCGTTACAAAGTCTCGACCATTGAGCCACGCTTTGGCACGGACCGCCCTATCTAGTGCGATGGTCGCACGCGGACTAGCACCAAAGGTTAGGGTATCTTTTAAATCATCGCCATATAGCTCAGGGGAACGTGTCGCCATGACTAACTCTATTAGATAGTTCTCTAGCCCCTCCGACAAATAAACCGACATAACTCCCTGCTTAGCCGCCATCATCGTGGCTTCATCAACAGGAGTAAAAGGCTCACTGGTGGCTTGCTCTACATGCTCATTGCGTACTAATCGCAAAATGGCTTTTTCATCATCAAACCCAGGGTAATCGACACGAATGTGTAACATAAAGCGATCGAGCTGTGCTTCGGGTAGCGGATAAGTACCCTCTTGCTCTAACGGATTTTGTGTCGCCATTACCATGAAGGATCGTGCTAACGGGTAAGTTTTACCTGCCACGGTTACTTGGTGTTCGGCCATGGCTTCGAGCAATGCCGACTGCACTTTGGCAGGAGCTCGGTTGATCTCATCTGCAAGCAGCATATTGCAAAACAACGGGCCTTGGCGAAATTCAAATTCACCACGTTGCGTATTAAAAATTTCAGTTCCGGTGATGTCACTCGGCAACAAATCGGGTGTGAATTGTGCACGCTTAAAATCACCTTCTAATAAATCACTTAATGCATGTATTGTTCGAGTTTTTGCCAGGCCTGGTGGACCTTCTAACAGGACATGCCCATCGGTTAATAAACCAATCAACAAATGCTCAATTAAACTCTCTTGACCGATAACCTTAGTTTTTAATGCCTCAAATAGTGATACAAGCCGATCCTGAGGTGAACCAAGGGGTCCGACATCTGCTGTCATTTTATACTCCATGCAATCTTGCTGAGTGATTGAACACGTAAAAACGCTTAATGAGTGTCCAAACCAACCACTTAATTGTTACATAAAAACACCTAAGTCGTTGTTCTGTGACGCTCTATAGATTGCTGCTTTTTTAAAAAATTCAATGCCGGATCATAAAACTATCTAATCTATCATTTCACCTTACTCGACCTGCCCTCAAAAAAAACGCCTGGGTTTTATGCCCAAGCGCTTTTTCAGCTTCACTTTTTCGTCCAAGATGGATAGGAATATTTACCAATACCCCAGCACTTTCCACCACAGCCCGCCAACAAAAACCCAAATAGCGAGATTAACAACGCTCATCACAAGCCCCATAATCCACCACTGCTCAAGAGGTACAAAACCCGATCCAAAAATAATGGGCGATGTCCCCGTAGCGTAATGCGTCAACGACATCATCAATGAAGAAGCAGCGGCTAGCAAAAAGGCTAAAAATAATGGAGGAGCCCCTAGTGCCAAACCTGCCACATAAAAGGCAGCGAACATTGCAGTAATATGCGCGGTTGTACTTGCAAAAAAGTAATGCGCATAAAAGTAAATCGACAACAGTATCAATACGGATAACTGCCAGCCAAAACCAAACCCTTGAATGTTCGTTTCCACAACACTCGAGAACCACGCTATTAGCCCTAATTTATTCAAAAAATTCGCCATCATAACCAGCGCAGAAAACCAAACGACGGTGTCCCATGCCGACTTTTCTTTTAATACATCCTCCCATGTAAGCACTTGGGTAATTAAGAGAATAGATAAACCCAAAAATGCCACAGCTGTGGTGTTAAACGACCATGCTTCACCAAAAATCATGGCAGGTATTCCTGCCCAAAGGGTTAGCAGTAGTGCAAAGACACACACCATAATTTTTTCATGGCCTGACATCGCTCCCATTTCCGATAATTTGTTTTTAGCAAACTGAGAAGCGTCAGGTGTTTCTTTCACTTGTGGCGGATAAATCATATAAATAATAAGTGGCATTAACCCTATACACACCAGCCCGGGTAGCAAGGCTGCTAGTGCCCACCCTCCCCATGTAATACTAATTTCACTCCCCGTTGCATCCGCTATGAGTTTAACAATCAGTGGATTCGGCGCTGTTGCCGTAATAAACATGGCCGACGTAATTGGATTGCTGTGGTAATTAACTAGCGCAAGATAATGACCAATTTTCCTTGCACTCCCCTCCTCTGCTGAGGATCCAAAGCTGGTTGCTATAGCTCGCATGATAGGGTGGATAATACCGCCCCCTCGTGCCGTATTGCTTGGCGTAACCGGTGCAATCAATAGCTCAGATAGGGCTAACGAATAGCCTATACCGATCGTGCGCTTGCCAAATAAAGAAATAAAATAATAACCAATACGGTTACCTAAACCGGTCTTTGCTAGACCTCGGGAAATGATAATAGCGATGCCAATTAACCAAATGAGCGAGTTCGAAAAGCCGCTTAACGCATCTTTAATAGCCAAACTTGGGGAGCTGTTTGTCACGCCGGTGAGTGCGACGGCCGTAATCGCTAACATGGCAACCGCGCCTATTGGCAGCGCCTTACCGATAATAGCAACGATAGTACCGACAAATAATGCGAGCAGATGCCAAGCGTCAGCAGTTACCCCTTCAGGGACGGGTACTACAAACCAAATAACAGCGATAGTCGCGAGTGCAACAAGACCAGGGATAAAACGTACATCTTTATTCACCATACTAACCCCATTAACCAGTGTTAAACTTTAGTAGGGGCATAGTAAGGGATTTATTGCAGCAGACCTATGACACGCATCATATAAGCGGCAATACCTATAAAAAAAGGCTACTGATGAGTAGCCTTTAAGCAATACAAACCTCAGACATTTATTGCAGATTACTTATTAAAATAACCGGCATGAAAACGTACATGTTCTTCAATAAAGCTCGCAATAAAATAATAGCTATGATCATAGCCTTCATGACGGCGCAATTGTAAAGGATAACCGCTTTCATGTGCCGACCTGACTATGGCTTCCGGTTTAAGCTGACTTTCTAAAAAGTCATCTGCCTCGCCTTGATCAACAAGCGCTGGTACATGCTCGGTTGCCTTGCGCATCAATTCACTAGCATCATACTCACGCCAAGCCTCTTGGTTTTTTCCAAGATAGGCAGCAAATGCTTTCTGCCCCCAAGGGCAATCAACAGGATTAGTGATCGGGCTAAACGCCGACACTGACGTATAGCGTTGCGGATTACGCAGCGCTATGGTTAAAGCGCCGTGGCCTCCCATTGAATGCCCAGCAATTGCACGCTGATCAGTCACAGGAAAGTGTGCTTCTATTAACGCAGGGAGTTCATCAACAATGTAGTCATACATTTGATAGTGTCGCTGCCAAGGTTGTTCAGTTGCATTCACATAAAAGCCCGCTCCTTTACCCAGGTCATACCCGTCGTCATCGGCGACCGCCTCTCCTCGGGGGCTAGTATCTGGTGCAACGATAACCACACCTAACTCAGCAGCGATACGCTGAGCTCCAGCCTTTTGCATGAAGTTTTCATCAGTACAAGTTAGGCCCGAAAGCCAATAAATGACCGGTACTCGATGCGCTGTACTTGCTTGAGGTGGCAAATATATAGCAAAGCGCATTGTACAGTTGAGTACGGCTGATTGATGCGAATATTGCTTATGCCAACCACCAAAGCTTTTATTACAGCTTAGATTTTCAATTGTCATAACCTTGTCTCCTAACCACTTACTCAGTAAGTGGTTTTATGGATTCTGATAGCGTTTGCTTAGTAATGGATAACCGTGCGGATGCTTTTACCTTCGTGCATTAAGTCAAAGGCTTCATTGATACCCTCTAGAGCCATGGTATGCGTAATAAAATCGTCTAGCTTAAATTCACCCGCCAGATAGCGTTCTACATAATCCGGTAATTCGGAACGACCTTTAACTCCACCAAAGGCGGTACCACGCCAGACACGACCTGTTACCAACTGGAATGGACGTGTCGAGATTTCTTGACCAGCACCGGCTACACCAATGATGACCGATTCGCCCCACCCTTTATGGCAGCACTCTAATGCTGAGCGCATTACATTCACGTTACCAATACATTCAAATGAGAAATCCACACCACCATCTGTCAATTCAACAATGACGTCCTGAATCGGTTTGTCATACTCTTTCGGGTTGATGCAATCAGTGGCGCCTAGCTTGCGGGCCAAATCAAACTTACTCTCATTAATATCGATCGCTATAATACGACTCGCCTTTGCCATGGCAGCACCGATAACCGCCGACAAACCAATTCCGCCTAACCCAAATACAGCAACCGTATCGCCTTCTTTAACTTTAGCGGTGTTCATAACCGCTCCCATGCCCGTTGTTACACCACAACCGAGCAAGCAAATTTCCTCTAAAGGTGCCGTTTTATTCACCTTAGCCAGCGAAATTTCAGGTAAAACCGTGTACTCAGAGAACGTAGAACATCCCATGTAGTGGTATACGGGTTTACCATCGACCGAGAAACGAGTAGTCCCGTCAGGCATCAAGCCTTTACCTTGCGTTTCGCGGATTTTTTGACACAAGTTAGTTTTACCCGAGGTACAGAATTTACACTCACCGCATTCAGGCGTGTACAGCGGAATAACATGGTCGCCAACAGCAACACTGGTTACGCCTTCACCCACTGATTCCACAATACCACCGCCTTCGTGGCCTAAAATCGCAGGGAAGATACCTTCGGGGTCTTCTCCAGATAAAGTAAACGCATCAGTGTGACAAACACCCGTGGCTACGATACGAACACGTACCTCACCTTTTTGTGGTGGCATCACCTCTACATTCTCAATTGAAAGTGGCTCTTTTGGCCCCCAAGCTACAGCCGCTTTACACGTAATTACTCCGTTCGTCATGCTCACACCTCATTTACAACACTGTTATTAGATAGATGACTTCAATAGAACCATTGTAGTTGTTTCTGTGATGCTTATAATCAGCCAAATAACAATTCACCTTTACGAGATAGTAATAATGAACCCATGGGAAGGAGTATCTGAGTTCGCAGCCGTAGTTGAATCGGGTTCCTTTACCGCCGCTGCACATCAACTGGGAATATCAACAGCGCAAGTCAGCCGCCAAGTGAGCGCCCTCGAAAGCCGGTTATCCAGCAAGCTCCTTTACCGAACTACTCGTAAAGTCACGGTGACGGAAGCAGGACAAATCTATTATCAACATTGCCGTCCTGTTTTAGATGGGCTTAAAGAAGCAGAGCAAGCGCTTAATAGCTTGCAAAGCTCCCCGCGAGGACGCCTCAAAATCACTGCACCAGGGACCTACGGCGAAAGTAAAATCGCACCACTGATCAATGACTTTTTAACACTTCATCCTGATTTACAAATAGAGTGTGTTTTTACTAATCAACGAATTGATTTGGTTGAAGGTGGCTATGATTTAGCTATCCGTGTAGGCCATTTAGCAGATTCAAGCATGATGGCCACTCGGATCACTTCGCGTCACTTGCATGTGTGTGCAACACCTAGTTACCTAAAACGTTATGGTGAACCACATTCGCTTTCTGAACTTAAACATCATAATTGCTTACAAGGTACGCTGGATTACTGGCGCTTTGAAGTTAACGCCAAAGAACAAACTATACGCATATCAGGCAACTTACGTTGTAATAGTGGGCAATCATTATTAGACGCGGCACTTAAAAGTATAGGTCTAGTACAACTGCCAGACTATTACCTGCAGGCCGCCATTAACAATAAACAGCTGATTCCTTTGTTGCAGAATTACGAACCCAAGGACGAGGGAGTTTGGGCATTATATCCCCATAATAGACACTTATCCCCTAAAGTAAGAATGCTAGTGGATTACTTAAAAGAAAAACTATGAAAGCGAACCACAGACTAGGCTTATAGAAACTGATCTAACTTAAGCGGGCGAACTTTACCCATCCAGATTGCCGCATCACGGTGCTCTTGAAGTGCATTACCGGTCAGTGGATGAATAAACAGAACGAGCGCTTTACGATTAAGTGCAAGCCACCCCATTACCTCCCCCATCATTGCAGTAGGAATCGTTAACTGGCAACTCCAATCGGGATGCGGACCAACCGGTTTTTGGTGCATGCGTCCCATTTTAATAGCTGGATATAACGCTACAGCCGATTCACAAAGTTGTTTGGCAAGAGGCATCGATTCAGCATCGTAATAAACATGGGCATGGTAATAATGAATACTAGTCATGCTACAACCTTCATGTAATGAATATGTTAATTTTTAGAAAACTCAGCAGGGTCCTTAGGGTCAGATGAAGAAGTATCACTGTAAGCATAACCGTTCTTCCCTTCTCTTTTAACGCCATACATAGCCCTGTCTGCTTGGTCGAGAAGTGACTCAAAGCTACTTCCATTATCAGGGTAAAAAGACACCCCTAAGCTCGCACTGATGTTAATTACTTGGTCATCAATTGCTAGCGGGTGAGAAGCATTCGTTATTACTTTTGAAGCAATCTCCGTCACATCTTCCCTGTCTTTAAGACCTTCCACCATAATCAAGAACTCGTCTCCGCCAATTCGACAAACGGTATCGGCCGCTCTAACACTGCTTGCTATACGGCGCGCAATCTCAATTAATAGTTTGTCGCCATAACTGTGTCCATGGTTATCATTCACCGACTTAAAACCATCTAGATCAACAAACATCAACGCAATTTTAGTGTGATTTCGCTTCGCCAAAGCCAGTGCATGTTGCCAACGGTCTAAACACAAACTTTTTAGAGACAACCCCGTTAAACTATCATGCATGGCCAAATGGCGTATTTTAGCTTCCGCTTCTTTTAATTCAGTAATGTTCTCTTTAATAGCAATGTAATGTGTGGTTTCACCGTTACGTTGTTTAACAGGTGATATGGAGGCTATTTCCCAATACAACTCTCCATTTTTCTTGCGATTATAGAACTCACCACGCCATGTTTTTCCGGCTTTTAGTTCGCGCCATAATTGCTCGTACACTTCTGGCTTTGTTTGATCTGACTGAATAATAGAAGGCGTTTGGCCAAGCACTTCATCAACCGAATAACCGGTCAATTGCTCAAAAGCTCGATTTACGTATTCGATCTTACCGGCTGCGTCAGTAATAATTATTGATGAGGCGGCCTGTTTAGCCCCTTGAGATAGAATTCGATATTGGCTTTGCAGTGCGTCATGCGACATTAAACTAAACCCTAGAGCACTACCTCCTAATACAAATATCCCCATCAGTATCGTCCAGGCATGAATACCCGACGTTTCCATAAAAGGTAGATCGCTTTGACCGGACAGCGCCAAGTAAATGCGAACAGACGAACTGAAAGCAAAACCAAAATAAATAAGGGCAACCATTCTTGCAGACCATTGCCATTGAGGTTTAGCCGGTACTAGTAGATTAAAAGCAATAGAAAGACTGAATGTAAAGTAGACCGTCGAAATACCTAACACCCGAGCTGAGACATTGGGATCAATATACGTAAAATACAGAAAGTAGATCACAAAAAAGACAGGCAAAGCCCACTCAAGATGAGCATACATAGGCCTGCGGGTAAACACCCTCACGCCTTTGAGTACGTACAAAGACGTGAGGGCAAATAGAAGATTACCTAGCACAATAGAAATTAAATCAGGTACAACCCCGCGCAAGGACACGAGGATGCCAGCCAAAAATGAGCACCCAATACCAAACGCAATATAACCCACACCATTTTTATAAGGTTGGGACTTCCAAAGTGCTAGTAGCGTTATTGTCGCACTGAAACCGACAATCGCCAGTATGGCATGTAACGTTCTTATATCGAGTTCAGGCATAGGCTCATATTGGAGAAAACAAACTGGGATCAAGGTTAACACTCTAATGAGTCCCAGCGTTTTTACTGTTCGGAAAATACGCACCGATCAAAGAGCTAAATTAGTCTGAAATAGATGAGTACACTTATACGCCATCACATAATTACTGGCATCATTATGTTTTGAACATACCTGATTATGTATCATCAATCGATGGCGTTACTAATGTAAACGCCAGAAAATAACCTTAAGTATAACGATCGATCAAATTCGCTGGACAACAAAATACAGCATTTAGCGCATAAAAGTACTTATCCGTTAATCAGGACTCAACAGGCATTACTTCATAGCTAAAAAGTAACCACACCTCGCCCTATAGATTTAATTGGACCGGTAGGTAGCCCCGTAGGTGATCCTGTTTCCTCTTCAAGCGTGAGTTCAAACAACTGATTTTCAGTTAAAGGTGGAAGCTGGTCGATTGCAATTTTTAATGACTCACCTTTTTTCACTAATCCAAGAGAAATTGGCGCATCCCAGCCTTCCGCTTTCGTCCAAAACTGCAACGCTTTACCTTTAGGTATTTCGATCGCTCCTAATGGCACCAAGTGCATCTCATCTGTTTGATTAGTTTGAATCACCCAGCCTGGTGTTTTGTCTTCTGGCGTCACCAATACAGCAATATAAGAAGGATCAGCAACGCTTGGGGCCGACGTTTGCCACTGCAGACCAATAACAAGCGCCAACAAGAGACAAGCCGCTGAAAGGCCTCGCCAAATAGTCAGGTTATTCCAAAAATCTCTCATACCACCCATTGACTTGGCTGTAGTCGCTTTGGCGGCCAGCACGTCTTGTGCATCCAAACTACGCTCTATTCTCGCGGCCAAAAACGGTGAAGCTGGTATAGGCTCTAACTGATCCGTAATCGATAAAAAATGTTCTTGCCACTGATGCACAGCACGCTGTAATTCAGGTTGACGTGCCATTTGTTCTTCAAAATCATGGCGCTCCTGAAGACTAAGCGTGCCTAAAACATACTGCCCCGCTAAGGAATCATCTGTGTCAGGAAGGTCGCCTTTGCCAGAATGCGGATGTTGTTTCATTGTAAACACTCCTTCAAAGCATTAAGGCTACGTTTAATCCAGGACTTAACGGTACCTAGTGGTTTATTGAGCAAGGTTGCAATCTCATCTTGTGTGTAACCATCTACATAGGCATGCAAAATACAGAGCTTTGGCTCAGGTGCTAAATGGTCTATGCAAGTATACAGCGCCGCTTGGGTACGGCAGTCAGCCGCTAGCTCAGAAAACTCATCAATATGCTCTGCTTCTAAAGAATTGTTATCACACAGATCTAAAAGAAAATCAGGTTCAGCTAACACCTGACGCTGACTGTACTTGAGGGAATTTAGCGCTAAGTTTCGGGCTAGTGTGTAAATCCAACCACGCGCAGAGCCAAGCTCCTTGCTGTAACTTGCGGCATTATTCCAAATTTTTATAAATGCATCATGCACGATGTCTTCAGATAAGGAGCGGTTTTGTAAAATCCGCATAACAACAGCGAGCAGCCGTGGTGATTCTTGCTCATAGAGCTGCACTAAAGCACGTCGGTTACCTGACGCGCAGCTAACTAGCGCACCTTCATAATCAAAATCCATTGGTGAGGTCACGCTGAGCGCTCCGTAATGAAAAAACCCAGTGTACAAAACTGGGCTTTTTAAGTCATTAAAGACATAGGCTTACAGAGCGCATTCTATAAACCTAAGCCATTTATAACGATTCTAGATTATTTAGCTTTCCAGAACAGGTAGTCACCCGAATAGTTAACGACAACCTTGTGACCAATCAAATCAGTTGTACAACCTGATTCAGGAGCAGCACCGCCGTTTAAATTGATACGCTGAACATAAGTAACACCTTCTAAAGCACCTGGGCGTTCGGACTTATTCGCTTGAACTAATTGCATAGGAATACTGCCCTTAGCAGACGGTGACACGGCTAACTGGGTGCCTGTTATCGATGAGCCATCCACGGACTCCCAGGTTGCTGGTGGTCCAAAATAAGACACTAGTTGATTCCCTTTTTTATCGCTCAATATAGCGCGAGGGCCTGCAAATGCCCATTTAGCTTTTTCGGCATTATCTGCATCAGTTTTACATTCCCATGTAATATTACCTTCAGCCTTGGTGTACATAGCTACCATGTGACCTGCGGGAACTTGAACTTCTTTAGGTAATTTGTCCTGAGAGAAACTTCCGGCATGAGACTGCATAGCAACCGCTACAAGCACGGAGGCTACTGAAATTTGAAGGCCTTTAACACTCAATTGCTTATTCATTATTGTTTCCCTATTTGATTAAATTTTCAATTCAAAACAGTCAATGTCTTACTGTTAATAGGTACAACAATTGAGCGATACGTTTGGATGCAAAAAAGTAAATTATTTTTTCAGCGATGATCTTCTGGTCAGAAAAACGACTTTTTGTTACCAATAATGATGCGTTAAATACCGTTAAGCAGCATTGTTGTTTTTTGTTTTTTGTTTTTTGTCTTTTACCCTTCGATACGATTACGTCCATTTTCTTTAGCTTTATACAGCATGGCGTCTGCCCGACTGATCAGCTCTCTTTCACATTTGCCTGTTTCAGGCCTCATTTCAGCGATACCAATACTGGCAGTAAGGTAGTTGCCCGATGAGAGATTCGGGTCCAAATCATTCAATGCAGTGACTTGTAGCAAGAGCCTATCTGCGATGAGTTTAATTTGCTCTAAAGTGGTGTCACCACAGACCAAGGCAAACTCTTCCCCTCCATAACGCGCACAAATATCGCCAGGGCGATTTGCGACAGCTGCAAGCACCTTAGCCACGTCGATTAGACACTTATCACCGAACTGGTGGCCAAACTTATCATTAAGCACTTTAAAGTTATCTAGGTCGATTATCGCGAGGCTAATAGGCTGACTAAGCCGGTAACATCGCCGCCATTCTTCATGCAAAAACTCATCAAACACTCGCCGATTAGCAATACTGGTCAATCCATCTAAATTAGCCAGATTCTTAACCGACTCCTCAGCTAACTTTCTTTCAGTAATGTTTTGGTGGGAAATAACAAAGAAGCTTTCTTGGTTTACTTCAAACGGTGTGACACGCATCATAAACCATCGTTTCTCTTGGGGACTATGGCAAGGATACTCAAAATAGAAAATAGCATCCTCTTTGGCTATCACACGGCGTATGCCATCCCCTGCTTTGAGTCCAAAGTCATCTCCCATCTTTGCTGCTGCGTCACAGACCTCAATATAATTGACTCCATCCCAGCTATCATTGATATCACAATCATTATTTTTACCAAACACTGTCCAACTACGATTAGCAAACCTGATATTCCCTGCTTTATCGATAACTACGATATGCTCTGTGACCGAGTCCAGAATCATATTTAAAAATTCGCTCGAAAGCTCCATCTCACCTTCGCTTTTAGTAGTAATAGTTGTTAGTAACAGCTGCCTCTTCAAAGAAGCAGTATAAAGCACTAAACCCAAGACATCGCGCAGGTGCTGCCTACAAGAAGATCTCAAGAGTCTTCACATAACCTATAAAATAGTGGCTAACAAAAAAATAAACACAAAATTCTGAACTATACTTTCAAATAAGATACATACAAAGAGTAGTTAATGCTCTAAAACGCACACTGGCACTGCTGCCACAGTGAGATATAAAACCTCAATAGATAAGGATTGACCATGAAAAATTCAAAATCGACGCTAGCCCTAGCACTTGGTACAGCCGTTGCCATTTCTTCTGCGGTATCAGTTCCTGCTCACGCTGAAGGTAAAGAAAAATGTTATGGCGTAGCATTGGCAGGTCAAAATGATTGTGCTGCAGGCCCTGGAACCTCTTGCGCTGGCACCTCTAAAACTGACTACCAAGCTAACGCATGGAAACTTGTCCCTGAAGGCACTTGCGTTGAAATGGAATCAAAAACATCACCTACAGGGTTTGGTCAACTTAAAGCATTCTAAGAAACATATATGTCTCTTATTCAAGCCCCATCAACGCTCTGGCAAAACGAGAATCCCCCTTCTTCCCGTTTTGTGGAGCGTTTTTTATCGTTAACGGGCATTAGCCTTAAGCCAGCTTACTACCAAGCAATATTGGATACTCGACCATCGGTTGGTTTTTTTGAAATACATGCCGAAAACTACCTAAGTAAAGGTGGACCAGCACTTCATTACTTAAGACTGATTCGCGAACACTACCCTATAACCGTGCATGGCGTGGGATTATCAATAGGAGGAGAATCCCCAATCAACGCGGCACACTTGGAAAGAATCTCACATTTAATTAATGAAATTGAGCCACCCGTTTTCTCGGAACATCTGGCATGGTCCTCCCACGACAATACGTTTTTAAATGACCTGCTCCCTGTAGCCTACGATGAGCTAACGCTGGCAAGAGTATGCGAGCACATTGATCAGATTCAATCTCTATTAAAACGCCGTGTACTTATCGAAAATCCGTCGACTTATTTTGAATTTAATCGTAGCGAAATAAGCGAAACCGATTTTTTACGAGAAATGAGCCGCCGTACAGGCTGTGGACTTTTATTAGACGTTAATAATGTTGAGGTTTCTTGCTTCAACCACCAACAAGACCCCTATGACTACTTAAATTCATTCCCTACCGATAAAGTAGGCCAGATACATTTAGCGGGGCACTCAAGCGACGAAAACTCCGTTGTGCCGTTAAAAATAGACAGCCATGATCAACCCGTCTCACCCGATGTTTGGTCTCTTTATCAGCACACCTTAACTTTAGTGGGCGATTGCCCCACGCTCATTGAAAGAGACGGTAACATCCCCCCACTAGCGACGTTACTAAAAGAAGCAAACCAAGCAAATAGTTTACGGCAGCCAATACAATCGACGGAGACGAGCCGTGAACTCATTATTTAAAACCTCACTGCTGACAAGTGATGCTCGGTTCCTCACAGAGATTAAAGCGCCATCAGAACCTGAAAAAGACACAAGATTTAATGTATATCGCAATAATGTGATCGTCTCGTTAATCGATGCATTGGCAGATATATTTCCAGTAACGCTATCGGTGGTAGGTGAAGACTTTTTTCGCGCTGTTGCCCGTCTTTATGTAGTAGATAACCCACCAACGTCACCCGTTATTAGTGAATATGGCGGCGGGTTTTCTGATTTTGTTCGCCGTTTCGAGCCAGCCAACCGCTTACCATACTTAGCAGACCTTTTAGCACTTGAGCACTCAATGCTTGTGCTCACTCACAACGAAGAATTTAGCACCTTGGATCAAGAAGCCGTTGCCCAAGTCTTTTCCAACACCCAAGACCCCGGCGCTTTGCAGCTATCTATTCCGCCCACATCGCAAATTTTAGCCTCTCCGTTTGCGATTGGCTCCTTATACCTAGCACACGTAAACAAAGAGACGTCATTACTGCACCGGCTAGATATCAACCAAAATGAATATTTACTGCTAGTAAAATCTCACCTCTATGCACAGCTTCATGTTATTCAAGAAGAGGAGGCAGTGTTCATTAAAAATTTAATGCACCAAAAAAAATTAGAAGCCGCTATTCCACCATCAGAGACTTTCGATTTAGCGCAGACACTCGCCAAATTAATTGAGTGGAAAATCATAACCCACATCACACAGCACGACTTCGACCGGCAGTAAAAACAATGAAAAACAGCCAAGGGGCACAATAGAGGAAGTAACCATGTTGACTTTTATCAATGAGAAAAGCGAAGAAATATTCCGAAAAATACCCGAGTCGCTTATTCTATTTATCTCACGCTTTGCTATTGCGGCTGTTTTTTGGAAGTCCGGACAAACAAAAATTGAGGGGTTTTCTCTTGATATTATTGCGATGAAAGCGCAACTCGGTTGGCCCAAATTGGCTGAAACGACCGGCTTTCTGTTTGAGTATGAATACAACTTGCCTCTGATTCCACCTATGCTCGCTGCTATGCTTGCAACGATAGCTGAGCACCTATTACCCATTCTTATTCTCAGCGGCCTTTTTACTCGCCTTGCTGCATTTGGCATCGTTCTGATGACACTAGTCATCCAGATCTTTGTTTATCCTGATGCTTATCCAACCCATGCAACTTGGTTGGCTGTTGCAATGCTACTGATGTATAGAGGCGCTGGCGTTTTCTCGGTTGATCATTGGTTAGCTAAACGCTAACCAATGCCATAGAACATTTACTGTGGAAGTATAAATGCAGATGTTGCTTGTTTCGTTTGCTCCGCTGCTCCAGTTAAAGCGTCCGTCAGTGATGTTAAACGCAATGAGGTTTGATTGTTATTAACGCTAACTTCAACAATTTTGGTTATTCGAAGCGCTATATCATTCGCTTCTAAAGACTGTTGCTGTGCAAGGCCTGATAGGCCATCCAAACTTTTAAGCGACTCTTGTGAGTCCTTTTCAAGGCGCGTTAACGGCTCCACTACGTTTTCTATTTGTGTCACACCATGGCGCATACGTTCTTGTCCTTGTTCCATTTCGTCGGAAACCTGAACCGATAAATTAGTCATGGATGTAATGACCGCATCAATAGATTCGGTGACTTCAGCCGTATTTCTTGCAAGGTTTCTGACCTCATCCGCAACCACGGCAAAACCCCGACCGCTTTCGCCTGCACGCGCCGCCTCAATAGATGCGTTTAGTGCTAACAAATTAGTCTGATCGGCAATATTTCGTATATTGTTAACAAACTCAAGCACGGTTGTAGCGCTTTCTTTTAACTTAGCTACCGACAAAGACGTTTCTTCAACGTAAGTCGCTATCTCTGTGATATCTGTTGCCGCTGCATTAATAATTTCTTTGCCGTGCTTAGCTAGGTCATGCGCGGCTTCTGCTTGATTACGCGAAACAGTGACATGTTCCGCCATATTAGTAACGCCACTGGATAACTCTTTTACCGAGCTCTGTATCTCATTCGCCATAAACTCTTGTTTTTCAGAGCCTTGTTGAACACCACTCACACTGCTACGGATATTCCCAACAGCATCAACAACTGTCCGTGCGCTCAAATCAATTTTCTCGATAACGCCCGCCAAACTCATACGCATACTTTGTAAGCTGGCAACTAACTGCCCTATTTCACCTTTTGGCTTAATCTCAATATTCTGTGACAAATCACCTTTTGCCATACGGTCTAGGAAATCAGCAACTCGGCTCAACGGATTAACAATACTACGTGTAATTAACAACGCCATAGCGGCACCAATGAGTAGAGCCAAGATCCCCACCCCAGTAATCATCCAAATTGCTACTTCTGAATCTGATAAAACCTGCTGCTGGCGATCCTGCATCATACCTCGCTCGCTACCAGCAAGCGCTTTGGTTTGATTTAAAAAAGTTTGTAGTTCATTACGTGTCGGCCCCGCCATTTGTTTTTTTGCGTCGTCTAACTCGCCAAACTCCAATGCTTCAACTGTCGATTGCAGAGCTGCCTGATAAACACCACGCTGAGCCTTTAACGCCTCAACAGCCACTTTATTTTTTTCTGAGGTAACTAAACCCGCCATTGTCTCTAACGAAACATCCATATTGCGATTACGCTCATCTATTTCTTTATAAATGGCTACTCGCGCTTCCCGCTCTTCTAGAACAAACAGCAACAACAACCGGCTAGCAAGGCTTTCTGCATTTACATTGAGTTCACCAGTTAGCTCAACCAAAGCCGCATTTTCATCGACAATGCCACGAATATTGTCCGAGAGCGACTGAAAACGTACCGCTGAAAGTGCAATTACAACCAGCAAAAACACTAGTAAAACTAAATAACTTGCCGTCAAGCGACCTCGAATTGTTCCAAAATCCAGCATTAGCTATCCCCTAAATCACGTAGTAGATGACGCTCAAGTTAACGGCGAGAGTCGCGTTTTTTAAAACTCTGATAATGGGTTAACGGCTTAAACGTAGCAGGACTTTAGGATCTTATGAGTACAAAGAGGATAAGCAGAAGAAAACAGAATGAGCAAAATTGATCAAAAATTAGATTTTGCTATGGGTACTAACTGAGAAGGAATTTTGGTAGGACTAAGCAGATTCGAACTGCTGACCTCTACCATGTCAAGGTAGCGCTCTAACCAACTGAGCTATAGTCCTAAAAGGTGTGCGTATTATAAAGATGTTAACGGCCGGTGCAAGTATCCAAAGCGACTTTTTTCACTTTATATCATATTGTTTTCAATCGCGTATTTTGCAAGCCCTGCCGCCGTCTGAATGTTGAGCTTCTGTTTGATATTTTGGCGATGGGTCTCCACGGTGCGGACGGAGATATCTAAACGTCTGGCTATTTCTTTATTAGAATCTCCCTCGGCTAAATGCTTAAGCACCGTCTTTTCTCGCTTGGTCAACTCTTGCCTTTGGATATCTGTATGTCGGCCATGCTCAAACTGTTTCATTAACGTTTCGGATGCTTTTGAGCTGAAATACGTTCCGCCTTGGTTAACAATTTCAATAGCCGTGACTAGCTCTTCAGAGGGTACATCTTTTAATACGTAGCCTGCAGCCCCTGACTGAATTAGTTGTAGAATGTATTCGCGATTTTCGTGCATTGACAATATCAGTACGCGATAATCAGGAAAGCGACGTTTTAATTCTCGTGTTGCCTCTAAGCCGTTCATCACGGGCATGGTCACATCCATCAGCACCACATCCGGTGTAAGTGCTTCTGCTAACTCTAACGCTTCTAATCCATTATTCGCTTGGCCGACTACTTCGATTCCTGCCACATTAGAAAGGCATGCATTGATTCCTTCTAATACAAGTGGGTGATCATCAACTAGCAATACACGAATCATCGGTTTTCCTGTTTTTATTAAGATAAGGGTAGTTTAACGCGTAATTGAGTACCGCGCCCTATTTCAGATGTAATAGCAAACTCACCACTAAGCAGTTCGATACGATCATGCATATTTCGGATACCAATTCCGGCCTGCTGACTGGCTTTAGTAATATCAAAGCCATCCCCATTGTCTGATAGTTTGAGCACAATCTGGCTTCCATGAAGTGATGTTTTTAATCTCACTTCATCCGCTCCCGAATGCTTTTCTACATTACATAAGGCTTCCTGAATAACTCGGTACAGCGTAATTTCGATATCATCCGGTAAACGCTCAACAGGGAGCCCTAGCTCAGCTTCAACGGTTATACCGGTTCTGGCCTCATATTCATCGAGCAGGCTTTTTAATGCAGATTTGAGCCCTAAATCATCTAATAAACTAGGGCGTAGGTCATGAGAAAGGCGTCTTACTTCCTTGATGGCTTGGTTTAATACCTCCATGCCTTTTGATAGATCCTGGGAAGCGGTTAGATCTCCTTTCTTTATTTTATTGGCTGCCAGTTCAATTCTAAACTTCACTGAAACAATTAACTGATTGATCCCATCGTGGAGTTCTCGAGCAAAACGCCGGCGCTGACTCACTTGAAACTGGACGGACTTATGCGCCAATTGACGCAAACGGCCGTCTGCTAATCGCCCTTCATGTAAGTTTATGGCCACCCCAATAGCGATGATAATAACAGCCGATGCGGCAGTTAGCACAACAACCGTAAAAAAGCTGTTACGAATATTAATTGTTACTTGTTGGCGTACTCGCGATATTTCTTTAGCGATGTCATCAACATATAAACCCGTACCTAGAATCCATCCCCATTTCGGTAGCTCAACCACATAACCTAGCTTATCTTCTTCATCGCCTAACGAGGGCTTTCTCCATGTATAGCGATGATAACCGCCACCTTGTTTTGCCACGTTAAGTAAAGACGCAATGACTAGGTCTCCGGCGCCATCTCGTAAAGTAATAAGCGGCTGTCCAACTAATTCCGGTTGAGCGGGATGGACTAGATTAACGCCTTCGCCATCGTAAACAAAAAAGTAGCCGTCTTCGCCAAAAGTTAGCGAGTGAAGTATACGCTTTACCTCTGACTGTGCCGCCTCTTGAGTCAACGATTCATCATTAATTACTTGGCTAATAGCTGTTAACCCCAGCTCCACATAGTTTTTTAATTCGTTTCGCTTGGATGTCAGCAAATTTTGTTCAAACGTTTGTATTTCAAGCTCAGATAAGGTTTGAGCCTGATTTACATTAATCAAAGTGATGGTAGCCGTGACTAACAGCAAAGGAAGTAGCGCAAGCGTTAGAATTTTTAGTTTTAAAGACATGTTTCCTGGGCAACTTTTGTTTTAAACAAAGCCTATCCTGCACGACAAAAGCAGCGGTTTCTAGCTAAAACTTACGCCATCAGTACTACTTAGTACTTAAAAATACGTACTTTTACTGATTTTTGACGCTTTTTACAGTCAGGTTCGGTTAAGCAAGGCTGGCCTTCAATATGTTTAAAAATTGAGCGACATGCGTAATAATTATTGTGCATCGCAAAAAATCAATTATGATGCTTATAAGAGACAAACAGAGATTTTAGTTCTAATATGAAATCATTAGTCGGTACCACAGTAGGTAATCTTTGATGACCTTTGATGTAGACCAAGGGTATATCCGCCACCCAACTGATATACCCGCCAAAATTGCGCTCTGCTCTGATTATGGTGTAAGCCGCAATACTTGTAGCGAATCAGGCGTGGTTGGTATAAGCATCGTTACCCATGAATTCTTCTCCATCGACACAGCTCTTGATATTACTATATCCATTAGTGATCCCGCTTTCACAGCTTCTGGGCATGTAGCTTGGTGTATTCCTGACCGTAACGGCCACTATCGCACAGGCATTGTTTTTGATGACCCCGAAACGGCCTACGGTGTGAGAATGATCGAACAAATTTGTTATATTGAGCAATATCGCCAACAAATTCAAAAGCAAGAAGGCCGCACATTAAGCCAAGCCGATGCCGCTGAAGAATGGATTAGTCGTTTTGCTAAAGACTTCCCCAGCTTCAGCTTAACGACACCAGCTGTTTAACGAGAAGCGGACGCTGCATCGTACACTTACATTGCAGCGTGCTTTAGTTTCTCAAGTTCGTCACGATAATGCCCGGCTAACTCAAACTCTAAGTTTTTAGCCGCCTCATACATCTTGTCTTCGAGCTGACTCATCGCCTTAACTAACTCTTTTGGTGAGAGCGCGGATGCATCGACACTATAATCAGCGGCCTGATCAGCCACTTTTTTCGCTGTTCGTGCGGCTTTACGACCCGGAATAGTAGTAGCACCTTCCATAATGTCAGCCACAGACTTAATGATGCCTTTAGGCGTAATTCCATGTTCTTCATTGTAGGCTGTTTGTTTTTTACGTCGGCGATCGGTTTCTTCGATGGCTCGCGACATAGACCCCGTAATTCGGTCTGCATAAAGTACAGCACGGCCATTAACGTTACGTGCTGCCCGTCCGATCGTTTGTATTAGAGCAGTATCAGAACGAAGAAAACCTTCTTTATCAGCATCTAATATGGCAACTAGGCCAACCTCAGGCATATCAATACCTTCCCTTAGAAGGTTAATACCCACTAAGACGTCGAACACGCCAATACGTAAGTCCCTAATAATTTCTACCCGTTCAACCGTATCAATATCAGAGTGCAAATAACGTACTTTTACGCCGTGTTCTGCGAGATACTCGGATAAATCTTCAGCCATCCGTTTAGTCAACACAGTAGCAATAATTCGCTGATCTAGCTTGGTGACTAGGTTAATTTCAGATAGCAAATCATCAACTTGTGTACTTGCTGGGCGAACTTCTACTATAGGGTCAACTAACCCTGTAGGCCTAACAACCTGCTCAGCTATTTGCTGAGCATTCGCCGCTTCATATTTACTCGGTGTAGCCGATACAAAAATCATCTGCGGTGCCAATTGCTCCCATTCTTCAAAACGCAATGGGCGGTTATCTAATGCAGACGGTAACCGAAAGCCGTATTCAACCAGCGTTTCTTTACGAGAACGGTCACCTTTATACATGGCGCCTAACTGCGGAACCGTTACATGCGACTCATCAATAACGACCAAGGCATTATCTGGTAAATAGTCAAACAAGGTTGGCGGTGCAGCGCCTGGATCACGCCCCGATAGGTAACGAGAGTAGTTCTCTATCCCTGAGCAATAGCCAAGCTCCATAATCATTTCCATGTCATACATGGTGCGCTGTTCAAGGCGCTGCAGTTCTACCAACTTATTAGCTTCACGCAATTGGGCTAAGCGCTCATGCAGCTCTTCTTTTATTTTGTCTACAGCGCCTAGCAGTACATCACGCGGGGTAACATAATGAGTCTTAGGGTAAATGGTCGCACGCGGCACTTTACGTAGAACTTCTCCGGTCAACGGATCAAAGTAACTCAGTTGTTCGACTTCATCGTCAAACAGCTCGATTCGAACCGCTTCTCGCTCTGACTCGGCCGGAAACACATCAATCACATCACCGCGCACACGGTATGTTCCTCGGTGCAGCTCAATATCATTTCGTGTGTATTGCAGCTCAGCCAAACGCCTCAGGATTTGTCGCTGATCGGCCTTATCGCCACGATCTAAATGCAACATCATTGAAAGGTAAGACTGTGGATCACCTAACCCGTAGATAGACGAAACCGTTGCCACAATAATAGCATCGTCGCGTTCTAGTAGAGCCTTTGTGGCGGAAAGACGCATTTGTTCAATATGCTCATTGACCGAGGCGTCTTTATCAATAAAGGTATCCGAAGAAGGGACATAGGCCTCAGGTTGGTAGTAATCGTAATAAGATACAAAATACTCCACTGCATTATCAGGAAAGAACTCTTTAAACTCACCATATAACTGAGCAGCCAATGTTTTGTTATGTGCTAACACTATGGTTGGACGCTGCACTTCGGCAATTACGTTCGCTATCGTGAATGTTTTCCCTGAGCCGGTAACTCCTAACAAGGTTTGTGCTGCTAAACCCGCATTGAGTCCATCGACAAGCGTTTTAATAGCAGTAGGTTGATCCCCTGAAGGGGCGAACGGAGAATTGACGCGAAAACGTGATTTCATAGTGTTCTTATATCTCTCTTTCTGACCAACAACAAACGCAATCCCCTAGTATAACCTGCCATTAGCAGCGAGTCCTGCCTACTCAGACAAGGACATGTATAGAGATCCCATGAAAAATAGGAAAATTACGTGATTTTATTTCGTTTTTTACTAACTTTTAACCTAATAGCATTCAGTGTGTCATACGAATCCGATATACTTTGGTTGCTAAAAAATAGCGTCTCTCAGCTTATATAATTTCATAGAGGACTATGAATTGGACGTTCTACTTTCAGACCGCGTAAACAGTATCAAACCCTCCCCTACTCTTGCCGTGACTAATCGCGCTGCCGAACTGCGTGCCGAGGGTAAGGATATTATTGGCTTAGGTGCAGGCGAGCCTGACTTTGACACACCTGATCACATTAAAAATGCAGCTATTGAAGCCCTTAATAACGGTTTTACTAAGTACACAGCTGTTGACGGTACACCGGGTCTGAAAAAAGCCATTATTAATAAATTTCATAACGAGAACGGCCTAAGCTACCAAGCTAACCAAATTTTGGTTTCTTGCGGGGGCAAACAAAGCTTTTTCAATTTATCACTGGCCCTGTTAAATGAAGGCGACGAAGTCATTATTCCTGCCCCTTACTGGGTGTCTTACCCCGACATGGTGCTAGTGGCTGACGGCAAACCCGTCATTATCACCACTACGCAAGAGCAGCGCTTCAAAATTACACCTGAGCAATTAGAAGAGGCTATTACACCTCGCACTCGATTAGTTGTCTTAAACAGCCCATCGAACCCAACTGGCGTTGCTTACTCGCTAAGTGAGCTAAAAGCCTTGGGTGAAGTGTTAGCTAAATACCCCGATGTCTTAATCGCTACTGATGATATGTACGAACATATCCGCTTTAACGATGAGCCGTTTGTAAATATTTTAAATGCATGCCCAAACCTTTATGACCGCACTATCGTATTAAACGGCGTATCTAAAGCTTTTTCTATGACAGGTTGGCGTATTGGATATGCGGCAGGGCCGGCCAAACTTATTGGCGCGATGAAGAAGATTCAATCGCAAAGCACATCAAACCCGACTTCAATCTCTCAAGTTGCATCTCAGGCAGCTTTAGAAGGCGGAAACGATTGTGTAAAAGACATGGTTATTGCGTTTAAAGAGCGTCACAATTACGTTGTAGCAGCCCTTAACGAGATCAAGGGAGTTGAATGTATCCCCGCTGATGGCACCTTTTATGCTTTCCCTAGTTTTCAACACGTTATTGATAACGATGACCGTTTCAATAACGACATTGAGCTGGCCGAATTCTTGTTAGGCGAAGCCGGAGTTGCTCTAGTACCGGGATCCGCATTTGGCGCTGCAGGTAATATGCGATTATCCTTTGCTACCAGCATGGATGTACTTAAAGATGCTATTGCACGCATTAAAAAAGCACTAGAAAGCTAAGCTATGTTTAGCAATATCAAAGCCGAGCAATATGTTCGGCTTTTTTATTTCTTAGATGACTTTTTACGCCGTTTCTTCAATTATGCTTATCAATTAAAACATACCCTAATCGCAACAAATTGCTGCAAATATAAGGCCTTAACAGCGCCTGCAAACATGGTATGCTAACAGCCATTCGATTTTGCATATCAACGACGGATGTGACGCTAATCTATTACAAAATAGGCACTGCACACTCGGTTAAAGGATTCCACTTATGAAACCTGTCGCTGCTCTACTTCGTTACGCCGCTGCGAGCTGTTTACTTGGCACCTCACTATCAAGCTCGGCTGCCGCGCTAGAAGAAATATATCAGAAAGCGTTATACAACGACGCTCAACTAAAAGTTGCCGAAGCCACACTACGCTCCAACCAAGAAATACTCCCTCAGGCCAAAGCAGCGCTACTACCAAGCATTAACGGCACGGCAGATACATCGTATTACAATACGTCCGTTATTAACTATAACAACCATGGCTATTCGGTTAGCTTGGTTCAGCCCGTCTTTTCAGCGGCAAAATGGTTTGCCTTCAAGCGCGGACAAATCCTCGATAAGCAAGCGGCTCTCAGTTTTGATCTTGCACAGCAAAACTTAATTTTACGAGTGGTTAATGGGTACCTCACCGTACTCAACGCCAAGAGCAATTTAGAAACAGCTCAAGCACAAGAAAGAGCCATCAAACGTCGATTGGACCAGGTCAATGCACAGTTTGAAGTGGGACTTATTGCCATTACCGATGTGCAAGAAGCCAAAGCCTCTTATGATGCGGCCCGGGTCAGTCTAATTGAATCTAAAGGCGCTCTTGATAACAGTTTTGAAGCACTTGAGCGCATTATTGGCGAACAGGTTACCGATATTGACGAGCTAAGCGAAGATTACCCTATCCAGCAGCCGGAGCCAGCAACACCCGAAGAATGGGTTGATGCAGCACTTGAAAACAATATTGGTTTACAGGTAGCTAGTTTCGGCATCGACGCTAGCCGCCGAGCCGCACAAGCTGCCAAATCTGGTCACCTTCCTACTCTTGATTTCAATGCCACTTATGATCGCGACAATGGCTCCAGCACTCGAGTAGGCTGGGTAGATGGCTGGGTAACTTCAAAAGTGGTTGGCCTGTCATTAAGCGTACCTCTTTTCCAAGGTGGAGCTATCCAATCACAAACGCGCCAGGCCTATGCTGAACTGGATGTCGCACATCACAGTTTTGAAGACACTTACCGCGATGTAAAACAATCTACCCGTAGTTTGCTGCGCGATATTGAAACCAGTGTTTTGAGTGTTTCAGCACGCCGCCAAAGCATCATATCCAGCCAAGCCTCATTAGATGCAACCAGCGAAGGTTTTAATGTAGGGACTCGAAACGTTGTCGATGTTTTAACAGCCGAACAAGCGCTTTATGCCGCTAAACGTGATTATGCAGCGGCCCGTTTTGACTATATAGCTAACTTGTTTGCATTGAAACAACAAATAGGTAGTCTGAGCCCTGCCGATATCAAAGGGCTAGACGAGTGGTTAATTACTCAACCAGAATAAGGCGACAGCTCACAATCCAGCTGATCACCACACATAATAAAAAACCGGCATATCAAGCCGGTTTTTTATTGTCTAAGAGAACACCTCAATGAATAACGGGGTTGTCCTCTTCCCCCTCAGGAACAATCATATGCCCTGTGCTGTCATGCGCTAAACACCCTCTTTCTTCTGCCAGCGTCAATAATTGCTCAAGCAAAATACTGGTTAGGTGACCACTGATAATAATCCCAGCAGGCGGATCCCCCGCAAACATTTCATCATTTTTTAGCTCATCGGGGCGCAAACCTAAAAGCAATGGGTTTTCTTCAATCAAGGGAGCTATATCGTCAGGAGCAAAAATAGCGTAGTTACCGGATACCTGTAATGCAAGCGTATATGCATCATGAGCCTCGTTGTCCAATAGCTGGATATATTCTTGCTCTGCTGCTTGAAAAATCTGGTTCAGACGACTCTTTTTCCGGCTACTAACATTTTCAATTGCGGTAGACGACCGACTGTAATCCTCGGTTATCGGGAAGACAACATTGAGGTCTCCCAGATCACTAACGATCCGACCTTGATCATCGATCTCTAACCAGCCTTGCTCGAATGCAACCCCCAGCAACCCCTCAAAAGCCGCCTCTACAATGTTGCTGCAGATAATAATACCGACAGAAGGATTATCTTGCTCTTTTGGATCAGTGATAAGCTCACCCGCACGAGCGGCCAGCAGAGTTGGATCCTGAGAAATGATCTTAGCCAGCAAATTACTCCCTAAATACAGTTTCTCATGGCAAAGGGATTCAGCTGTAGCATACGCATCCTTACCCTCACTTAGGCCAAGATTGCTCATACGCTGCAGATACTCAGTTTCTAAGCCCTGCAGGATTTCTGATAAAATCTGGCTCATATTAATACATTTCCAAAGCAAGTAATTCTAATCAAGGCAATAGCGACCCGCGTGCTATTCGATTATAGATAGCATGGTCGCGTACGTAAGTTAAGCTTTTTTGTTAAGACTTATATGGATGTAACCCCTGAGAACTCAAGGGTGTAATGAAATATTTTATTGCACTGTCTGGGTACAAACCAACAATTGAGTGACGGGCCATCATTGATCTTAGTGAATCATAATACCGATTGCAGGTACGCCCGATTTTAAACGATCAAACGAGTCACGTAACTCAGCCAATGGCTTCAACCCATAATCGATTGGGTCTACCGGCAAATTGAGCCAATCCAGTGCCCAAACGCGTGTCATGAGTTCATACTCACCGATTAGCGCGTCTAAAAAAATCATCACAGCTTCGACGCGCGGATCCATATCTAACATAGACGGCGGTTCTTGCATGTAAATAGCCAAATGCAGCTTATTATCAATACTGTTCAAAGAGTACCAATAATCCCGCAATTCGCATACTTCATCAGCCACGTTAATAAAGTTTGGTATTGGGTCGTAGCGATGGTTGAATGCTTTGAAGCGAATTCCTGATAAAGCAGGCGCCGCCCCCACCAACGATAATACAGCGTGAATAGATTCTGGATAGCCATCACATCCAAAGATCATTTCAATCGGCCCTTCATCTTCATCTCTTTCAAAATGAAAAGTAAGGTTTTGATCAATTTTTTGCAGCGTGTCACGATACTCTGTTAACAGTGCATCTGCATCAAATTGGTTTTCATCTCGGCTATGCAAAAGCTGATCAATTGTCAGCTCCACCTGCGCCCAGAAATCCAGAATTTGCTGTTGGTTTGTTTGCATCATCTTAAGTACGAGGAACCACTACACCAGTTTGACCTTGGTACTTACCTTTACGGTCACGATACGATGTTTCGCAGACTTGGGCAGCACCTAAAAATAACATTTGAGCCACGCCTTCATTAGCGTATATTTTTGCAGGTAGCGGTGTAGTGTTCGAAAACTCTAAAGTCACATGCCCTTCCCACTCTGGCTCTAATGGGGTCACGTTCACGATGATACCGCAACGCGCATAGGTGCTTTTACCTAAACAAATAGTTAACACATCACGGGGGATTTTAAAGTATTCAACTGTACGCGCCAAAGCAAAAGAGTTAGGCGGAATAATACATACATCCGATTTGATATCGACAAAGCTGCCTTCATCAAAATCTTTTGGGTCCACAATTGATGAGTTTATATTGGTAAAGATTTTAAATTCGTCAGCACAGCGAACATCATAACCATAACTTGATGTACCGTAAGAAACGATAGGTCCGTTAGCCGTATGGCGGACTTGGTTCGCCTCAAACGGAGAAATCATTTCGTGTTCTTCCGCCATTTGGCGAATCCAGCTGTCTGACTTAATACCCATAAACCTGTTCCGATACCCAAAAAATTAAAAGCCGCTAATTGTAACTTTTTTCGTAAAAAAAAGCCGCATATATCATCGATATTAATGCGGCTTTTCTTATAACGAGGGCGCTTTACAGCACAAACGCTCAGTTTTGTTGGTTAATCATCACAAACTTCTATAAAAGGAACGGATGAAGGCTCAGCGTCGAGCTTCTCCAATTGCTTTACAACCTGCTGTGCAATCGCTTTATATCGCTGTGCTATCTCCGATTCTGGCTCAGCGAAGACAGTTGGTTTACCGTTATCAGCCTGTTCTCGTATTTGTAACGTTAACGGCAAACTGCCCAAAAGTTCCGTATCGTAGCCTTGGGCAATTTTCTCGCCCCCGCCCGCACCAAAAATATGCTCTTCATGGCCGCACTGGCTACACACATGAGTGCTCATATTTTCGATGACACCTAAAACAGGAATATCAACTTTACGGAACATTTCGATCCCTTTTTTGGCATCAAGCAAGGCGATATCTTGCGGTGTCGTAACGATAACCGCCCCATCTACAGCCACTTTCTGCGCCAACGTTAATTGTATGTCACCAGTACCAGGTGGCATATCAATAACTAGATAATCTAAATCATCCCATTGCGTCTGAGTGGCTAGCTGCTGCAAAGCACCACTGGCCATAGGGCCACGCCATACCATAGGTGTATTTTCATCAATCAATAAGCTGATGGACATCGCCTGCAAACCAAGCACCACAACTGGTTTCATACCATTCTCGCCCACAGGTTCTGGGCGAATACCGGCCGGAATACCCAGCATCATGCCTTGACTAGGACCGTAGATGTCAGCGTCTAATACTCCGACACGCGCACCACCTGCGGCTAACGCAAGCGCTAAATTAGCAGTGGTAGTTGATTTACCAACTCCCCCTTTACCCGATGCCACAGCAATAACTTTTTTAACACCAGGAAGACCATTTGATTTTGCAGCAGCCGGCATACTTATCTCCACGTTGTTTACCATCGCTGTTAAGCCATGGCATTAAAACCAAGTAATTTAGTCAGCTATTATGACAGTGAATCTAACTCATGACTAGCCAAGTGCTCAAGCACAACCGCTAAAGCATCAGTCAACTGCATGAGAGCGCCATCTTTTTAGCAGCCCCGAAGTCTGTTTTACCGCTTCCTAACACAGGAACTGACTCCACAAAATAAATACTGCTAGGAATCATTAACCCCGGCATTCCTGAATCGACCATCCGCTTGCGCGCCTCTGAGCTATCACCCTCTCCTTCGATCAGCAACACGACCTTTTCACCTTTCTTACTGTCCGGTAAGTTAACGGCAACCATCGGCGTTTCCGGCAAGGCTAGAGCCTTCTTGGCACGCGCCTCAATATCGGATAGCCCAACCATCTCACCACCTAATTTGGCAAAACGACTATAACGGTCGACAATGGTCAGGAAGCCATCTTCGTCTAACCACCCCTTGTCGCCACTTTTGTACCAACGGACACCATCACGCAGCACAATCACATCCTGAGTTTTTTCAGGGTTATTTAAATAGCCCTTCATGATTTGTGTACCACCAATCAGAATCAGCCCAGCCTCTCCGGTAGGAAGTGTCTCCAGAGTATCAGGATCAACCACCCGAAACATGGAGCCTGGCAACGCCATTCCGATAGTGCCTGCTTTATTACCTTTTTGAAGCCGCCACCATTGCGTATCTAAATAATCAGGTAAATTAACACCAGCCACCGGTGTGGTTTCCGTACAACCATAACCTTCTACAATTTCTGTCTTAAAACGCAGCTCAAATTGCTCCCTAACTTCGGGTTGCAATTTTTCAGCGCCAGATACGGTAATACGTAAACTACGAAACATCTCAGGTAGTAGTTTTTTATTACGAGAATACAAACGGAAGAAAGTTGACGTTCCAAACAAGAGCGTCGCTCGATAACGTGCTACGCCTTTACCAACGGCCACAGCATCGGTGGGGTCGGGTTGACACACCATAGGAACACCAGAAATTAATGGCATATAACAAGTAGCCGTCAATCCAAATGCATGGAAAAGAGGCAGAGATGCCATGACCACATCATCATCTGTCATATTCAGCACATCTGCAATTTGCTTCGCATTAGCCATAATATTGCGATGGCTAAGCATGACGCCTTTGGGCAACCCCTCACTCCCAGATGAGAAGAGAATCGCGGCAGTATCATCCAACGCTTTTGAACGACAATATAAAAGACTAATCAAGCTTGCTGGCAATAGCTTGACCAACGCTAACATTCGCAAGCGGCTAGCGGCAGTGAATGTATCGCGAACATCTTCTAAATAAACAACTTCACAACCATCTAGCCATTCTCCTATGGCAAACCCTTTTGTTTTGAGGCGTGCCATAAACAATTTTGAAGTGATTACGGTGTTAATCTCAGCCTGTTCTATCGCTGCACCGACCGCTTCCTCTGAGGCGGTATAGTTTAGATTAACAATCGTTTTGCCTGCCATTAATCCGGCCATATTGGCTATGGCACCGCCCGAGCTTGTCGGTACAAGAACGCCGATATTTTGTCCCTTAAGTCTCTTTATGTGCTTTCTAAACAGCAGTACTGCCGTTAGTAATCGACTATGGCTTAATGGCTGCCCTTCAACATCTGTGATTGCCCAAGCAGCGGGGGCCGCCTTCATAGTTTGAACAAAGGCTTTATCTATACAAGGCAAAGTATCTGTATATGTTTGCCATGCACTAATCGACAACTCAAATACCTTTTGCTTCACTTGAGCCGCCGTTGAATCTGCACTCATCGCTTCGCCGTAAGCAACGATTACATCTCGCTTCATCCCGCCTTTAGAGGTCTCTTGAAGCTTACTACCGGATCGAGAAAAACGACTACCCCATAGTCCACGAAGATAAAAAGGCACAATAACCGCATTACTGTCCTTAGCAGCTATTTCAAATCCGCGCTTAAACTCCCCCAATTGCCCAGTGTGACTTATAGCACCTTCAGGAAACAGACAAACTACTGCGCCTTCTTTTAGCAGCTGGTTAACATCTTCGAGTGCTTTACGGCTATGCCCGCCCGAAATAGGAATTACCTTATACGCATTAAGAAACCACTTTAGGTACCAACGTTCGTAAATTGATCGCTCCATCACAAAGTGAATATGACGAGGGCAAGCCATTTGAATCATTGCCCAATCCAACCAACTAATATGATTTCCCAAAAGCAGCATACCCTGACCTTCAGCTGCTAAATTATGGAAGCCCAACACTTTGAGGTTATATTTACGACGAATGATTGTAGACACGAGCAAGCGGATCAGCGCTTCAGGCAACTGCTTAACCGCATGAAATGCACCTAACGTAGCCACGCCCGCTAGAAGATATAAGAGCCACCCAGCTCCTAACGCCATGACCGACGCGACAACTGTCACCATGAGACCGGCTATCATGGCAATATTTTGAATAAAATTATTACCCGCCAATACTGTGCTCAATTGTTTTTCTGGAGCATGAAACTGAATTAATGCGTTTAAAGGGATAATCATTAGCGCTCCACTAACGCCGATTAAAAAGAACATCCCTGCTGAAAAAATCATTGATGTAGCCGATGGGAGCAACCACAACCCCAACGCAACGCCCAACGCACCTAGCGGAATAAGCCCGGTATTAATATGTTGGTGAGATAACCGGCCTGCGATCGCCGAGCCGATCATAATACCAATCCCAGCCAGCGCCATTGCCCCTTGAATAATAAACGTATTGGTTTCACCCAGATTCTGCTCAGCATACGTCGGAAAAACCGCCAGCATAATTTGGCTAATTGTCCAAAACACAGCCAGGCCAAATACTGACTCTATTACCCGCCGACGGCCCCACAGTGCCTTCATATTTTCACGCAACAAACGTCCACGAGTATAGCCCGACCAATCAAATGCAACATGCGGACTCTCGGGGACATGATTCGGCAAACGTTGCGCCATAATGGCCTCGAACACAGCGAATGCAATCAAAAACCATCCCAAAGGCGCAATCTGAGTCAGTATTTGGTCAGGGGGAAGCCCCAAGGAGCCACTCGCTAAACGCCCTTCAAACATCAATGAAAACACTACGATACCTGACAGGATCGCCACCATCGTTACCGACTGGATCCAACCGTTACCCTCGCTCAAGCGATCAGCACCCAATAAATCACGAATAAAGCCATACTTGGCAGGCGAATATACCGCGCTCTGTAGTGCTAACAAAAAAGTCAGCGCAAACGACAGCTCGAACCAACCTTGGTAATAACTCAGAGTAATCAGTGAGGTAATAACAACAGCACTGCGCGCCGCCCAACGCATGACAGTCGGTTTAGAAAAACGCGTAGATATGAAACCTGAAGGAGACAACATCAATATAAAAGGCAATAAAATCAGCGCATTAACGACAGCTGTCAAAATAATCTGCTGATCACCATCAAACGACTTAAACAATGTATTTTGTATGATGATTTTATGGCCCAAATCAACAAATGCATTTAAAAATGCAACCATCAAAAACGCCAAAAACCCAGGGATTTTTAAAAGTGTTAACACGCTGGTTTCTCCTTACACCAACCCTCTAAAAAAGAGGAAATTAAGCAATCTAGCATCGCGATTTCTGCGCCATCGATCGATAAAAATAACTTTCGGTTAACGGCTAATGTGGTAATACCATGGACTCCGCTCCATAACGTCTTAGCGGCGAGCGCAACTTCTTTGGGTGTTTTGCTTTTATTCAAATGCATCAAAGGACGTTCAATTTGCGCAAATAAATCCTCAATTTGTGCTGTCAACTTAACAGGTAACGCATCGCAGGTAGAGGATTTATGTTCAAACAACAATGACCAAGAGCTTGTATGCCGTATGGCAAACTCGCAGTAGCACAGCGCATACGCGTGCAATTGCTCTTGGGCCGCACAAGGCTGTTCAGACTCAACCAGTTGCTGTAAGAGTACCGACAAAGTGCGACTGTTTAGCTCCCAGCATAACTCATCAATGCTCGCAAACAGTTGATATAGAGAGCCAGCCGAGTAGCCAATGGATGCAGCCACTTTTCTAGCAGACAAGCCCGACAAACCTTCTTTTGCTACCAGCGCTTCAGCCGCATTGAGAGCCAGTTCCCTTAGCTCCTCTTTAGTGTGATCATTTCTTCTAGCCATCCACCAGCCCACCCAATTAAACAGTGTTCAAAATATAATTGAACACTGTTTAATTATCAAGCTATAGCGTATAAAGAAAAAGTGAACCTATCAATTTATTTACGAACGAGATAAACGCCGCACTCTAAATGGTGTGTATAGGGGAACTGATCGAATACCGCAAAGCGTTCAACTCGGTGGGTCTGCGTAATGGACTGCAAATTCTCATGCAAGGTCTCGGGGTTACAACTGATATAGACGATATTATCGTACAGTTTCACTTGCTTGATAGTTTCAACATCGAGCCCCGACCGAGGAGGATCAACCAACACAGTGCTAAACTCACATTGATCCAAATCTAAACCGGCCACTTTACGGGTTTCTTTTTTACCTTGCAGTACCGCGGTTAGATCTTCCGAAGGCATACGAAGTACATTAAGGTTATCGATGTTATTGCGTGCTATGTTTTCTTCAGCGGCTCGCACAGAGGTTTTAGAGATTTCGCAAGCGACAACACGTCGAAAGTTTTGCGCCAACGGCAAAGTAAAATTACCACTTCCGCAATAGAACTCAACCAAGTCACCAGAGGCATGCTGAGTCACATCTAGCGCCCACTCAATCATCTTTTGGCAGACAATGCCGTTAGGCTGAGTGAAGCTGTTTTCTACTTGTTTATAATGATACTCACGGCCATTAATCACTAACGTTTCCATCACAAAATCACGCTCGACGATCAGCTTCTTTTTACGTGACCGACCGACGATATCGATACCAAAGCGTCCGCGAAGAGGCTCAATGGCAGCCTTCCACGCATCATCGATAGGACGATGATAAAGCAAGCTAACCAGCAGCTCACCCGATAGAGTACTTAAAAAATCAATTTGAAAAAGCTTAAAACGAATGGCCGGATCATCTTTTATGACGGCTATTAGTTCGAACATCATGTCATGGATGCGCGGCGAAACCATTGCGCACTCATCTAAGCGAATCGGATTTTTATTATCACCGGGTTCAAACATAACATAATAGAGGTCATCGCCATCATGCCACACACGAAACTCAGCGCGTAAGCGATAGTGAGTCTTGGGAGATTCGAAGACCTCAATCGAAGGCACATCGAACGCTGAAAACTGCGCCTGCACACCAGCCACTTTAGTCGCTAAAAGATTGTCATATTGAGACGGCTGAATATCAGGAAGTGCCATCGAGAACCCCAAATGTAAAGTTTAAAATAAAAAAATGCCCAAGGGCGGGCATTCTATCAGGGCAACAAGCAAGTGCAACGACAATAGCGCTCGCTATACTCCATCCATACGATCACGGTATTCACCCGCTATCATTTCCCAATAATTAAGTTCACCTTTTAGCCCCAATCGCTCAAGATATTTAATAGATATCTGACTAGTGACACGACAGTCAATTACGGTTCCTACCGGAGGCAACAGGGAGTCAGCTATGTGCACTGCGGTCAGCGGTTGAAACTCATTAGACGGACAGCTGTTAGGAAAATGATGAAACAACACGGCTTCGACAACTTTTGGCGGCAAATTCCACAACCCAAGCAGATAAGCCCCTGCTTCGGCATGAGACACACCTAGATCTAGTTTCTCAAGTGCATATAAAGGTTGCTTTAACTCAGCGGCCTTTTCCATCACTGTTCTGTATTTTTCAGGATCATTAGATGCCAATACAATCATCCCAAAATCATGCAGCAGCCCTGCCAAAAAAGCGAGCCCTTGAATATGACGATCCGCTTTAACCGCACGGCATATATTCTGCGCAAAACGCGCCACAGTTAGCGAACGAGTTTGAATTTGTGCGAACGAAAAACTACTCCAACTACCATCTTGAGGGAAGGCTTCGAATAAATGATGAGACAACGCCAAATCGCGGATTTGCCTCACACCTAGAATCGTTACAGCTTCGTTTAATCGGTAAATATGTCGTTCTAAACCAAAGAAAGCCGAATTCACTAACTGAAGTACTTTTGCCGACATAACGGCATCACGCTGGATAATGCCCGCTATCTCTTTTGCACTGGAGTTTCCATTAATCAAAGCTTGATTAAGCTCTTGATATACATCGGGTAAGGAAGGAAGACGTTTTACACGGCCAATCACTTCACGAATTTCTTTTTTATTGATCATCGCACTTGTTTTAAGTGCTTGTTCTACAGCTTGTGAGATTTCAATTTCACCACAACCTTCTTGCAGCGATGAATGCGCCACTTCGGCAACGCGAGCGGCCAAAACAGGTGAAAGATGACCAGAAACGACAATACGGATAGTCTCCGGTCGGATTCGAATGATATCAGTTAGCGCATTTAACGTGCGATCAGGGCTTTCTGATAACCCAACAATTAATACATCAAAATGTTCACTCTCGATCCTTTTAGTAAGCTCATCGATCGATGAAACACGCGACACAAACCAGCTGTTTAAATCAGCGACTAAATTTATCTCATCATTATCGATCGATGCGGAGTTACACACTAAAATGCTTTTTTCTAACGTAATCCGCATGTTACCAGCCTCCATCCCGGAGCCCCCTTAGCAAAATATAAACAGGCAAACACTATTAGTTCTAGACGAGGATGTACAAACTTTCCACTAAATTCATATATTATGTTCATAAAAATCAACGAAAACCGTAAACTACAGGTCTTTGCATCCAATCACGCTAATCATTGTTGGAAACCATGTCAGATACGCAGCGAAAAATCCTTGTTACAAGCGCCCTTCCATACGCCAATGGCCCTATTCATTTAGGCCATTTAGTCGAGTATATTCAAACCGACATATGGGTACGCTTCCAAAAGCAACGCGGTCATCAATGCACTTATGTTTGTGCTGATGATGCGCACGGCACACCAATAATGCTCAAAGCTGATCAAATGGGTATCAACCCGCAAGCACTCATTGATCAAGTCAGCCAAGAGCACCAGCGAGACTTTGCTGGCTTTATGGTTGGGTTTGATAACTATTACTCAACACATTCAGATGAGAACCGTGAGTTCTCCTCTCTCATTTATACCCGCCTGCGGGATAAAGGCCATATTGCGCGTAAAACAATTACCCAAGCCTATGATCCTGAAAAAGAGATGTTTCTACCTGATCGCTTTGTGAAAGGTGAATGCCCTAAATGTGGTGCTGCCGATCAATATGGCGACTCATGTGAAAAATGTGGGGCAACGTACAGCCCAGTAGAACTCAAAAACGCTTACTCGGCTGTGTCTGGCGCAAAACCAATCGAAAAAGAATCTGAGCATTACTTTTTCAAATTAGGGGATTTTGAAGCGTTCCTTCGTGATTGGGTCGACAATCATGTGCAAGAACAAATGATCCACAAACTCAACGAATGGTTTGAGTCTGGTCTTCAAAACTGGGATATATCGCGCGATGCACCCTACTGGGGCTTTGAGATTCCAGATGCGCCAGGTAAATATTTTTACGTGTGGCTAGATGCCCCAATAGGTTACATGGCTAGTTTCAAAAACTGGTGCGTAAAAAATGATGTCGACTTTGACGAGTATTGGAATGCCGACTCAACCACCGAGTTGTATCATTTTATCGGTAAAGACATTGCCTACTTCCACACTTTATTCTGGCCAGCCCTGCTTGAGGGATCTGGTTTTAGAAAGCCAAACGGTGTTTTTTGCCATGGCTTCTTAACGGTAGATGGGCAAAAAATGTCTAAGTCTCGTGGTACTTTTATCATGGCCGAGACGTACTTAAACCATTTACGCCCAGAGTACCTTCGTTATTACTTTGCCGCCAAACTAGGTTCTGGTATCGATGACATCGACCTAAATCTCGAAGATTTTCGTATGCGTGTCAATGCTGACTTAGTCAACAAAGTCGTCAACATAGCATCACGCTGCGCAGGCTTTATCCGTAAGCTTTCCGGCGGACAATTATCTAGTCAATTACCCGATAATAACCTGTATGCAGAAGCTGTAACTGCGGGTGACAAAATAGCCCAAGCTTACGAAAGCCGCGAGTATAGCCGCGCAATGCGTGAAATTATGGCAATCGCAGACAAAGCCAACCAATATATCGATAGTGCAGAGCCTTGGGTACTTGCTAAACAAGCAGGTCAAGAACAAGCCGTACAAGATTGCTGCTCATTAGGGATCAATCTTTTCCGGGTGATTTGTACTTATCTAACACCTGTACTTCCTCAAATTTCTGAAGAGGTAAAAGTATTCCTCAATGTTGAAGATATGCAATGGGACAGCATTCAAACGCCTTTACTGGATCACACAATCAATAAATTTAAACCGCTCATGCAGCGCGTTGAAGCTGACACCATTACAAAAATGACAGAAGAAAGTCGCGAGACGCTAGCCGCTATCGCCAGCCCTACGGCCACTCAACAAGACTCCGAACTGTCAAAAGAACCGGTCGCAGATACGATTACGTTTGACGAGTTCGCCAAAGTGGATTTACGAATTGCTAAAATCGTAAAAGCTGAGCATGTCGAAGGTGCTAAAAAGCTTTTACAGCTTACATTAGACATTGGTGGCGAAACTCGTAATGTATTTGCTGGTATTAAATCAGCATATGCACCTGAACAACTGGAAGGCAAGCTAACAGTAATGGTAGCCAATTTGGCTCCACGCAAAATGAAGTTTGGCATGTCCGAAGGCATGGTACTCGCTGCCGGTCCTGGCGGGAGCGACTTGTGGATTTTAGAGCCGCATGAGGGCGCTCAACCTGGCATGCGCATCAAATAGCCAGCAAACAAAACTACAAAAAGGTCCTTAAGGGGCCTTTTTTGTTATCTGTACCAAAGTCGCTGTTTTATTTGACTAAATCAACGCACCTGCTAATGTGTAATTATGGTGCAGGCGCACCAAAGTGAAACATTAGTACCATAAGCTAACAGTCACGACCAAAAGATAATCAGGGCTTACCCCTACGTAGTTTATCCATTGAAAACTATGTTTATTTTTGGAAACTTAGTTAGCAGAAACGCTCGGTAACTTAGTCCGCTGATTTACACGACGTTTAATAAAAAATATAACAATAACAAAAAGTAGGTATGACCCTTGCATTGTTCCATCCCGAAGGTTGCTACTAAAAGCAACAACTTAAAATCCAGAAGAAAAATATCCCTGATCCCAGGAGGATTTATCCAATGTTGAAAAAAACCATAATCACTACTGCAATTATCTCTGCCGGTTTCGCAGGCACCGCAATGGCTGATGGCACATTCGATGCTGTTAAAGAACGTGGTGTTGTGCAGTGTGGTGTAAGCACAGGTTTACCTGGTTTCTCGGTAGCCGATGATAAAGGTGTTTGGACAGGACTGGATGTAGATGTCTGTCGCGCCGTTGCTGCTGCAACTCTAGGTGACGCATCAAAAGTTAAATACATTCCATTAACCGCTAAAGAGCGTTTCACCGCCTTACAATCAGGTGAGATCGATATCCTTTCTCGTAACACTACATGGACCCAGACACGCGATACTACATTGGGTCTTAACTTTGCTGGCGTAAACTACTACGACGGCCAAGGCTTCATGGTTTCTAAAAACCTAGGTGTAAGCAGTGCTAAAGAGCTAGACGGTGCAGCCGTATGTATCCAAGCGGGTACAACAACTGAGCTTAACCTAGCTGATTATTTCCGTATGCTTGGCATGAGCTACTCACCAGTTGTATTTGACACTTCAGACCAAACAGTTAAAGGTTTTGAATCCGGCCGTTGTGATGTCCTAACATCAGACCAATCTCAACTCTACGCTTTACGCATCAAGTTAGAAAACCCTTCAGATGCAATGGTACTGCCTGAAGTTATTTCTAAAGAGCCACTAGGCCCTGTTGTTCGTCAAGGCGACGATACTTGGTTCAACATTGTGAAGTGGTCTTACAATGCGATGGTAAACGCTGAAGAGCTAGGTCTTACTTCCGCTAACATCGACAAGATGAAAACATCAGATAACCCTAACATTGGACGCTTTGTTGGTAACGACGGCCCTAAAGGTAGCGGCATGGACTTACCAGACGATTGGGCATACCAAATCGTTAAACAAGTGGGCAACTACGGTGAGTCTTTTGACCGCAACGTAGGTGAAGGTTCAGCGCTTAAAATCAGCCGTGGTCTAAACGCACTATGGTCTGAAGGTGGTCTTCAATTCGCTCCACCTATGCGTTAATCATTGTCAGACAGACATGGGCTTGAGGCTCATGTCTTTTTCTCAATGCGTTTCAGGCAGGGAGTTAACTCAACCCCCTGCTTCTTCTTGGAGAGTTAAATGTCGGCATCTGATCGATTAACCTCAGAGACTACCGCAGCATCTGGTCATTTTTGGAATGACCCAGGCAAACGAGCAATTATCTTTCAGTTGCTACTGATCGCCGGACTTGCGGGTATTCTCTACACTATTATCAACAATACTTTAACCAATTTAGACCAACGGGGTATAACGACTGGCTTTGCTTTCTTAAACAACCAGGCTGGCTTCGGTATTTTACAAACACTAATTCCATACACAGAAGCTGATACATACGGCCGCACTTTTATAGTTGGCTTACTCAATACAATATTGGTGTCGGTTTTAGGCATTATCGCCGCTACCATCCTTGGCTTTTTTATCGGCGTTGGCCGCTTGTCCAACAACTGGCTTATCAACAAAATTTGTAGCATCTACGTAGAAATTTTCCGTAATATCCCGTTATTACTGCAAATTTTCTTCTGGTATTTTGCTGTTCTTCGTACACTACCCAGCCCTCGTCAGAGCTACGAGTTTATGGGCGGTTTCCTTAACGTACGAGGCCTGTATCTACCGAAACTAGTAGGCTCAGATGGCTCAGGTATAGTATGGCTATCACTTGCATTTGGTATTATCGCTACATTAGTTATCCGCTCATGGGCTACTAAACGCCGTGAAGAGACCGGGCAAGGCTTCCCCGTTTGGCAAACAGCTGTCGGCTTAATCCTTGTTTTACCCACACTCACCTTCTTTGCAATGGGCCAGCCTTTCACGGTCGACTACCCTGCTCTGAAAGGTTTTAACTTCCGTGGCGGTATGACGCTAATACCAGAGCTAATAGCACTTTGGTTTGCTCTCACTATTTATACTGCTTCATTTATTGCGGAAATCGTTCGTGGTGGTATTTTGTCTGTACCCAATGGTCAATTAGAAGCCGCCAGCGCGTTGGGTTTACCCCGCGGCAGAACATTACGATTCATCATTTTGCCACAGGCCCTACGAGTCATTATCCCTCCATTAACTAGCCAGTACTTGAATTTAACTAAAAACTCATCACTGGCTACGGCTATCGGTTATCCAGATCTTGTTTCTGTTTTTGCAGGCACAACTCTCAACCAAACAGGCCAAGCTATTGAAGTCATCTTCATGACTATGGCGGTTTACTTATTACTGAGTATTCTCACCTCAATATTCATGAACTGGTACAACACGCGCAAAGCGCTGGTTGAGCGATAGGAGGCTGACGATATGAAATACGAATTACAAGAAGCTCAACCGGCTCCTAATACATCTACTGGTTTAGTTGGCTGGCTTAAAACTAATCTGTTTAACAGCCCAATAAATAGCATAGCGACCATCGTTTTAAGCTATTTTATTATTAGCTTTCTAATACCAACGATTGATTGGGCATTTATTAAAGCAGATTGGATAGGCACAAGCCGCGAAGCCTGCACGAGCGGCGGCGCATGTTGGGTATTTATTACCAACCGTTTAGACCAATTCATGTATGGTTTCTACCCAGAAGAGCACTACTGGCGCATCAACCTTACTTTTATCATTTTTGCAGCCTGCATTGCTTGGTTACTTATTGATAAAACGCCTTACAAAGGTTTAGTGGCTATATTTACTCTTTTCATTTTCCCTGTGATTGCTTTCTTTCTTCTATATGGTGGAGCTTTTGGCCTAGAAGTCGTTGAAACACACAAATGGGGAGGGTTAAGCCTTACATTGATACTCGCAATAATAGGTATCGTTGCCGCACTTCCTTTCGGCGTAATACTTGCGCTGGGTCGCCGCTCTGAAATGCCTATCGTTAAATCATTTTGTGTTGTGTTTATCGAATTCTGGCGAGGAGTACCGCTTATTACCGTGCTATTTATGGCGTCGGTAATGCTACCTCTGTTTGTTCCTGAAGATATCAGCTTCGACAAACTACTACGCGCTTTGATTGGTATTGTATTGTTCCAATCTGCTTACATGGCCGAAGTAGTACGTGGTGGTTTACAAGCTATCCCTAAAGGGCAATATGAAGCGGCGGATGCGCTGGGTTTAGGCTATTGGAAAAAGATGATTTTTATCATCCTCCCTCAAGCTTTAAAGCTCATGATTCCGGGCATCGTAAATACTTTTATTGCCTTATTCAAAGACACCAGTCTTGTTTTGATCATCGGTTTGTTCGATCTCCTCGCCATTGTGCAAGCAGCATTGAATGATCCAGATTGGTTAGGTTACTCGACTGAAGGTTATATTTTTGTAGCGCTGGTTTTCTGGGTGTTCTGTTTCAGTATGTCTCGTTATAGCCAGAACCTAGAAAAACGCCTACAAACAGGCCACAACACACGCTGATCGTGGTGGAGAGAAATATGAGTACTCAAGCAAAAGACGCTGAAAAATTAATGATCCAACTGCGTGATGTCAACAAATGGTATGGCGACTTCCACGTACTAAAAAATATCAATTTAAATGTTAAACGCGGCGAACGTATCGTTATTTGTGGGCCATCCGGCTCAGGAAAATCAACGATGATTCGTAGTATTAACCGTCTAGAAGAACATCAAAAAGGCGATATAATCGTCAATGATGTCACCTTAACTAACGACTTAAAAAACATCGAAACCATTCGTAAAGATGTTGGCATGGTGTTTCAGCACTTCAACCTTTTCCCTCACCTAACCGTATTGGAAAATTGTTGTTTAGCGCCGATATGGGTTAAAAAAGTGCCGCGTGCAGAAGCAGAAGCAACAGCGATGCAGTTCCTTGAGCGTGTTAAGATCCCTGAACAAGCTAAAAAATACCCTGGCCAATTATCCGGTGGGCAACAACAGCGGGTCGCTATCGCACGTTCATTATGTATGAACCCTGATGTAATGCTATTTGATGAGCCAACATCGGCACTCGACCCCGAGATGATTAAAGAAGTACTCGACGTTATGGTTGAGTTAGCTGAAGAAGGCATGACTATGCTATGCGTTACCCATGAGATGGGGTTTGCTAAAACAGTAGCCGACCGAGTTATCTTTATGGATGCTGGTCAAATCATCGAAGAAAACGAGCCTCATGAGTTCTTCAACAACCCACAGCACGAGCGTACTCAATTGTTCTTGAGCCAAATTTTGGAACATTAATCTCGCTCAATCGCTATTCAAAAAGCGGCCATTAGGTCGCTTTTTTTATGTTAGCGCTTTGCCTTCAGATGACTCATGCTTGTAAGCATGGTAAAACACCCCACACATTTCACCTGTAAACTATTGAAGTAATGGGACATAACACAATGACTGTATCGGATTTCATAGCTAAATTAAGCACCCCTTCAAATGTCGACTTCGAAGACACGATGACCATCATCAATGAGCATTATAATTATCAACCTACCGCTTTTAGTAATGGTACAGGTGATAGCAAAGTAACTAACGACGCCGGTCAAAATGAAGGCTCTTGTAAAATCTTTGCCTTTGCACAGTTAAATGAGCTATCCCAAGAAGCGACTCTTTTGTGTTTTGGTCGCTTTTATCAGGACGTGCTCAATACGCCGCAAGGCACAGATCACAGTAATATTCGAAATTTCATCAAGGACGGCTGGGCAGGTATAAAATTTGAAGGGACTGCATTATCGGTTAAATAACTCCGCCGGTTAAAGCAAGCGCGAGGTATAACTATACTCGCGCTTTACCCTGTTAGCGAATACAGTCCGCCATAAAAATCAGCTCAAAGCCAGAGACTAAACTACGCTAATGGCTATCAAATACGACTTCAAACTCATGTTGACCAACACGTTCGTTCATCAATTTTGCGCGTAATTCTGGCATACGCGCTTGAGCAATATCTTTTGCTAACAGCTTAAGATCAGAACTGATATGCGCTCTGTAAAACGATTGTAATGAGGCAAGATTTCTCCAAGCTGGCGGCATGTGGTCTATCCGATTAACCATGCCTCCAACTGCATCATCTACCATATATTTGATGATACCGATCCCACTCAAGATAAGACGAGACAAACACATAGGACAGGGTTCTAGAGAAACAACTAATTTCAGTTCATCTGGCTCATATTTTGAGCGATAAGACGCTTCATATAGGTCCAGCAATTTCATTTCGGCATGGCCAGAGGAGCAAAACCCATCAGAAAAAACGGCATTTTGAGAAAAAATCAACGGGGCTCCGTCAGGGTCCAACAAAATAGCACCTACCCCATAATCACCATTTTTTAGCGCCGAAAAAGCCAACTGGCAGCATTGAAGCCCTACAGCATCATCTCTGAACTCAGGGTCAGGTTTGTAGGCAGAAAGGCGCTCTTCGATGTGTGAAAAATCCATATTACTTCCTTGTTTTGCCTATGCCAGGCTTACCAGAGCGACAGCTGTTGCTGCAAATCCGTGCTCTGCTTAGTTAACCGGTACCCAATGCCCAATAAACGCACAGGTTTTTGTGAACGATGCCAAGCCTGAACTAATAAAGGCGAAAATAAGGCCTCGTCTTCATAGGTGACTTGTTGTTCGATGGTGGTTTGCGTGAAGTCATGAAACTTTACCTTAACAAAACACCCTGCCACGGCAGCTTCAGAGCGATATTTGCTGTAGCGCTGCTGTAGTTCACCGCATAATAGGGGTATTTTGGCACAACATTCGTCCAAGGTCATCAAATCCTCAGCAAAGGTGTGCTCAACGCTAATGGATTTTCGCTCTCGTTCATTTGTTACCGGCCTATGATCAATGCCTCGGCTTAAATGATATAGACGCTCACCGAATTGCCCAAAATGCTCTCTTAGCTCATGAAGTGGTATTCCTTTTACATCATCGCAAGTAAATATGGACATAGCGTGTAAGCGCTCAGCTGTCTTCTTTCCCACGCCATGCAATTTATTGACCGGTAAAGTAGCTAAAAACGCCTCCACATCATTAGGGGCTATTACACATAAACCATTAGGCTTATTCCAATCACTGGCTATTTTTGCCAGAAACTTATTGGGGGCGACTCCGGCTGAAATTGTGATGCCTGTTTTTTCAGCGACTTGGGCCCGCAACCATTGCGCAATTCGAGTCCCGCTACCCGAGAACAAATTACAAGCTGATACATCCAAATAAGCTTCATCCAACGACAAAGGCTCTATAAGATCGGTCACTTCTTGATAAATAGACATAATTTGGGCTGATACTTCCCGGTACTTAGCCATATGCCCGGGGATCACTTTTAGATCAGGACACAATCGCAAAGCCGTCTTTGTTGGCATTGCAGAGCGCACACCAAACCCTCGAGCGATATAGTTACACGTTGCTATAACGCCACGGCGATCGGAATGCCCCCCTACCGCTAAAGGGATATCCCGGTAATCTGGATTATCGCGCATCTCAACCGCTGCAAAAAAACAGTCACAATCGCAATGAATTATCTTTCTCATCAAGCCCACCAACCACTGGATATAAAAACAGTACCATTAAGTAAATAGTTTCTCAATCGCCGACTAGGCGTCACCTAACTGTCATCTTTATGTCAGCACATCGTCATATACTTGCCATAATCTTCTCGAGCATGTTGTTAAGCTACAGGGTCCTCCGATGATCAATGTTGAACAGGTGCTCACATCTAAGTTTCCTTCTTTTACGAATAAACCGGCGCCTTTACGTAACTCCACGCTTTTTTGCTTACGCAAATTGATTCATGAAGACGAAATCAATCGTTTTCTACGCGAACACGAGGAAAAAACAGGGTTTGAATTTGTTGATTGCGTTCTTGATTACTTTAACTTTGGTTACACGCTCAGCAATAAGGATCGACTCAACATCCCATCAACCGGACGCGTTGTCATCGTTGCAAACCACCCTCTTGGAGCCTTAGACGGCTTAGCTTTATTAAAAATGGTGGGAGAAGTCAGGCGTGATGTACGCATTGTTGCTAACGATGTATTAAGCCATTTTGATCAGCTCAACTCATTGTTTTTACCAGTCGACAACCTCGGTAAAAGCACTATGAAGCGCGACATTGCCCGTATAGTCAACTCACTACGAAACGAAGAAGCTATCATAGTCTTCCCCGCTGGCGAAGTATCGCGAGCAGGAGTAACAGGCATTAAAGACGGCAAATGGAATAGTGGCTTTTTACGCTTTGCTAAAAAGGCCAACGCACCCATTCTGCCTGTTTACGTGGGTGGCAAAAACTCTCCCTTGTTTTATGGTATTTCCTATCTAAACAAATCAATGTCAGCACTACTGCTGGCTCACGAAATGTTTAACAAACAATCGGTAACTCTACCGATCAGAATCGGCGAGCCTATTCCGAGCAGCCAAATAGATAGCATCCCTCTTTCATTTAACGAGAAAGCCAAATTACTGCGCAAGCATTTATACCGAATCGCAAAGCGCAAAAGCCCGCTATTCGTTACAGAAAAAACGATCGCACACCCGCAAGACAGGCAAGCGTTAAAACAAGAGCTAAAATCCGCCGAGCTCTTAGGCGAAACATCCGATGGGAAAAAGATCTTTCTTTTTGACCATCAACCCGATTCAGCTGTCATGCAAGAAATAGGGCGTTTACGTGAAGTCTCATTTCGCTGCGTTGGTGAAGGTACCGGACGTAATAAGGACCTTGATAAATATGATCACTATTATCGCCACCTTATCTTATGGGATGAAGATGACTTAGAAATAGCAGGGGCTTACCGTCTAGCCGAAGCTCACAAGCTTGTCTTTGATAAAAGCAGCCCACTCTATAGCGCTAGCCTATTTCAATACTCTGATGCCATGCTCCCCTATTACGAGCAAGGGATAGAATTAGGAAGAAGCTTTGTTCAGCCTAAGTATTGGGGGAAACGTAGCCTAGAGTACTTATGGTACGGTATCGGCGCTTATCTCAAGAAAAACCCCGATGTTCGATACATGTTCGGCCCTGTTAGCCTTAGCAATAGTTACCCTAAGTCGGCTAAAGATTTACTAGTCTGGTTTTATCAACATTATTTTGATGATACCGAGCTACTGGCTAAAGCTAATTCCCCCTACCGAATCAGCGCAGAGGTAGCCGATAATATCTTCACATTGTTTGATGGTAATGATTATAAAGCTGACTTCAAACGCTTACGTGAGCAACTTGATTATTTGGGTGCTTCCGTCCCCACATTGTTTAAGCAGTATAGCGAACTGTGTGAAACCGGCGGCGTGCGTTTTTTAGACTTTGGTGTAGACGCCAGCTTTAATTACTGTGTCGATGGGTTAGTCTTGGTAGATATGCACTATTTAAAACCCAAAAAACGAGCTAAGTACATGCAAGAGAATCGCACACCAAAAACCAGCAGTCTTGAGTTATTACAAGCATCCTCTGAGTAATCCAGCAGAGAGCACTTACAAACCAATTACCATTTACCCAACCAGCGCCCTTGTGACAGACACACGGGCGCTTTCTTTCGACTGCTTAGCGCGTTACTCTTAATCCTTCCTATGATTTAGAAAACGACTATGACCCCATTTGTAATTGTTATTTTATGCGCTCTTCTGATTTACAGCCTGTTTTGGCTAAAGCGCCAACCGGCAGCACAACGACCAAGAGCCACGTTAAAACTACTGTTTATCATTGCGGTGGTTTTCATTGTTATATTAACGATAACGGGCCGACTTCATTGGTTTGGAGCCGCCTTATTAACGGCTCTTATTTTTGTTAAAAAATATAGCTTTCTTCTTTTACGTGTTTTTCCATTTTTACGCACTCTATTGCGAGGAAAAACAAAGAAAACAGCTCAACAGCCCAATAATGGAAGCCTTTCTCGTCAAGAAGCGCTTGATATCTTAGGCGTACCTGAAGGGGCAAGCCACGCAGAGATTATTGCTGCGCATAAGCGCTTAATGCAAAAACTTCACCCAGACCAAGGCGGAAGTAATTTTTTAGCCAGTCAGATAAACCAAGCACGAGATACACTGCTTAAGGAATAACGTTACTCAGATCGCTCCAGCGCTAATGAGGCATTACCAAAGATCTCACTATAGCCATACGGCACAAGAGCCCCTTTAGCGCTACGCTGCATAACAAGTATTGTTTGTTGAGCTAGCCCATTAACAGAAAAGAAGTTCAACTCTAAACGGCCACTTTTATTCAACTGCCAATTACCTTCTAAAATACTCAAAGGTTGTCCATTGCGATAATCAACCAATAGTTTTGCTTGATGACCCGCTAATAAATCCAACACAACAAATGATTCATCAGGAGCTAGGTCATTACTGTAACGCCCCGGAATCGACCTACTCATTAAGTCTCCCTCGCGCGCGCAGCCTTTGAGCACTTTACCATCGAGGTTAACTTCAGCCACCAAGGGATACCAAGCCCCTACCGCATCACGACAAGTTTGGCGCCTAAACTGCATTTCGAGATCATGAGTGCGTCCTTTAATACCTGTAATACTCGACTGCCAAGTAAAAGGTAAGCTGGGAGATTCTGAAATAGGGAAGGTCATTGATCGCAATTCATGAATAATTTCGACTCGTATATGATCGCCAAAGACATCGGCAACCCACACTGGATTCACACCGCCTGCCCGGTACTCTACATTTCGTAAATCAGTATCGCAGGCTTTACTCCCACCACCAGCTAGGTTGACACCGTATAGATTCCACGCCAGATCGACCTGCTGATAGGCCCAAAGCTCCATATAAACTGGCAAACGACTTGTAGGGGATTGTTCATTGTATCGTCGCGATAATAAGCCAGATGTATCAACTAATTGTCGTTTAGTTTGGCTAAAACAGGGCGTGATTGTAAAACCATCATCATCTTTTATAACAGCGCCACGTATAAACTCGTAAGGCTTGTCACTATCCACACTTGGCTTGATAGGAGAACAAGCAGACAAAAAGAACAAAGGTAGCAATAAGTAAAACGGGCCGGATAAATTACGCTTCATTGTTGACGAAACCCAAGGTTTGTATCATAAATAAAATAAACTATAAGAATAGTACAGGTAAAGCCATGTCAAGGCCCTCTGAATTTGATAGGCAAGAAGTACTCGATAAAGCCATGCATGTTTTCTGGAGCACAGGTTATTCTGCAACTTCAATTAACCGGCTTGTTGATGCGACTGAGCTTCAGCCTGGCTCGCTATACAGCGCCTTCAAAAGTAAGAAAGGGCTGTTTTTAGAAGTCATTGATGTTTACGCGAATCGAAGCTTAGCACGAATCAGATCCTGTCTAACGACCTCTCCAAATGCAATCGATGGAATAGAACAGCTATTCCTTAAAATAGCGGAAGAAATGAAGCACGACAACACAAGCAAAGGCTGCCTTATGGTGAATACCTTACTAGAGCTTGCTCATCGCAATGACGAAATAGTCAAAAAAGTTATCGCCTACTTAAGCCTAATAGAAAGCCTTATCAAAGATGCGCTTTTACAAGCAAGACAAAACGGTGAAATAGACAAGCGTGCGAATTGCACCGGCCTTGCCAAGACGCTGGTCGCAAGTATCTGGGGGTTACGCGTAATGAGCGCGACTACCCCCTCACCTGTGACCTATGACACAACCGTTCAAAACTTTATGAAGATGATTCCCAGAATCTAGCATGTCTCTTTTTTGATACACCATAAGTCATTGATTTATAAAGACTAGACTCTAGTAACATCACCTCTGTATCTATATAGATACACTATTAAATGCACACAACAGTTTCCTTCGAGAACAAAACACATAAACCACTGATTTATAATACATTTTCAAATAATGGAACGCTTTTTGATACACTCTTCTGTAGTATCGGAAGGAGAATAAATAATGCGCTTTATCACAGTAGCATTGAGCACGGTTTTGGTTAGCAATATTTGTCTGTCAAACGCAATGACGGCGAATGCTTCTACACAAAAAGACCAAGATGGTACTCATAAAGTACAGGCTCAAAAAAAGCACTTACTGAAAAAATTAGACAGAAATAATGATCAGCGCCTTAGCTTTATTGAAGCCATGGAGGATCTAAATTTCGCAGAAAACTTTCTTGAACTCGACCTAAATAAGGATGGATATATAAGCAGCCAAGAACTCAACGCACCTCAATCAATGATAACCGGCCAACTGAAACACCTACTCGGTAGCACGGCGCTAATACAGCTCTGATTGAAGGCAGACCTACCTTTTCCTTGCGAGCCTCACGGCTCGCTTAACCTATGAGGAGAAACACTGCATAATTCATTTATTTCCTGAAAGAAGTCTAACAATGTCCTTTAATGCATTTTGGCAACCTCGGTCCCTCAAGCGATTAGTGATGATTGCGTTTATACTTATCATCACCCCCATTGGCTTTATGCTCTATAAAACCAGTGACGTTCTCGAAGCTCAACTGCAACTTAGCTACCTTCAAACCCAGAACGCTATTGAGATGAGCCAACAAGGTAGTCTCTTAGAACGCAGTGCAGAAGACATAGTGCGCTCGGCCAACCAATATCAAATTGTGCAATCAGATACATTAAGAGAAAGGCTTAATGAACAAATAAACGCGTTTCGGAATTTACTAGCAGTTCAAACTTTTTTAACTGAAAAAAACACGACGCTGGTTAAATTTACTCAAATTTTAAACAATATAGAAAACAACCCAGCTTCGGAGTTTATTAATGATTTACCATTAATGAGCCGCGAATTGGCTGAACTCAACGTAAAGGAGATGGGAGTTCGTTTCTCAGAACTTCAGGAAAACGCCAAACTAACTCGCAACGCACTGTGGATCCAAACTGGTCTGTTAATATTCGCCACCCTCATTTTGATGCTGCTACTATCGACAATTATTTCTAAACCAATAGCCGGACTCATCACTCGAATTAAAGCCATTGGACGTCGTGAACCGCTACCCAACACTCCTCTAAAAGGCCCAGCTGAAATCATGCAGCTTGATGAACAACTGCAATGGCTAGACACACACTTAACGGAGCTTGAAGCGGCCAAAGGTCAATTCATACAACACATATCTCACGAGCTAAAAACACCACTGACCACAATTAGAGAAGGTGCAGATTTACTTGAAGAGCAAGTCCCTGGTCCACTTAACAATAGACAAACACACGTAGTGTCTCTAATAAGAAACAGTAGCTTAAACCTTCAATCATTAATTGAGCAACTGTTAGACTATAACCAACTCCAACAGTCTTACACTCTGAAAAAAGATAAAGTGAATATACAAAAGCTGGTGATGTCTTCACTCTCTTCTTTACAATTATTAATAGCCGAAAAAGATCTCGCGGTTACCGTACCCGAAAGCGCCCCCATAATTGAAGTTGATCGATCAATGTTGCAAAGAGTAGTAAACAATTTGATTTCAAATGCGGTATATTATACTGACAAGAATGGCCAGATCAGTATTGGAACCAAAACCATTAAAGACAATCTGATTATTGATGTGAGTAATTCAGGACAACCTATCCCTGAAGATGACACTCAGCGTATTTTTGAGCCATTCTTTCAAGGCAGTAAACGTCGAACAGGGTCCATGAAAGGGACCGGTATCGGTTTAAGCATTGCAAAGGAAGCGGCAAGTGCGATGAGTGGAGATTTAACCCTCATCGAGAACTCAAAAGGATGTATTGTTTTCCGATTAAGGATTCCATTGGAACCTGTATGATGTTAATAAAATATAGTCTAGCTTTTACTAGCTTGGCACTGTTTACGGGATGCGCAACGCTTTCTGATCCCGCAAAAGAACCTGTCGAACAAGCTCAACAAGCTGGGTGCTTTGTAAAAGAAAACGATTTACATGTTTTCCTCGACGATGAACACACGTTTATCCTAGCTGATAAACAACAAAAAAAAGCACTTATTGAAGCCTTTAAACATGACACTGCGCGCCAAGCAAACTTGCTAAGTAGTGAAATAAGTAATAAAACGGCACTAAGGTCAGCACTGGGGTTATTTAAACAACTCCCCTTACTGCCAAGTAAAACATGCTATGCAGATAGGTATCTTTATCTGAGGTTCAGACAGACTCAGGCAAACTTACGACAGCTCGAATCCAAGGATGTAGTAAATGCAAGATATGCAGAGGCAAAAAAGACAATTGCCAAGCTGCAGGAACAAATCGACGCACTTACTGAGATTGAGCAAGCAATAACACGTCAACGTGAGGAACATTAAGGAATGACGCAACTCACACGCATTCTATTGGTAGATGATGATGATAGTATTCTATCGCTTCTCTCCATGCGGCTCGAAGCTTCTGGTTATAAGGTAATTACTGCCAGAAGTGGTGAAGAAGCTCTACGTACACTGCCAACAAACCCTGTTGACTTGATCATAACTGATCTTTTAATGGATGAAATGGACGGTATGACGCTGTTCAAATACGTTCAGCAAAAATGGCCAGCAGTCCCTGTTATTATTATTACAGCTCACGGCTCTATTCCAGAAGCGGTATCAGCTACTCAACAAGGTATTTTTGGCTTCTTAACCAAACCAATTGATAAAGTTCAATTACTGGACACGGTTAAAGCAGCATTAGTATCAGCTGAGCGACGTCGAGACACGCGCTGGCGTGATGGTATTATCACCAAAAGCCCATCTATGATTCAGTTGCTAGACCAAGCCCACCGTGTTGCCGAGTCTGATATTAGCGTACTCATCACAGGGCCTAGCGGCACGGGCAAAGAGCTGCTCGCTCGCGCCATACATATGGCTAGCCCCCGAGCAAACCAGCGCTTTGTGGCTTTAAATTGCGCGGCAGTACCCGAACACTTACTAGAAAGCGAATTATTTGGCCACAGCAAAGGGGCATTCACGGGTGCCGTTTCTGAGCACGCGGGGCTAATTAAAGCGGCTGAGGGTGGTACGCTATTTCTCGATGAAATAGGCGATATGCCTATTCAGTTACAGGTTAAGCTGCTTCGTGTTTTACAAGAACGTGTTATCCGCCCTGTTGGCGCAGTGAATGATATACCCGTGAATGTTCGGGTTATCTCAGCGACTCACCGTAACCTTGAACAAGCTATGCAGTCTAAAGAGTTCCGTGAAGACCTCTTCTATCGCTTAAATGTGGTTAACCTTGTTTTACCACCACTGCATGACAGACCTGAAGACATACCTGTATTAGCAAGACACTTTTTAGCGATTGCGGCTAAGAAGCATAACCGTAAAGTGCGGAATATTTCCCCTGGTGCTTTACACCTCTTGGCTCAAAAAGCATGGCCGGGGAACGTTCGCCAACTGGAAAACGTTATTGAAAAAGTGGTTGCTCTCGCTTCGAGTCCGGTTATTTCTGAAGGCTTGGTTAAAAATGCCACATCGAACCAGGAAGATGTTATTCCATCGTTTAACGATGCCAGAGCTGAATTTGAGAAGAAATATTTGATTCAAGTGTTACAAGTTACGGAAGGAAATGTAACGCACGCGGCTCGTATAGCTCAGCGTAATCGCACGGATTTTTACAAGCTACTCAACAAGCATGGCATTGAAGCGGCTGAATATAAAACGCGAAGAAAAACGGCGTTAACCAGCTCTGCAGTAAAACGAAAAGCCGGATAAATCCCGTAACGAATCAGCTTGAGCTAATCGCTTAGCGGACAAACTTTGTGTCCGCTAAGCGATCTAAAATGAGCATAAATGCTTACGTTTCAACTATCGACCTATATCGGCAAACTTAGCCGATGTCAGCACGTGCAAATCCCTAGGAGATAGTTCTATCTCTAAACCTCTGCGGCCTGCGCTAACATAAATTGTTTCAAATAAACTTGATGAGCTATCAATAATGGTTGGCAGTCTCTTTTTTTGCCCGAGAGGACTTATCCCCCCCACAAGGTACCCGCTAGACCTTTGAGCGGCAGCAGGGTCAGCCATTTCTACTTTTTTACACCCTAGCGCCGAAGCCATAGACTTTAAATGCAACTGCCCTGCGACAGGGACCACAGCAACGGCTAACTTTTTCTGATCGCCCTCCATGGCAACCAACAAGGTTTTAAAAACCTGCTTTACATCCGCTCCCAACGCTGAGGCCGCCTCCTCGCCATAAGATTCGACTGCTGGGTTATGGTGGTACTCGTGTACTGTATAGTGGATACCGGCTTTTTTGGCGATATTGATAGCGGGGGTCATGCCTTTTCCTTTTACTGCTCTCGCAACGGCGTCAATAAACTTTCTAGTCCGTTAACTTTTATTTCGTATAAGGTACGAAGAAGGATTCCTAACTCACCGGAAGGGAAGCCTTTTCTCTCAAACCAACACAAATAAGGCTCAGGAAGATCGACCAACACTCTACCGGCATATTTTCCAAAGGGCATCTTCATAGTCGCTAATTTTTTTAGAATAGCAGCATCGGGAGCAAGCCGTTCCATGTGATCAGTCACCTTTAGTAAACGTACTATTTAAATTGGCTCGTATTAAAACACAAGCTTAGCCAACCAAGCAGCCGCTTGTCGTAAGTTTTTAATAAGCATCTTTTGCCCTGTTAAGGATAAGCGTTTTATAACCGCTGCTTCTGTTTCTTGTTGCAACACCCTTAGGTCAAGTAACCCTTTATACAATTTAACCGATTCGTCGTCATCAGTGCTTATCGTCAAGAAATGAGGGTTATTCTTAGAAAGCTGCTCTAGTAACCGATGCAAAACAAATGCGGTAGATTCATAAGAGCGAAAGTACTCAGCAAAGCCTATAATCAACGCCTGCTCAAAATCTGCTTTACTGATATCCCACACGCCGTCTGCACCAGCGTCTGCCTTATCAGAGCTAATCATTTGATAAAGCTCTGGATCCATACTGGCTAACCAATCTTGGCGTTGAAAAGCCAACTGAGCATAAAAGTAAGACCGCCACCCTTCATAGTCGCTAAACACAGTCGGCGAAAGAGGCTCGGCAACCAATAGAGAAAAACTTCCTGTCACTGGATCTGCTTGCAGCCCAACTCTTATAGGCCGCAAATTATTCTGCTCCCAAAACCTTAATAGCTGTGGCGTGGCTGAAAACGCTGCTCCCAACAGATCTATCGAGTGCAAGCACGCATACTCTTTAATGGACTGAATTAACTGGCTCGCATGTCCGGAACGACGTTTACTAACGCGTGTAGCAATGCGAATGATACGCAGTACTTTTAATGTACCGGCCCCTCTAAAGCCGACTTGCGACACTAATAATTGAGGGATTAAATGCCCCCGAGGCCTTCGGCGACCTTGCCAAATATCGGTTACCAACGAGGCTGGCAACGGACCTTCTTCTGCAACTAAACACGCGGCGACCACCTCGTCACCATGGTAAGTTATCCAGATGTGTAAATTCGGGCTATCAAGCAAAATCCTTAAATCACCCGGTGTGGTGCGGTAGTGAGCTTCGGTAAGCAAGCGGAACAACGAATCTAGTATCGCTGGGTTCGCTACTAACCAATCTGCCGACACTTTGACACAAGCCTCAGTAGGATGATCATGACTCGGTCTAACAGAACACGCTAATTCAACGGCTCTATTAGCCCCCAAAGATAAGTCATCTTTTTGATCAGACTTACTGTCCATTAATAAAAGCCGATTAAAAAAAGGCTCTAATCCGTCAAAAGGAGACCAACGTATGGGCTGGCTTAACTGATAAAAATGTAATGCCTGCCCTTGGCTCTCTTGAATACAAGCTAACTGAGAAACAAAGCGTAAAAGGAAGCCTTGCCCATTTCCTTCATAGCCTTGGGTCGTCGTAGAAAAAATGATGTGTGTAAAATACTGAGCTAAGTGTTGAAGCAAATGCACAGGCACCGCTGCCGCCTCATCAATTACCAATAGCGCTTCGGGCTCAATGCTGCCTTGATTACAACGTTTGACCAGATCCGTTGGCAAGTGAAATTGAAAGCGCTTATTTTCCCGTGCTAACTCGGCGAACTGGTATACGCTGATCAAAGCTTTTTCATTTGGGGCGCTAATATAAACAGGAAGATTTTTTTGTTTACACCATTCATCTACAACCATGCCAATAGCGGCCGATTTACCACGACCTCGCGCGGCCGTAAGTACAACTGCACACGGTCCGTCCAGCAATGCTTGGGTAGCAGACTTAACAAATTTGTCTTGCTCCGCACATTGCACCGCCTTTGTACCAGGTTCGCTTTCCTGGCTGGGCGTATTTAAGAACAGCGAAGGCTCGCTAAGTCCATGTACTTGGTCATGCCGAGTAACGACTGGGCTATCCATTAACGCCAGGGCAAAGCGCTCGAGAAAATGATTAGCCACATCCTTCTCAGTATACGGATAGACGGTTAAGCGTTGTTTTTCTGGATCCTCAAAGAACAATGAGCACGAGGGAGGCTCACTTAAAATAATTAATACACCGCCACCCGCAATCAAGCCACTTATTTGCCCCAAAGCATCAGGATTAACACCAGAGACGCAATCATATATTACGCAGCTAAACTCCTGACCTAGCAAGCGCTCAGCTCGTTGCGGGCTTACGATGACAACTGACGAATTAAAAGTATCGGACTCATCCGGCCTAAGTGCCTCTACCAGACGGTCAGACACTACAGCCAAATACTTATTAGGAATTTGTCTAGCAATCAAAGCAGCCGATGCTAACGTCCACTGAGCCTCGCCAGTGAGCCATAAGCAAGCACGAACATTCCCACGAAGGGCATGCTCGCGTAGTCTTGTATAGGTTGTGAGTATGCTCGTTGTCACCTTAAGACAATCGTCAGAGATCATCATGTAAAACAGAAGGATCGATTGGCTGCTCTATTAAGGACATTATCGCTTCTTTGTTTTGACGGCGATTGCTCTCAATTAGCCGCTGGAGCTTGGCGAGGACATGCTGGTCATTTAGTTCGGCGCTTGGTTGGAAAGTGCAAACAGATACTTTGGTACTCACCGTAATATTGGCCCGACTTAATTCACCATGACAACGTTCGCAAAACGCTAAGACGCGCTCGTTTGTAGATGGCAATAATAAAATAAATGTTGTGTCGTCCAAGCGGTATACGATATCGCCGGGCCTATGTAGCAATTGCTTAAGCACCATAGATACCAGCTTTACATCACGCTCAAGCGGCTCGCTCTCGGTCAGTGTAACCCCAATGATCGATAACGGCGAATACTCACGGATGGCACGCCTACACTCGGTTTGTAATTGGAGCGTTAATGCATCTTTCCCAGCCAAACGGGTAACAGGATCTTTAGATAAGTCTGCTTCCAGCAGGCTATACCGCTCTTTAAGATAATGTTTTACTTTATTGTGGACATGCCAAATAAGAAGAATGGCAACAAGCCCTAGCAGCACTATCAGCCCAAAGGTTACTGGCCGATCAAAAGGCTCCAAAATGCTCAACACTACGATGCTAGCAACTAAAAAACTCAGCGAAACCGTCCAACACCAGCAACAGATACTTTTTATATGAGGTGAGTACAACAGAACCTCCACAAACCATACAATCTTTTAGTCAGTATACGCAGAGAATCACGAAATTACATGGCTCTCAGTATGTATTTAACTAACCTACTGCCCCCAGCGAGCATGAGATTGGTTTAAATAGGCCAGCTCATCTTCCGTGGACTCTCGTTCTAGTGCTTGATTTCGATGCGGGAAACGTCCAAATCGCTTAATAACATCGCGATGTTGAACTGCAAAATCTAGAACGTTTTCAAACATTCCACGTCTATCAACAGGGATTTGTGCTGTCAACTCAGCCATACAAGAAACGCTCAAGTCTTGAGCGGGTAATGATTCGGCATGTTCTAGTGGCATGTAAAGAAATAAACGTTCGGTAAACTCAAGCGCTTGATCGTAGCCCAATTGAATTGACTCTTGAGTGATCGCCAAAGCCTGAGCATCACCACTAAACGCAGCACCTGAACCTCGATAAATATTACGGGTGAACTGATCCAGCAATAATATTAACGCCAGACGGCCACGCGGAGTCTCTTTCCAAGAATCCAAAGTTCCTTGCAGCGCCTGACGAACACGATTAGCAAAAAGCTCCGTTATCTGCTGATCGATTTCCTGCGAGCCGCCCCACCATAATGTACTCTTATCGGCAACGGGAAAGCCTTCTTTCAAATCACCAAACCAGAACTGCAGTACTTCATCAATTTGCTCTCGCATATTGAGAACCCTATCTTAATCTTATTTATCGACGTCTTGAATGCTTTTCAAGGTTGGCCTGGCGGGCGCTTTCGCTTTTCTTAAGCAAAATATAAACGGCTCCGGTGCCCCCATGCTGAGGCATGCAGGAATGAAAACAAAGCACATAATCCAATTGCGGCAACCAATTACATAAATAGCTTTTTAACTTATTGCCTATGGTACTCGCATGCTTACCTTTACCGTGATTAATAAGCACGGTTCGTATCCCCAGCCGCATTGATTCGTTAAGAAAGGACACTAGCTCTTCTCTAGCCTGTGCGGGAGTTTTGTTCATTAGATCAAGCCTAGCGTCAAGCTGATACTTACCTAATCGTAAATTACGGTAAACCCCTTGTTGCACCCCTTCGCGACACCACTCGATAGGGTCTAAAGGATGCAGCCAATCAATTGGGTCTGTAGTTAACCCTTGATCACTCCCTTGCGTTGCCGACTTGCGGCGTAGATCAAATAAGTCTGCATCTGTTTTGGCCTTAGCCAATTGATGTCTAATTTTAGGTTTTAACGGCGTTACACCTTCATGCTGCATCGCCTCAAAAAAAGCACTCTGATCTTGCCCCATCAGTAATCACCTCTTCAACCTGACAAATAAGACAGTGCCAAAAAAAGAGCCTTTTAATAGCACTATTTACCTTCACTATTCCCCATTCTAACGCTTTATTCAACCAGCAAAGTCCATTAGAGTCTTATCAATAGATTAAAAATCCTAATAAAGGGGAGCAAGCATGTTGCGATGGTTAGCCATTTTTCTAGTGGTCATTATTATTGCTCTGGCCTACTTTCGTGTAGACGTGCTAAATGTACCTTTCATTCAACAAGCCATCCTTTCTTTGGACGACAGCCTGTTAAACCCTAATGAAGATGCACCAAATACCTTTGAACCAGTAACGCCAGACACAGATCAATTCAACAATTATCAAACCGGTGCGCAAGAGCAGTCCTCTTTAGAGCAGGCCCAAGCACAAAAAGCCCGCGAATATTTAGACACATTAGTACTCCCCGCCACACAACCAATCGACGCCCTCAATGCAAAGCATTTTGTTACCGCTGACCAGCTCATTAATTTACCTAATATTGATCAGCAAAAAGCTCTGCTAATCCCTGTCACCCCTATTACACATGATATGGCATCAAGTGTAGAAACAACTCTGACAACTGAGTCGCCAATTAATAACCTGACCATTACACATGACGCAGCCGCACAAACATTTGCCGTCGATCCCGTTCGCTTTCAGCCCAATGTTGCTGACAATGATTTAACCACACATAACCAAAACATTCGTAAACTCACCGCTCCTATCGCGGTAGGCCAAACAATCCAACTACGCGAGTTACTCGACAACACTGACAGCAACATCAAAAGAATTTTTTACATACACGCAGTAAGCCCTGAGGACGAGCAGGGCCTTTGGGGAATTATGCAAGGAGGCTTAACAGAAACGTTTGCTAAAGGCTTTAAATTACCGCAGATTAAGCAAGAAATAAGTGCCACTATCCCAAAAGAAGCCGACGAGGTACTAAGTACTAAACACAGCTCATACCTTGGAAAACTGTTGCATGAAAAAGTAAACACCACCTATATTTACAACTATGAGCAAGGCTTGGTTGGCCAGAACCCAAATCTCATTAAGCCGGGGCAGCAACTCATTATTGTTACTTTTACCGAAGACGAGCTTCTCGAAATCTACCACCAATTTAGCCACCGTTAGCTGACAATAAGGACCTCCACATGATCGACTTATACACTTGGGGCACGCCCAATGGCCGAAAGGTATCCATCATGTTAGAAGCCGTAAAAGAAAACTATCAAGTGCACTCAGTTGACATCACAGCTGACGAACAATTCGCTCCCGATTTTCTTGCCATTAGCCCCAACAATAAAATCCCCGCCATTGTGGATCAAAATCCTCTTGCGGGAAGTCCTATTGCTCTGTTTGAGTCCGGTGCGATACTTATTTACTTGGCAGAAAAACACGATATGTTTTTACCCACTGACATAATCAAGCGTATGGACGTTTTGCAATGGCTAATGTGGCAGATGGGTGGTTTTGGACCTTTCTTAGGGCAGGCTCATCACTTCAATCGGTTTGCAACTCAAAGCGTGCCTTATGCCAAGCAACGCTACAACAACGAAGCTAAACGCCTGTGGGGAGTGTTAAACACGCAGTTAGCTGAACATGAATTTGTCGCAGGCGAAATCAGTATCGCTGACTTCGCCATTTATCCATGGGCTATGCGTCACGAATGGCAGTTAATTGATCTTACTGAGTTTCCCCATGTCTTACGCTGGACCAAAAAGCTCCAAACAATACCGGCTGTTAATAAGGGGATGCTGGTGCCTTGCGACTAATCATTATTATCAACAGCACCTAACACAAACTCGCAACCTGCACTTTCAATAATCAATTGCTCTTGGCCATCAACCAACCGGGTACTTGCCCGTTCTATTAACTCATAAAACACAGGACGGCTAATCAGCGCCTCCATCCCATAACGCACAAGCACTAATGGTGAGGGCTCTGAAGTGATAGGATCAAGCCTTAAACGTATGGGATGTGCTTGATCTAATGTAACAAGATCACCCGTTAGCGTCGTGAACTGAATCGCACTATTTCCTTCAGAATCAATTACATCGGTCATTTTCGTAACGTGAAACGGGGTATCCTCTACTTGTATACCCATTTTTTCTACAGGCGTTTTTAAATAATAACGCCCATCCTCGAGCCATAGAACACGGGCAAATAAGTTAACCATAGCAGGCCGGGTAATAGGGCTTTGTTGATACAACCACTCGCCATTACGTTTAATAAGCAAATCTATTTCGCCGCAAAAATCGGGGTTCCACTGGTCAACAGGTGCTTCATGAGGTGAACTGGCTGGGGCCGTAAGCTGCTCTTTAATCACGTCTAGGTTTACGCTTTTTTTGTTATTCATTACCTGCCTACTTCGTTACTATGAAGTAACATCATGCTGCTTTATTAAGGAAACTCAACTTAACTCCTAAAGATTTCATATCAAACTTCAATCACATGAATAGACTTCACTGTTAGAATAGCAACCCATTACCCACATTGATCAAGAAGTTAGATTATGAGCTCGTTACTAGAAACACGTTTTGCTGACCACAACCGCGGTGTCTACTTTGTAGGTACCACCCCTCCTCGGAGCAATACGTCAGTTGAGCGCGTAGATGAAATTGCTGATAAGTTACTAGAACGGCTCTCGGCGTTAGATATTGATGGCTTAATTGTATACGACATTCAAGATGAAAGTAGCCGGATTGATAAGCCGCGCCCATTTCCTTATATGGAAACACATGATCCTCGCGAATACTCAAAACTTATTCGCGAAAAATCAGGCCACCCAGTAATTACCTACAAAAGCGTTTCTCAACGAGACAAGGCCGATTTTAATCAATGGTTGAACGAGGCTTGGGATCAGTACGGTATTCGTGACATTGTTATGGTTGGCTCGCCCTCTTCCACCGGCCAGGTGAAACTTTCACTGAACGATGCATACAGCACGTTAAAAGAAAGTCCACTCGACTTTAACCTTGGGGGCGTAACAATAGCTGAACGTCATGCAAGCAAAGGCGACGAACACCACCGCCTCATGACCAAGAGTGAGCAAGGTTGCGATTTTTTTGTCACTCAAGCGGTATATAACGCTCAAGCCACTATCGACCTCCTTTCGCGATATGCCGTTGAATGCCGTGACAAGCAGATTGAGCCTAAGCGAATTGTATTAACGTTTACGCCTTGCGGTAGTTTAAAAACACTTGAGTTTATGGAATGGCTGGGTATTTCAGTACCAGAAGCGACTAAAATACGGATCATGAATGCTCATAGTCCTTTATCGGAATCTATCAAAATATGCCGCAACAGCTTAGAGCAAATTGTTGAAGCTTGCTTACCATTGGGTGTTCCATTAGGCCTAAATATCGAAAGCTTAACCAACCGCAAAGACGAGATTGATGCGTCTATTCGATTATTCAAACTTTTGAAAGCAACACTCGATCTTAAATTAGCTGAGCGTGAGGCCGCTGCCAGTTTTTAGATCTAGCTAGAGCTGTTTTTGATATTTGCTACTTTTTAGCAGAGGTATCGTTTAACTCTGATACCTCTGTTATTGATTTCTTAAGTTGGTGGTATTTTTTGGGGTTCCAAATAATAACTTGCCGAGCCTTGTCCAATTCGTATTCAACATTCATTAAAAAGTCCATCCCCAATAATCCATCAAACCCACCGCCTACATTCTTATTCTGCATCACATAAGCGTTTAAATTACGCGCTTTATACGGGCCTATTTTAATACTGTCGAACGCTATGGTACTTAACTTAATAATGCCACCACCCGCCACACGGGCATAGCCTGCTTCCTGCTTTTTCGGTTCTAACTTCTCTAGGGCATCATGATGAAAAACCGTACCGCTAGCCCCTGTATCCATCAGCATTGTCACTTGAGCAGAGTAGCCATGATATGTCACAGTCACCGGAACCAGCACTTGGTTATTAGCAATCTTAACTGGAGTTTCCATTTGCTCTAGCGCCCTTAACATTCGACGCTCATCTCTGTTTTTCTTTAGTAATGAGCCTGCAGAACGATTTTTATCAGAAAACTGCGACACATTACTCACTGCATCCGTAGGTACCTGCTCGACTATTTGATCACGATAAGCTTGAGGGACTTGACTCAAACTGCCCACATAAACTTTTTTACCATTTGCATCAGTATATTTATAAATACCCGCTTGGCTTTTCCCTAGCATCATCAAAATAACCACGGCTACAATGCAGACAAACATAGCAACCCAGCGTAATTGACGACATCGTTTACAGTCCCTTTTACTCAATCTACTAGCCTCCTGCCAGTTTTACAGTAAATCCCTGTGTTTCTAACAGCCCTTTAATTTTCTCCCGATGATCACCTTGGATTTCTATAACGCCATCCTTGAGTGACCCGCCGGTACCACATTGCTGTTTTAGCTGCTTAGTTAATTTTTTTAACTGAGCCTCTGCCACGGGCACCCCGGTAATAGTGGTAACCCCTTTCCCTTTTCGGCCTGACGTTTCCCGGCGGATACGTACAATTCCATCTAAACTTGCCAGGCGCTGGTCATCAGCCAAATCTTGGCACTGGCATTCTCTCTTTGGTTGACGACAACTTGAACAGGTATCTCCGCCCTCAGTTGAGTAAACCAGACGACTTAATTGATCTTGTAACGATGGCATAAAAATTCACACTACTTTTAGTCGGTTATTAATCTTACGAAGATGAGGATAAGCCACCAATCTGACGACCAAGATAGGCGGCGTAGTTATCCGTCATACCACTTATAAAATCCAAAGCACGCATATAGGCATGATACAACGACCAATCGGGTTCGGGGGCATGAATGCCCATCAAACTTATGATTTTTTCACTTCGGTAACTTAAATTATCGGTCCCACCTTGTTGGTACTGCTCAAAAACAGCATGACAAAATGCATCCAACAAAACGCCCAATGAACTGTATGCCCCCACCTCAAGCTCCGTTTTACGCGTGTCTGGAAATACTCGTGTCTTCGCTAGATGCTTAGCCGCTTGCAGGCCATCTTTAACATGCACAGCGCCATCAGCGAGTAACTCCCCTTGATACTTACCTTCCATGATCTCATCGTAATGCTTAACAAACGCCTGCAAAGCAGAATCGAGCATGCTTTCCATCGCTTTGCCCCGCAACGCCGAGATCTTACGGCGCGCCGATGCCGCACTATTGAAAATTTCATCATCAAAAGACTGGTCACCACATAACTGCAGCAGGATTGGTTTAACCGTTTCAAAGCTCAGAATATTAAGCTCTATGGCATCTTCCAGATCGAGAACGGCATAACAAATATCATCTGCCGCCTCCATTAAATAAGCGAGTGGATGCCTAGACCACCAATGCTCACCCAAGGGCACTAAGCCCAATGCATCACCCAACTTATCCAACATCGGGATCTCTGTTAGATAGGCGCTAAATTTCCCTTTTTTAGTCGCTCGCTCCGCAGTCCATGGGTATTTTAACAATGTACCTAACGTGGGATACGTCAGGCGCAGCCCTCCGTCATAAAGGTGGTTCTCGATACAGGTGACTACCCTAAAACCTTGAGCATTACCTTCAAACGTTTCTAAATCTAGGCGCTCAAAAGCTGACAGCGGCTTTAAAAAATCTGCTTGCCCAGCTCGTTTAAACCAATCACGAATCGCATATTCACCCGCATGACCAAAGGGAGGGTTCCCAATATCATGAGCCAAGCATGCAGATTGGACGATCATACCGATATCATCAGGCGTAGCCCACTCAGGCAATTGATCACTTAGCCACTCGCCAACACGAATTCCTAAACTGCGACCAACACTGCCAACTTCTATCGAATGGGTCAGGCGTGTATGTATATGATCATTCAATGCTAGTGGGTGGACCTGTGTTTTACGACCAAGCCGTCTAAACGCACTGGAAAAAACAATTCGATCATGGTCTTTATGGAAATGACTGCGCCCCGCTTCTGAATACTCTTGGTGCTCATGCCCATAGCGCTGTGTGGTCAATAGTTTAGCCCACTGCATTCTCATAAAAAAATCCTTAATTCAGACGACAAGTCAGCCTGAAAGAGTCGCATAAAAAAGCCGGCGCATGCAACTACAAGCGCCGGCTTTACTTAGATTAATCCACCAACAGGACTTACACTTTAAAGTGCCCTACCAATGATTGAAGTCGTTTCTCTAAACGGCTCATTTCATTGGTTGTGGCTTCGAGATTATCCGCATTTTTCGCTGAGTGCTCCGCAATATCCGCTATCTGTTGAACACTACTACTGATTTCGTCGGCTACAGCTGTTTGCTCCTCAGCTGCACTGGCTATTTGCATGTTCATGTTGTTAATCGTGCTTACTGACGCGGTGATGACCCCCAGTGATTCACTTGCTTTAGCAGCGCGCTCCACCGTCGTCTCCCCTTGGCTGCGGCTAGTTTCCATCACACTGACCGCTTCACGAGCACCTGTTAGTAAACGCTCGATCATCATTTGGATTTCCTGCGTACTTTCTTGTGTGCGGTTTGCTAAAGTACGCACTTCATCCGCAACAACTGAAAAGCCTCGCCCATATTCGCCTGCTCGCGCAGCTTCAATAGCAGCGTTTAATGCTAACAGGTTTGTCTGGTCGGCAATTTCTTTAATAACGTTAACAACAGAGCCTATTTTGTCGGCATCATCATCCAAACGTGAGATAACTTCTGAAGATCGATTTACATCTTGGTACAACTGCTGCAATGCACTAATCGTCGCTTCAACTTCTTTTTGACCGTCGCTTGTCGCATGATCAGCCTGATCTGCCGCAGACGCCGCCCCTCCGGCATTAGACGCCACTTCTTGTGCGGTAGCAGCCATTTCATGCACAGCCGCCGCCGTTTGCGTCGTTTCGTGACGCTGACGCTGCACATCAGCGTTCGTTTTTTTCACTACCTGATTCATCTGTTCGGTAGATCGAGACAATTCCTGAATGCTTTTTTTCAGGTCCACGACCAAATGCTGAATTTTGTCGGCAAAGTTATTAAAGCCTGTAGCCACTAACCCTACTTCATCACCAGTGGAAACGGTTAATCGGCGGGTTAAGTCTCCCTCGCCAGCACTAATATCTGCTAAAGCCTCAGCAACATCACGCAGTGGACGAGTAATTTTAGAAGACATCCACAAAGCAATTAAAACAAACACAACTAATAATAAGGCCCCTAAAGCCGCAATGATTAACATGGTGTTTTGAATATCAGCATTGACTTTTTTCTGTGTAACCGCCAATTTATCTTCGATGTCGTCTATATAAAAGCCTGTGCCAATCATCCACTTAAATTCGTCTATTGAATCTGCGTAACTGAGCTTTGCTACGTCCATTTCTTTTGAAGGCTTAGCCCATTTATAATTAACATAGCCTCCTCCTGATTTGGCGGCGCTTATCAGTTCTTTAATAATTGGTACGCCATCAGGGTCTTTGAGATCAATTAAGTTTTTACCTTCTAACGTCTGCTTTGGCCCATTAACAACATTTACACCGTCATAACTATATACAAAGATATAGCCATCGTTCGCTTCCCCGTATCTCATCGTCCTGAGTATATCTGCAGCTTGCTTTCTAGCTTCGGCATCACCGATTTCACGGGCATTATCCAAAATAGGCTGGACGGTTGAGACAGCTAATTCAATAAATCCTTTGAGCGACTCTTCTTTTAAGGCTATGAGCTCAGCGTTTATGGTGGAAATTTCTTTTTCACCTAACTCGGCAAGTTTCGCTTGCACTACCAGCATCACAGCGACAATTGAAACAACTAACGGGATAATCGTTAGTAACAGCATCTTTTGCTTGAGTTTTATCGAATGCATTCTTGGGTCCCTAGGTAATCGTCAATTACAAGTCATTGTTTTTGTTATCCATGTATTATCGGCGTAAGGTAATCAATCTAAAGAACCCTTTAATCTCAATCTTCCATATCTACCCCTTTTACTTGCTTAATATTCAAGTATAAGTCGCCGCTAAGTGCTGTTCGTCATCAAATTAATTGATTATGATCGCATCACTTATCATGGGTACGCTTTACAGTGTAGTCTAAAAAAAAAATTAAACTTGGCCCAAGCCAGGCCATAGCAAAAAGGATGATTATATGCAGCTATCGAAAGCTCCATTTTATCAATTGATCAAAAACACCGCGGTAGCAGCAGCTTTCATGGCGGCCTCAAGCTTGGCGCTTGCTGAACAGCACGTCATGATGAAAACGAGCCAAGGCGACATCACAATCGAACTTTTTGAAGAAGAAGCGCCGCTTACCGCTCATAACTTTTTGAACTACGTAAAGGATGGCTTTTACAGCGGCACACAGTTCCATCGTGTTATCAGCGGCTTTATGATCCAAGGTGGTGGTTTTACGGTTGATATGGAACGAAAACAAACGAAAGCGCCAGTAAAAAATGAGTCTACCAATGGTGTAAGTAACAAGCGTGGAACTATTGCAATGGCACGGACGCGTGACCCAGATAGTGCTACAGCGCAGTTTTTTATCAATGTCGTTGATAATTTAAATTTGGACGCGATGGGGCCACGCCCAGGCTATACAGTTTTCGGACGTGTAGTGGAAGGTATGGAGGTTGTTGACAAGATTGCAGCAACTAAAACAACGACAAAATCATCGTACAGAGATGTTCCAGTCAAGCCAATTATCATCGAGTCGCTTGAGATAACCAGTGAATAATCAGTAAGTTTGATGAAATGACTGGATGTTGATACTCAGCAATTCAGTCATTCCAACGTAGATAAGAGAATAACGTTAGGCCCCCCAAACGCTTAGTTTCTCACGGTCTAACGATAAATCTGCTTCCCTAAAGCGCTTGGTTGTACCCAAATATATAAAGCCAACAATATGCTCATGGGATTGCAATCCAAGTCCAGCCTTCACAGTGGGATCAAAAGCCATTTCACCCGTGCGCCACATTGCACCCAGCCCCATAGCATACGCGGCTTGTATTACACCTTGTGCAGCACAACCTGCCGTTATTATTTGCTCAACTTCCGGTACTTTGGGATGCTCTTGTGTCACAGCAATTGCCACTAAAATCGCCGGAGCCCTTAGAGGCATTTTTTGTAATTTAGCCACTTTCTCATCATCGATCATCGCATTAGCGGCTTTTCCTGCTTTAACGTACAGATCTCCGAGAACATGGCGAGCTTCTCCCTCAACCAACATAAACCTCCATGGCTTCAATTCGCCATGATCTGGGGCACGTTGAGCAGCCAACAACATTGAGTCTAGCTGCTCTGCATTTGGGCCGGGTTCCATAAGCACAGGGGCTGATACACGCTTATGAAGTAACTCTAAAGCATCCATAATATTTCCTTTTTACTGTTACTGCCGATTTAAACGAATATTAGATGGTACATCGGCTTCGGAACTACGATAGGGGTTAATATCTAAACCACCTCTTCTAACATAACGCGCATAAACGGTTAAAGCCGAAGGCTGGCATTGCTCCCAAATATCCATAAAAATATTTTCTACACACTGCTCATGAAAATCACCATGCTCGCGGTAAGAAATAAGGTATTTGAGTAAGCCCTCATGCTCTATTTTTGTACCCGTGTACGCTATCTGAATACTTGCCCAGTCGGGCTGCCCAGTTACTGGGCAATTAGACTTCAATAAGTGACTATAAAGTGTCTCGCTTACTTGGCCCGTTCCTTTTGATAGCAACTCGGCATTTGGTTCATAGTGCTCAACAGAAATGTCGAGATCATCCAAGCACTCGCCAGTGAAGGCCGTCGGCTGAACAAACGTATCTGGGTGGAATAGCTCAACGTTTACCGCACCGCCCGCGGCCGAGGATAAGTCTAATTCCATCGCGTCAATGACGGCTTTCTCATCTTTAAAACGGCTCAAATTGAATGAGTTGAGGTAAAGCTTAAACGACTTTGATTCAATAATGTGCGAGGACTTCGCAGGAATCGTAAATACAGCAATCCGTGCCATTGGCTTACCTTTTAGATTGAGCCAAGAGATTTCATAACCGTTCCAGAAATCAACGCCTTGGAATGGAAGTTCATGCCTATCAATTCCTCGTTTTTGCCAATTAAGGTCGCGCTCAATTGGAAATAAAACGGATGGATCATATTGATTGATATAAGCTGTTTCACTGCCTAACGGCGATGCTTCAAGTACCTGCTCTTCATTCATTAGCTGCGGATTCCTCTACCACTATTTAACAAACGTAATGCAACGAAAAAAAGCACAACGTTAAATAGCACTATCATACTAAAGGCAAAACCTACATGGATATCACTTGTACCTAAAATTCCGTAACGAAACGTATTTACCATGTACAAAATAGGATTAAGCTGAGACACGCCCTGCCAAAAATCGGGTAACAATTGAATCGAATAAAATACGCCCCCTAAATACGTTAGCGGCGTTAGAATAAATGTTGGGATAATGGAAATATCATCAAACGAGTTAGCAAACACGGCATTAATGAAACCTCCCAAGGAAAACAACACAGCCGTTAGTGCAACGGTTCCAATAGTAATCCATACATTATGAATCTGCAGGTGAGTAAAAAATAACGATAACAAAGTCACTATAAAGCCTACAGCAAGCCCCCTAGCAACGCCCCCCACCACATAACCAGACAAAATAACCCAGTTTGGCATCGGCGATACTAACATTTCTTCTATGTTTCGTTGAAACTTTGTACTGAAGAATGAGGACACAACATTACCGTAACTATTGGTAATGACTGACATCATAATAAGCCCAGGCACAATAAACTCCATGTAGTTGAAGCCATCCATTTCACCTATTCGCTCACCAATGAGGTTGCCAAAAATTATAAAGTACAATGTCATGGTAATAGCGGGTGGCAGTAACGTCTGCGCCCATATACGTGTAAAGCGACGAATTTCTTTAGATACGATGGTATAGAACGCCACCCATAATTCAACGACACTCATGCTGGCTCCTGTCCTAAATTCTTCTCGACCATAGAAACAAATAATTCCTCTAAACGATTAGATTGATTGCGCATACTAGACACCTCTATCCCTTCAGACGCAAGCTGGGTAAATAACGAGGTCAAACCTGCACCTTTGGTAACTTCGACTACCAAAGTGTGCGCATCCGACAAACTCAGTTTATAACCATCAACTTGTGGGGCCTTTTCTAGGTCAGCGGTCAAATCTAAGATAAAAGTCTCTTTATTAAGCTGTTGTAATAGCGACTTCATGGATGTGTTGTGAACAATAGTGCCGTGATCAATAATCGCTATGTTACGACACAAACTCTCTGCTTCTTCCAGATAATGTGTCGTTAAAATAATCGTCGTTCCAGAAGCATTGAGCTCTTGTAAAAAGCCCCACATTGAACGTCTTAACTCAATATCAACGCCTGCTGTCGGTTCATCAAGAATAAGTAACTTAGGCTCATGCACCAATGCACGCGCAATCATCAGGCGTCGCTTCATACCACCAGAAAGCATACGGGCACGATCATTACGTTTATCCCACAAACCTAGCTGTCGCAGATACTTTTCAGCACGCTGAGCTGCCAGTTTAGGAGGTATACCGTAATACCCAGCTTGGGTTTGAACGATATCACCTACTTTTTCAAACATATTAAAATTAAACTCTTGGGGCACTACACCTAAGCTTCGTTTAGCAGCCGCCAAGTCTGTTTCTATATCATGGCCAAAAATAGATACTGAACCACCCGATTTGTTAACTAATGAGGATACAATGCTCAACGTTGTAGACTTTCCAGCCCCATTAGGTCCAAGCAATGCAAAGAAGTCTCCTTGCTTTACATCCAGAGTAATACCCTTAAGCGCTTCAAATTGATTGCCATAAGTTTTACGCAAGTCTCTGATTGAGAGTGCGGTAGTCATAAAGTGCTCACCTATTTTCAATATCGTTATCTTTATGCGGTTTGTATTCTATCAGTTAAACTAAGACTTTAGAGCGAACAACAGAGTTATCCGTGATGAGTAACAGCTACGTTTCATTCCATATCGATTTATTAAAGCAAACTTACAACCACGTCATCCAATTCATGCCCTTTGCGAGCCAAGAGTTAGGCGAGGACGAGCAATCATTTCTCGAGCAGTTCACCGCTCTGATCGAAGCGATCGAGCAACAATCTGAAGACGTCTTAGAGCAAGGTCAAGCCTTGCTGACGCGATGGATTCGTAACTATCCTGAGCTAGTGCCTATCATCCCACGCGATTTGTTGTGGTACTTTGGAGGGGACTGTCTTCACTACATGCCTGATGAAGAAATTGATAAGTTCCAGCTACTGGACGAGAAACGCCACCTAGCAGAATCCGAAGGTAAAGACTTCGAATATGCTCGAGAGCGTGCTGTTATTTTAGAGTTGGCTCATTAATTAAGATTTAGGCCACTCAAGCATTTCAACATTCTCGATAAAGCCGATGAACTCTGACTCTCTCATCGGCGAAGCATAATAACGGCCAACGCCAAATGCGCAGCCGCCATTCAATAACCTGGCGGTCTGGTCGGCGGTTTGAATACCATGTGCAATACAGTCGATTTGTAGCTCTTTGCTAATGCGCACCACGCTTTTTATCAAGGCTTTATTCTCTTCATCCGAATCAAGCATGGCATGTATTGGGAGCTTAATATAATCATGGGGCAATGTATGAGCGAGGTATAAAGCAGGTCTGACTTTGTCATTCGTGTTAATAGCTACCTGCACTCCTAAGTCTTTCAAGCGTTGCATTAAATCTTCAGAACCCGCTTCAGCTCTTAAAACATCATCGCTTTGAAACTCAATGACAACGAGCCCCATTAATGTTTTATACTGGACGAGTGCTGTTTGAATTTGCTCAAACAACTCATTCACCTGACTACTACGCACTCTGACGGGCAAAAACAATTGCAACGCTCGATGATGATCAAAACGCCACTCACTAAAATGTGACAGAGACTCATTAATCAGGAACTCATTCATACGCGAATGATTGCTCGTGTCCTCATAGAATGTGCGAAGCCGCTCGTCACCAGAGGGCGTTGCTTCCTTCCAGCAAAGTCCAGCTGTTGCTCCTAACACCCGCCCATTGCGCATATCAATAACGGGCTGATAACTGACATCGAGCAACCCCCTTTGAAGCACACTGGTCAACGTTTCCAATTCGGGAGTTTGTAACCGCTCTTCCACACCCGGTGAAAAGACTAAATAATGATTTTTTGATGATTGCCGGGATAGAAACATGGCTGATTCTGCTACGTTCACAAAACCCGCAACATCATCAGCATGGTCAGGGAAATAGCTTACCCCAATGTTAATCGCCAGATAGATAGTTTCCTCATTAACAAGGAACGGTTCTTTGAATGCCTGTATAAGTTTTTGAGCGACAAGTTCAGCATTCTTATGATCCTTCATTCCTCGTAATACAATCATATAAAGATCATCACTAAATCGCGCTAACATGTCATCATCGCGCAAACAACTATGGATACGTGATGTTACTCCATTCAACAACGTTTCTTGGTCGACATGGTTATATTGTTTTTGCAGCTTTTCAAAATCATCAATATCCAGACACAGCATGGCCAAAATGCGTCCATCTTGAACCACTTTATCCATTGCCTGAGGTAACTTATCTAAAAACATATCTCGGTTTTCTAGTGCACTGACCGGATCCGTAAATGCCAACCAAGCTAAGCGCTCTTCTGCTTTTTTCTTATCCGTAACATCGATCGCTAACGACACTACTATTGAAACATCATGGCTTGTATCAATGGCGGTATTAATCCATGTTAAGTAATGCAAAGAACCATGTTCGTCATGCGATTTTGTATCAAATCGTGACATCCGCTGCAGCCCCATATATAAACGCTGCAAGCTGTCCTCTGCTTGTCGACTTAGGGGGTCATCTGAAAATAAAGAAGAAAAGGCGAGTTCTTTATCGTTAATACGGCTGCCAAAAATAGATTCAGCGCACGCATTACCGGATAGGATCATGCCATCCATATTTTGAATAAGCAGGATACTTTTTGACGTATCAAATAACGCTGAGATAAGCTCACGTTCGAGGTTTAGCGCATGGAGCGCTTTTTCGAGACGGTCGTCCAGCACTCGTTCTTCACTGGATAATTGACTCACTTGTAGTTTCAAATCAGCTAAGCTGGCCGTTGCCAAATTAAACTCATCGGCAAACATCTCATTTTGCTCACCTTGATAAACGCCTGCACCTACCTCCTGAATAGCTAACGCACGCTGACGCACCCTAACCGACAATACGTACGCAACAATGGAAAGCCCAAGAAAACTAATAAGTAAGGAAACACCTAAAATACGGCGATAGGTTTCCAGTGCATCAAAGCGCTCAGTCGCATCAGCAATTAACACCCAGATAGAATCATCCGAATCAAAGCGCCCAGGAGAGGTTAAAAAAACCTCATACTTCTGGTCAAAAGCCTCTAACTGATAAAGCTCATCAAAGTGAAAGTCCGGTTCTTTCTCACTTAAGGCATTGAGCACCTGTAGGTTTCTATTACGCTGAGTTAATTGAGAAAAGTCCATTGACCAAGCCGATACATCTTGCCAATTATCCTGACTAAACTTTGCGACGCCAATATCTACGCCCGTCAGCTGTTTAAAATCCACCACCATGTCATGAATTGCTCGCCCAACAACTAGCACACCAGACACGTGGCCTTCATTAAGCAAAGGTATAGCTAACTGACGACGGCATAACTTAACACACTGTAACTGGCGCACTGGATACTCATACTGAAGAGCCGACCCGACAAGATTATCTAATTTGTAATCCACATCCCCCCAACGGAACAGCATCTTTCCTTGAGTGGAGTATAAAGCCGCATTCTCAAGCATCCCCATGGATTCAAAATAGGGAAAGCGACGATCCATCATCTTTTGAACTAACGATAGATGGCTGCTACCAGGCTCTTGATCAACGACCAGCGCTATTGTTTGAGCAAGCTCCAACTGTTTTAAATAAGACGTCGTCAATGAGCCATCTAAAGCTTTTAGATTACGTGTATTGAGTTCATGGCGTGCTGATTCATACTGAGAGACTAAGGAGTAGTCTGCATACCAAAAGATACTAATATGTGTAATGAGCAGCGACACGAGTAAAGGAAGCAATATTTTCCATCGTACACTGACAAAGAAAGGCCTCATGCCGCTCTTAGCTCCATTCTAAATGATTAAAAACGATACGCGGCCTGCACTAACAGCATATTCCAAGAACTGTGTTTACGGAGCTTATTGGAGTTTTCTTGTTCAGGCACTCGCGCTGTACCTCTAATGTGATGCCACTCGGCTCTTAGCAGTATAGACGAAGTGGCCTGCCAACCCACCCCTAAGGTTAAATCCTTAGACCAATAGTTTGAGGCAGGCACCCCAAACTTCTTTTCATGCTTCTTACCACTTCGATCGTGCGCATCTCTATAAGCCAAATCATAACGCATCAGCAGATCAACATTATGCGTTGGCCTATAAACCCCTTGAACATAAAAAGCTTCAAATGTTTGCTTCGGCTCTACCGCAAAAAAGCCGCCGAGATCCTCATAGTCAATATAATGCTTAAAAAACTCTGATGTTACTGAAAAGCGCTCCCAGTTATATTCAGCACTGATCGCAAAAAACTTCACATCAATATCACCTCTTTCCAAGCCTAACTCTTGAGAGCTGCCCGGAAAGTACGTCAGCCCAAAAGAACCAAGCGTAACTCCAACTCTCCACGCATCTCGAGCCTCCACAAGTCGCAAGTTAGCTATGAGAAGATATCCATCATCCAATTTTCCTGAAAGGTTACGTCTAAAGAAAACAAACTCTGAAACCTGATCTTTACGTGGTTTGGAAGCTAAAAAAGAATATTCAAAGCGATCCGTCTCAAGTTGTTCACTCCCATAAAACTCCACACCCAGAGCCGATAATTGGAAATCTCTGGTTTCCTCATAGTACATCGACTGGGGCAAAAGAATGGAATTACGTGTGAAAGGAACCTCACGCGTATTATTGTAAAAACCGTTGGCTAATTTCAGTTTACCAAGCCGAATGCCAAAGCTAGAAGCTGGTGTGCTTAACAAACTATAGTCCGCACTCAAATAGTCAATTTGAGGTGTGTCATCTGTCATATTACCGAGTTTACGGGCGATAACTTGCCCACCTAAGCGTAAATGATTTGTTGGGCGCCACAGCCCATAAATAGCAGCTTCACGAAAGTCCGTTGAAAGGGCGTTTTTACTGCCCTCAATAAAGTTATAGTTATCGGTGTAAACCAAACCTTGGGATACAAAACCTCCCCATGTTAAATTCTCTTCTTCAGCGTTGACTAGGGCTGAATGTAGAAGCGAAAAGCTTAAAATTGTATTAATTAATTTCAACAATTTTTACCCCTTCCAGTAACGGAATTGATTCATCATTAACGTAACCAATACCGCCTTTCGTACTTCTAACTCGAGAGACCATATCTTCGACATTTGATACTTTTCTTGGAGGATATCCGGTTCCACTAAATACAGCACGATCCCATGTCATCCTCAATTGATACGGAAACATTTCTAACTTTTGTTTAACAAAACTTTTATGGACGGGAGATTGATCTGATAAAACAAATACTCGGATAGGAACACCATTTACCCATCGCAAACTTCGCATCGAGAATATGGAACGTAGTTCATTTGCAGACAAATGATCAATGGGTACATCAGGGTGAACAATAATCGTATCAGCGCGAACAGCTAGAGCACTTAATAGCAAGCTCAATACGAGCGGGAAAGTAAGAATACGTGACACAGAGATTTAGTACCTAGCCGAAATTTCCATAAGGAAACAATATTATATAGCAATAGGGAACTAAATCCAGAAACAAGAAAAGATGGCGTCCCATAGGGGGTTCGAACCCCTGTTACCGCCGTGAAAGGGCGGTGTCCTAGACCACTAGACGAATGGGACTAATGTAGTTAAAGCTTAATAACTTTAACTAGCTGCCCT
>NZ_JAPNXU010000003.1:179446-329018 GCF_030397555.1 Neptunomonas sp. CHC150
ACTAGACGAATGGGACGCATATGCCTCGTTGAGGAGGCGCAAATAATAGATATATCACCCATTCATGTCAACCACTTATGTTAATTTTGTCGCTGAAAAATAACTCGATCATGACTGCGATATTGGCCGAACGTAATGTCTGCTTCTGGCGCGTCCAACACACCATCACCATCACGATCCCACAAGAGGAACGGAAAACGGGTCATATCAATTTGCATGTTAATTGTTCCGGAAAAAGATTCACCAGGTGCCGACATTTTGATGTCCGCATCTCCCGCTTCCACCCTAAAGTCACTATCAGCATATCCATAGGTGAAAGAGGATTTATCATCAACAATCAACGTGCCTTCAACATCGCTCAAGACAACTTCAGACTCCAACCAAGCAGAGCAACTATCCAGCTCATTGACAACAAATTGCTGACCATCAAAATACTGCACTACCCAAGGCACAGCCAAGGACTCCGTCTCAGGACCGTAAGCATTCTCCAACCACAAACGGCCATAGCGCATTGATAACGCATTAACTGCTCCTAACCTAAAGCCTTGGCAAGACTCTTCCAACCAGTCATTATCGCCGTCACTATCCTGTTTATAACAAACCAAATCCGCATCGGTTAAATCAGCTGCCGACAAAACGATGTCAAAGCTTCCCGCAAAAGGCGCCTCAGTGGCACCTTTTACATACCGCACTTGATCGTCCAACAAAGCTAAAACAGCCTCACCTGAAAAATCAGCTTGGGTTTCCTGCCAATCGCCACCGCTCCCTAAGACTGACTCAAGTGAAGCATTGACTGCTGCACTTTGGTCTTCAAAAGTTCGCTCAGATACGCTATCGCTTAAACGCCATAAATCAGCACCATAATTATAAGTTATAGCTCCCGTGTAACTGCGAGGCTGCACAGTAAATTCTGGCGCCACTTGAAAAGACAGCCAATCATCTAGGTAATTAAAGCCACCAGAAGGACAGTAAGCACTCATTTCAGGTGTATTAGCCGAAACAGCTAAAAAAGCGGGAACAAAGCGACCTACGTATACACTCTGTGTCGGAATTTGATGACCAAAATAATCGTCATCCCTCGCTGCTACGGATAAAACTCCTACCTCATCATAAGTTGTGCTAAAAGCAGCGGCTCCGTTGGAAAAAGCAGAGGAGACATCTAGATCGGAAGACACATCTTCCACATCGATAGAACCTGACGCTAATGCGAGTACACCGCTAACAGCCCCCTCAGCCATAAGAGGCGATTCTAATTGAGCCGACAGCATGGCCGAACTGGGCTGATAATTTGGCGTAGGCGTACCATCTGCACACTGAGCAATAATGGAGAGATTGAAAGGGCGCGCCGCTTGCCACACTGCTCCTGAACTTAGATCTGCATTATGCAAAGCCCCTCCGTCAGTATCGCTAGCGGCAACCTGCAGCTGCGCCGGATAGGTAACCCACTGATCTCCACCTATCAGCGTATTAACACTTGTTTGGAGTGATACGGCTAATGAAAGCTGGCCAGCATCAGCATAAGCTGCTGAAAACTCCGCTTCTCCGTTAGCGTCAAAGCTTAAAGTCACGGGAGTATTCACGCCTTCAGACACAGAGTATTCAACCCCTAAGGCACTAATCAGGACAGGAGCGCTACCTGAGGACGGTATACTATACTGACTGCTAAAACTGACTTGCTGTGTACCTGAGATCGCTGCCGCACAACTAGCGCTTGAATCAGACTTTTTAACAGCGCGCAGCCTTACGGTAGCACTCGACAAGCAGGAAGCCGTATCAGGAATATCAAAAACAAACCCCGATTCAGAAACGATCAGGTTCAGGTCTTCAGGATCACTTACATCCCTTAAATCAGTAGATTCACCATCGGTAACATTAAAGTTAACGATTTCGGTATCTGATGATAAGTCCGGGTAAGCAAAACTCAACACTACCTCCGATTCCCCATTATCAGGAAATGTATACGTTACCTCCCCTGCACTCGAACTGCCTAACACACCACTACCACTAGTAACGCCCAGCCACTCTCCTTTCCCTGTCGAGGTTGAGACAGTAATTGTTCGTCCACCAGCACTTACGAGAGAGTGGGAGCTATCATGCGCTTGAATACGGATATCAGTTGCCATACAGCTGACTAAATTTTCTGCATGGCTAACCCTGTAATGGTCAACTTGATTAGGCTCGACACAGTTACACGCCCTTAAGCCACCATCATAGTTTCTGCCGGCATTTTCATTATTATAGATGTCACGCAATTCAAACTCGGTCAAAGCGACATCAAAGATTTTCACCTCATCGATATCCCCATCAAAAAAACGATCACTCAACCCCTGATCTTGCCCAATTTGAAGGTCATTATTGTTATTCACTAAAGGCCCAGCAAAAGTAGCCCTGCCTGCCTCTTGGCCATCAATAAAAATTCGTTGAAGCCCATCAGCATGCACAATTGACACCTGATGCCATTGGTTGAGTGACAGCTGGATAGTGGACGTCACAGTTCCATTCTGGCCAGCCTGGTTGTACCACCACCAAAATACTTGCAGGTTGGAATTAACATGGAATTCGTAATTATTATCTTTAGATAGAATCGTCTTCAAACTACTAGGTACTGATTTTATTCGCACCCAGGTTGTCACTGTTAACTCATCGGAAATATCAACCAAGCTATTATCCGGTAAAGTGACATAATCATCCTCGCTATCAAACTGAGCTAAACCACAAATTTTTCCGTCTATGGTCGACAGCACCCCATTAACAGCAAATGCATCTAAGGAATTTGGGCCACTATCAATAACATCCTGACTATTTGACCAATTACAACTATCAAACCGGTAGTTCAATACGGTAGGTGGCAAATCACAACGACGACTTGAACCGTCATAATTGAGCCCACCTTGCTGATTAGCAAAAATCTGCGCCACTTGTCTTCCCGTCAACGCCGATGAAAAGAGAAGCGGCTCATCAATATATCCTTCCCAATCCTGAGTTGAGCTAAAGCCCCCTTGCAAAGAGTCCTGCTCTTGCCCAATAACAACACCGCCGGTAGATGCCGCAAGAGGCGCATTGGCCACACTGACGCAATCGAAGCGTTCTCCATCAAAGTAGAGGCACATTTCACCGCCGCTTCTCACCAGAGCAAAGTGATGCCACTGATTATCAGCAAAGTTTAAAGGGCCGCTAAAGTTATATTGGTTCTCATGAAAATAAACGCGGGTGAAGTTATCGCTATCAAAAAAAAGTAAGAACTCATTTTGGTTACCATTTCCATAAACAGAAATCAGCGCCTGATTACCAAGGTGTTGAGATTTTCCCCAAACGGAATACGTAAAATCATTCAACCCATCAAATGCCTGAGCATCCAAACTAATATAGTCAGTTACAGGCGCTGCAGTAAAATCAGCCGCACGACAGACAACACCCTCTTCAAGGGAGTCCATAGCAATATTCGATTTACCATCAAAGCCATTACCGCTGTAGTCAGTAACTTCGGTATCAGCACCCAGCCATCGCTCTTTATCTAAATGCCAGTCGCCTTGCGCCAAAGGAAGATCAGGAACAGGACAGGTTCGCACACTGCCCTCCCAATTAAGCCCTGACTGATAATTCTGATAGATGCCATCTGCTTCTGCAGAGCTAACAACGCTGCGAAAGATGAGTAACTCATCAATATAGCCTTCCCAATCACTATTAGAAGACAGGCCTGCGCCCACAGATGTTTGTCGCTGGCCTAAGATCAAACCACCGTTATCAATTGATACCTGCCCCGTTTGACCTAAGCTAGCACAACCGATTAAGGCACCGTCGATATATAAACAATATTGATCCGTTCCACCGCTCTGCTGGCTCGCATTGCGTGTCCATATATAGTGATGCCAAGCATCATCATTAGGAAAGTAATTATTAAGCTGAATAGTGTAACCATTGACTATAAATTGGTAACGCCAAACATTGCTAACCTGCACAAACCTTATAATAACCTCTTCATCTGAGCCACCCGCCGCACCTGATAAAACAGTCTGCGTTTGAGTCGAGGTCACAGAACTTGGCAGCTTCCCCCAATAAGCAATAGAAAAGTCGGTGGCTCCGTTAAGAGCGCTTCGGTTCAAGGAAATATAATCACTGCTGCTATTTGCGGTTAAGTCCACCGCCCCACACAATGCTCCTATAGCGGTGCTGTATAAAATACCGTTTGACTGCCCGTGATTGTCAGAACCACTAGAATCAACAACCTCATTTGCCTGCCCCGTCCAATCAAACTCATCAAGGCGCCAATCAGCCTCAATGACTGTAGCCGCATTAACCATGACGGAAAAACAACTTAAAAAGACAAACAACAGCCGTACTAACATGCTTATTCCTAAGTAAAAAGCTACAACAGAGCTCTAGATATCGACCAACAAGGCAATTACTGAATAAGATTAGTATAGGAGAGAATTAAATGAACACGTGGAGCGGGAAACGAGATTCGAACTCGCGACCCCGACCTTGGCAAGGTCGTGCTCTACCAACTGAGCTATTCCCGCAAAGATTAACCAACAGAAAGTCAGCTAAATAAGTGGCGTCCCATAGGGGGTTCGAACCCCTGTTACCGCCGTGAAAGGGCGGTGTCCTAGACCACTAGACGAATGGGACTAATTTAATTAAAGCTTGGTAACTTTAACTAGCTGCCCTAAGGCAGTAAATATTGGAGCGGGAAACGAGATTCGAACTCGCGACCCCGACCTTGGCAAGGTCGTGCTCTACCAACTGAGCTATTCCCGCTCATAATTATCAGCACAGCGGCTTGATAATTAATGGCGTCCCATAGGGGGTTCGAACCCCTGTTACCGCCGTGAAAGGGCGGTGTCCTAGACCACTAGACGAATGGGACGCATCTCACATTTCGAAGCATTGCCTCAAATGCGGGGCGTATATTATTCTGCTTACTCAGTAGCGTCAACTGTTTTTATTATTTTATTTAGTATTAAAATCAAATACTTTGTTTTGGGGAGCTAGCGCCTATGTTTACAGCGACTTTTTACTCAACCATGCGCTCCGCAAACTAGAAACACGCTATCGATACGTCCAGTTGATATTTACGATCAAACCGCTCTTTACGTCAATTAGCCATTTCCGACCATCAAACCGGTAAATCATGCGCGTGACTGAACAGGTTCTCCCAGAACCACAGCGAGCCTTCGTTTTATACTTCGTTTTTGGCTTACCCAAAGACTCGTAAAGTTTAGAAAGGTCATCCCCTGAAGCCAATAGTTGACCATCCGGTAGTCGCAGTGCATAAACCGAACTGGCATAAAAACAGACACCAATAACAATCCATTGAAATAGCCGCATCCTTGCTTCCTCATTAGAAAAAGCTAAACACTACTAAAAATAACATGAATGAAAGCTTAGGACCGGGTTAGCGATTTAACCGCTAGCACCTTGATTAACAAGGTAGATTAACCGTCATTGTTACGCCATTATCGGATTCAATGGTTAAGATAGCGCCTATAAAATCACAACGTTCTTCAATTCCTAGTAAGCCAAAGCCCCGATGGCCAGTTGGGTCCACATCTAAGTCAGGGACAAAACCTTGCCCATTATCTTTGATGCATAAAACCACCTCATCTTGTGTTTGTAACAATGAGATGGAAAGCTCGGTCGCTAAAGCATGCTTAAGCACATTCGTTAACGCCTCTTGGACAATACGATAGAGATGGATATCCGCCCCCGAAGGGGTTATCACATCTTCTAGATCGAGAGATACAGTAACGCCTGACTGCTCTAAGCTTTTCAACGTGGGAATTTGCTGAATCGATTGGCACAACCCCATGTGATCAAGTTCGGTTGGCCGCAGCGCCATGATACGATCGTAAACAGTTGCATACATAGCAGCCACTAGGTCTTTAATGTTTTTAGTATTTTTGAGTGCTGGGCTGCTCATCGATATTTGATGCTCTAGCAAGGTCGTTTCGACTCGAACAGCAGTAAGTAATTGGCCGAGCTCATCATGTAACTCTTGCGCTAAGTGGTTACGCTCTTGTTCTTGATTATTAATAAGCTGGTGCAAAATTACGCGCTTATCCCCTAATGCTTTTTCCAGTTTTTGATTAGCAGCCTTTAGCTCCGTTCGTCGGGTCGATAATTCGGCTGCTATCTCATCAACCTGCCCCCCCATTCGGTTAAATTCATCAATGCGACCTGGACTCCACCTATCAGTAGCAGCTCCTGTCATTAAGTGTCTGATATACATCACTAGCTTTTGCAGTTGTTTATCCAAAGAGGATGATAGCAATGCGGCCACAAGCGCACTGATAACTAATCCGGCTAAGCATCCCCCCACTAGTAACGCCAGCAGCCGACTGGCCAATGAATAAATGCGCGTGTCTGCAGACTGCAAGCGCAATTGCAAATGCTCGCCAAAACCTTTAATGGGCAACTGTAGGTTTTCTTCTAATACATGATTTAAGCCTAGCAACCGCAAACCAAAATTAGCGCCTTCAACGGGCTTTTCAAAAACGTGATCCGTTAGCGTTACCCCATCAACCAGTAACTTAGCCCGGTCAATAACCGCCTGCGTTCTATGCACCAATTGATTTAAAAATAACTTGTTGTTTGATAGCTTGATACCGCCAACCAACCTTCCAACTACCTTTTGATCGGCGTTGGTTATCAAATAATCTTTAATCAATAGCCATTCGGAACCGTTATTCAATAAATTCCATTCTTGGCGCGTAACATCATTGTATTTGCTATATAACTGTTTGCAGTTGGTAGGCCCAATATCCAGCAACGGATTTTTCAACAAAAAGCACTGGCCTTCTTGTAAAAGATAAACGAGAGCAAAAGCATATCGATGCTGTCGTTTACCTCTATTCTCGCCTAATACAATTTCATTGAGCTCTGGGCGCGTCTTGTCTAACAAATTAGGTTCAAGTGCCAGATCTACAGACAACATGTGGAGATCTTGATCAATGAGGCGCAACTGTATATCAAACTCATGCTGGACTGCTTCTGCACTGCGCGCGAGTGATTCTCTAGCCGCTTCTTTTAGGATTTGGGATGTTGTGTAATAAGCATTAAGAGAAAACAATAAAAGAAAGCCGGAGATAACCACCAGAAACAACAAGAACGTCAATGTTCTAAAGCGAAAAGTCATTGCATCATGGCCCTGAGTAGATAAATGCTTTTGATATAAGAGTTCTTAGTATTTCTGGAGTTGAATTGTTGTGCAATACCGAGAAATCGCCAGAGAACACCAACGGAACCTCTTTCTTCTGACGATCCAGAGAGATAGCTTCGGCTATAGCCACACCATTTTGGTCATTCATCCTCATCAATAAAACGTCTAAATCTCCTCTTTCAAACGCTTCTATTTCGGCTAACCCTCCTCCCCAACCATTGATGACAATGTCTTCACGCCCTAATTCATGTAAAGCATCCACTGCCCCTAAAGCCACATCGGTGGTACACGCATAAATATATTTAATTTCGGGGTACTCCGTTATAAGAGCGAGTGCCTGAGCTTTTGCCATTTCTCGGCTAGCGTTAGTAAAGTAACTTGCCTTTAAATCATGATAGCCACTTACAGCACGCTCAAAAGTCAAACCACGTTGGTCACTTACCACTCCTTTGTTCCATAAGAGCAAACCATAGGGCGTACCTTTAGGGAAGCGAGCTTTAAAGTAATCCGCCAGCTCTAAAGCACCTTGAGCATGATCAAAACCCACATATAAAAATGGCTGAAAATCAAACCACTCCTCCACAGGCTTGGTTAAATTTTGAACTATTATTTTAGGCTTATCCTGTTCTAACAACAGCTCTACGATGCGTTGTTGTTGCAGTGAGTTAATCGTCAAAATTAGATAATCAGGCTCCTTAGATAAAACGGACTTTATCTGCCTCACCTGCAAATCTACACCTTCCGCTGGAGCCGAAAAACGAACATCCAGATGATAATCCAACTCAATGGCATCTAACCGCCCCGTCAAAGAGCGAATGCTGCGCTGCCAATAATCAGACGACTGAAAACCCGGATACACAACCGCAATTTTAACGGACGAGCTCTGTTTAAACTGGACAGGGTGCGCGTCATCAGTGACTAATTGTTTAAAGTCATCAGCATTAACAGCCAAGACATTCGGGTTAATAACAACCAGTAATATCCAGCCTAATATAAAAGAGAAGAGCCGATGATGAGCCGACGGCCACTGCTTTCTTAACATTCAAGCACCATTTTTCGAAGCTCCTTATTGATAGAGATGCCGACAGTTACTGCTGAAAAAAGCCAACACGACTATTAACGCACTTATCATTGATTGACCAATTGTTCATTTAGTGACTACTCAATAAGAATGAGTTGATCAATAAGGCTAGGATCAGAAAATTGAAGTTGCGCTAACTTTTCTGCCAGGCCTCCAGAGCGACGTGCTTCCTCAAAAATTTTAGCAAGTAATAATAACGACGGTACTTGATGACGCTCAAGGTCAACTAATTTTAAACTACCTTGCTGGGCAACAGCGCTCACCACTTGACTGTCAAACCCCCACAGGGCTAACCAAAAAGCACCCGGAGCGGCTGCATCCCCATATGAAAAGTCAAATGCTGAGCTTAAATCCATATCATCTTGCTCAACTTGAGCTATGACTAGATCACCAATGTTATGCAACAAACCGGCAAGGTAACATTTATCAAGCGAGCCACGAGAGGCATCAAGGTCGGCTCCCAATTTAGAGGCCCAATAAGCGACATCCATCGCTCTTGATAACGCCAAACTACGCTGAAAATGGGAGGTTTTAGGAAGATTAACAAACACACCTACAACAATGACCAAATAATACATACGGTCAAGCCCCAGCCGCACTACCGCCTCATGAGCGTCAGTCACGGTATGCCCTAAAGCCAACGTCGTTGCGTTAGCAGCATGCAAAACTTTTCCCAGAAGAACTTGATCACGTTTAACCGCTCTAACTATCGAGCTAATATCGACATCTTTAGCACGTAAAAGACGCATTAATCGTAAATAAGGCTCTGGTAGGACGGGCAGATGACGAAGTTGGCAAAGCTGGATGCGCAACTCTTTCTCTAAGTTAAGTTGCTGCAACATTCGTACACGCGGCAGCAACGCTAGCAAGGCGATTGTTAAATCTTCTTCCGGTAAACTAAAATGGACTAATCCCGCATCATTTAAATGCAGCACATCCACTTCTTTACATACCAAGGCTCTAACCGCCGTAGGGTAGCGACTCGATATTTCAGTAAACAGTTCTGTTTGCTCAGCTTCTTGGTCTGTACTGTCAAACACTAAAACCAAATCAAAATCTGATTGCACAAGAGTGGAATCGCGCCAACGGGCTATCTCATCAAAATTTAAATTGTGCCCTTGACCCAGCACTTCCCAATTCAACGAATAACCACTGTTGTCTATCAGGCTTCCTTTATGATTCGACAGCACCTGAATTGATAGCTTTTGCATATCAAGGCCTATTAGTTTAATTACTAAGATTATCGGCCAGAGCTACATTTTTTATAGCACTGTGTTATGGAGCTACAAAAGAACGAACAACACACTCAACCAACAGTATTCACTATAGACCTATAAATACGCAGTGCCCACCAATCGAAAATTAGCCCCTCACTGACAATGCGCCTACCGCGCCTGAACACAAGGCTGATTCTATAATCAATAGTGGATTAACTTCTTTAATCAACTTTTACGCCTTATCTTTAAGACACCGCCAGCAAACAAAGCTTTGCTACAAAGGCACGAACCATGTGTTCGCCTAACCAACGGGGAAGTTTAGGAGGGAATATACATGATGACTGAAACCGACCGATGAGGATCGGAGTTCAGCCCATACAAGAAGCATGAACCCTACATAGAGCTTGGCAAAGAGCACATAATGGATTGACGTGTTCAGCATTGCTGGCAAGGTCATCACTAAGCACATCAGTGAGTGGTAGTTACTTATATTAGTTACTTATTAGTTACTAATTCCTGGCTACTGACTGCTTGGGAAGCCAAACGTATAAACGCATTTGCCTCTCCATAGCGATTATAATCATCAATGCGCTGCACCACTTCAAAAAACACGCCATGAACAGTTTGCGTATAAAAATGGAAAAATTCACCATCATCATTGCGATCGTACAACACATGATTAGCTTTCATCTGATCTAGCAACCCTGCATCTAAGGCAAAACGAGCGTCTAAATCTCTATAATAGTTCTCTGGAATAGGCAGCAAGTGAGTTGCTCCCACATGCTCAGCAGCGGCAAAAATATCCTCGCAACTGAAAGCTATTTGCTGGACCCCCGACCCCTTAGAATGCTGTAAAAACCGTTGAGCAGATGCATTTCTAGCCTCTGTCATATTGATGGGGATACGCACTCGATTATCCGAGCTTACGGCAACACGACTGACAACTAACCCGTAAATATCAGGCAAATCGGTACTCGCCTCAATATCAAAATCAAATAAAGATTTATAAAAGAAAGCCGCTGAAAGGAAATCTGTATTAGAGACCGTCTGCCCCACATGATCGATGCGCTTAAGACCAACGGCTGACGCCTCGACATCAGCTACAGGTTCAAAGTCGATATCAAAAAAACGAATACCGGCCCGGCGCTCAACAAAATAAACAAGGCTGTCATCAATTCCTCGGATAGCAGGTATATTTAGCTCGCCGGGGCCAGACTGCCCTTCAAACCGAGGGCAGCGATAAAAGTCAGCCCGCTTTAACATGCCCTTTAAATCATCTGTGGTAAACGCCAGAGCGCATACGGACACACCGTGCTTTTGATAATGCTGATGCGCTAAACTTTGCGGCTCTCGATTAAGTACAAGATTGATATCCCCCTGGCGCATCAAGCTAACATTCTTGGAACGATGCTTATGCGTTTCGGTAAAGCCCAAAGCCGAAAGCATAGCGATTAACTGTTCCCCACTATTGCCTTCCACAGAAAATTCAATAAATTCAACATCTGTAATAGCGGGCACCGCAGGCGCTACCTGCTCTACTTTAGGGGCGGTCTGCTCTTCCAACCAAAGCAATGAGCGCATACCATCTATTGCTTTCTCCAAAGGGGAAGAAGAACGAAACTCATCATTAAAAATTTCATGAGACAAATAATCATCAAAGCCTTTATCTCGTAACGTTTGCACAAGCTCGACAACCGGCAAGTCACCTTGACCGGGAAAGCAACGAAAGTGACGGCTGTAACTAAGTACATCCATTTGTAAACTGGGTGCATCAGCCACTTGTACCAGCGCTATCTTTTCTATCGGAATTTCGTCACGTAATAGATCTAGCGTATTGCCACGTGCAAACATATGGAAAGGATCAATAATGATCCCTACATTACTGTGATCAGCACGCTTAACGATATCCCACGCATCGCAGTAGTCAGCTACATATCGTCCCCAAGCCAGCGCTTCATAGCCAATGATGAAACCTTCTTTTTTGGCCAACTCGCCTAACTCTCTCAAATCAGCCGCCGCCCGCTGCTTATCGTCTATCACGTGAGGAGAAACGTTACTGCAGATCAATAATCGCTGAGTACCCAACTCGTGCATCAATTCGAACTTTTTCTGAGCACGATAAAAATTCTGTGTACGGTAAGGCTCTGGCATCGCTTCAAAATCACGAAACGGTTGCAGCGCTATGATCTCTAGGTCTAGGTCATTAGCCATCCTACGTACATCTGCCGCAGAACCGGCGAATTGGGTTAAATCATTCTCGAAGATTTCAACGCCATCAAAGCCGGCTGCGGAGGCAGCTTCAAGCTTTTGCTGCAATGTTCCAGAAAGGGTTACGGTAGCAATAGATTTTTTCATAACGTGACTTACCCAGAGAATCGAGCTGTAAACCCAGCAACGACGGATTCTTATTCAATATTACTACCCACATTAGCGACTACTTAAACGGTGTGGAAATGAAATAAAGATAGTTTATTATTCTTTTTTTGATATAAATAATATGAATTAAATGGAATCAACTACATAAATAAGCATAATATCAATATATTTAAAAGTACCCTATATTTTAAACATACTCAGAAACTGCATAACGCATTTTAAATTTACCTACCCCCAACCAGGACATAAGTGATGCTTGAGAACCGAATTAAGTACAGGCACTTACAATGCTTTTTAGAAGTTACACGCCAAGGCAGCGTTGGCAGAGCGGCTGATGTTCTTGCTCTAACGCAACCTGCTGTATCCAAAAAGCTAAAAGAGCTTGAGGAAATGCTCGGTGTTCGATTGCTTGAGCGCAATAAGAAAGGAGTAGAGCTAACACAATTTGGAGAGGTTTTTCTCAAGTATGCAGGGGCTAGCGTTGCCGCATTACGTGAAGGGACCGACAGTATTGCTCAAGCGCAGCAAAAAGGGAAAACAACACTTAGTGTGGGTGTACTTCCTACCGTTGCCACCTCTATTTTACCCAATGCTGTACAGCGTTTTCGCGAAAGCGGTATTGATGCAACGCTCAATCTTGTCTCGGGGCCCAATTCATTATTAGTAAGCCAATTGCGCGTAGGTGAACTGGATCTAGTAGTAGGACGCCTAGCTGAACCAGAACAAATGTCAGGCCTATCTTTTCAGCACCTGTACTCTGAACGCGTAACGTTTGTGGTTCGCCCAGGCCATCCTTTGCTTAGCAAACCAATGTTAGACGTAAAAGACGTTAGCCAGTACACCGTCATTTACCCACCTAAAGCCTCACTGATTGCTCCTGCCGTTGAACGCTTTTTATTAGCTCAAGGCTTTGGCGCACTACCCGACCGCATCGAAACTATCTCAGACTCATTCGGTAAAGAGTACATCCGCCAAACTGATGCTATTTGGGTTATTTCGCGCGGCGTAGTGGCACGTGAAATCAAAGACAACATATTTATTGAGTTGCCTTTAGATACAAAAGAAACCTTAGGCCCAGTCGGACTAACGACACGTGCCGACACTATCCCGACCCCTGTAATGCAAATGTTTATGAATGCAGTGCGCGATACGGCAGAGGCAAATCCAGTTAACTAACACGCAGCAAAAAGCGATAGAAAACGTTTACATATCGAAAACGATATAAAAATACAACAAAAGCTCATTTTACATAACATAAAAAGTTGTCAAAAGTATGGGGATCAACTAGCCAAAAACTAACAATAAGGCTGATACCTATGCAAACCCTGTCAAATAACGGAGACGTCCTACACTACCAATTGGACGGTCCCTCACATTTGCCACTTATCGTCTTTTCAAACTCATTGGGTACTGACATGCGCGTCTGGGACCCTTTGCTGCCTTACTTGAAAGACCAATACCGTTTTTTGCGCTATGACAAACGTGGACATGGCTTATCGTCTTGTAACAACTTGCCCGACACCATTGACGATCATATTAGCGATTTAATCGCTCTATTAGACTCTTTACATATCAGCCAAACCATTCTGTGCGGATTATCTGTAGGAGGACTTATCGCGCAGGGAGTAGCGGCTAAACGTCCGGAGCTGGTGAAACACCTTATTCTCTGTGATACCGCTCACAAAATTGGCCCGGCAGAAACCTGGGATGCCCGAATTGAAACAGTCACTCAGCATGGAATAGGCCATATTGCTGATGCAGTGATGGAACGCTGGTTTGCCAGTAATTTCCGTACCGAGCAAGAAGCGGAAGTAGTTTTGTGGAAAAACATGCTGGCGCGCACTCCCGTAGAAGGCTACACCGCCACCTGTAAAGCCATTCGTAATGCAGATTTAACACAAAGCAGTTCGCAATTAACACAACCTACACTGTGTATTGTGGGTGATGAAGATGGTGCAACACCACCCGAATTAGTGCGTTCAACAGCCGAACTCATTCCTGGTGCGCAGTTTGAAATCATTAAAAATGCAGGCCACCTGCCTTGTGTTGAGCAACCAGACGCTTTAGCTAAACTCATTCAAGCCTTTCTTCGTAATGTAAGTGAACCACTGACACGCTTCGATGCAGGTATGAAGGTACGCCGCTCGGTCCTTGGCGATGCTCATGTCGACCGTGCAGAAAGCAATAAAACAACATTCGACGAACCCTTTCAAACTTTCATAACAGAAGGCGCTTGGGGTTCCGTATGGAGCCGCCCGTTTCTCAGCAAACGGGATCGTAGTCTGATTACGATTGCACTATTAGCAGCGCTAGGTCATGACGAAGAGCTGGCAATGCACGTTAGAGCAACACAAAACACTGGCGCAACCCTCGATGAAGTACGCGAAACTTTATTACACCTTGGTGTATATGCGGGTGTTCCAGCATCAAACATCGCCATTCGTGTGGCAAAACAAGCCTACGCAGAGATAGGTATTTCCATTGATGGGGACAAGAACTCATGAGTAAAGTGACACCTAGAGACTGGGATAGCCATGCGGCTTATATTAGTCCTGAATACAAATCCTCCATTTTACGTGGTGTATCAAAAAGCTTAGTTGAAATTGATCCGGAGCTATCGGAGCTAACAGGCCCCGCCTATGGTGCAGAAGTGATTGGCGAGCTTGATCACGACTTAACAAAGAATGGGCAAGTCAACGGCGAGCCTATTGGCGAACGTATCGTCGTGACCGGCCGTGTATTGGATGAGAACGGCAATCCTGTTGCCAACACTCTGGTCGAAGTGTGGCAAGCCAATGCAGGTGGACGTTATATCCATAAGCAAGATCAGCACGATGCACCGCTGGACCCTAACTTTTTAGGCTCTGGCCGCTGTTTGACTGACGCTGAGGGTCGATACAAGTTTTATACCATCAAGCCCGGCGCTTATCCTTGGGGCAACCACGCTAATGCGTGGCGTCCTAATCATATTCACTTCTCATTATTTGGTGGCAGCATCGCTTCACGCCTAGTCACGCAAATGTACTTTCCTGGCGATCCGCTGCTAGACCTTGACCCTATTTATCAATCGGTTCCCGCGGGTGCGCGTGAACGTATGATTAGCGAATTTTCTATCGATGTTACCGAAGAAGGTTTCGCACTAGGTTATATTTTTGACATCGTTCTACGTGGTGTTTCAGCAACGCCAATGGAGGCTTAATTATGTCTATGAAACAAACGCCTTCACAAACCGTTGGCCCTTACTTCGCCTATGGCTTGACTGCGCAGCAATATCACTATAACCATACTCAAGTTGCAGATGCCGTCATGGTAACGGATACAACTGAGGGTGAGCGCATCCGTATCAAAGGGCGAGTGTTCGACGGCCAAGGCCAAGTGGTCAATGACGCAATGATTGAACTCTGGCAAGCGAACGCCGCTGGTCGATTTAATCATCCTAATGATGGACGCCAAGACCGTAAACTTGATCCAGCATTCTCTGGGTTTGGTCGCTGCGGTACAGGTATGACAGCCGATCACCACTTTGCGTTTGAGACTATTAAACCTGGGTCATCAGAAGCAGGTAAAGCACCTTATATCAGCGTGATCGTCTTTATGCGCGGCTTGCCTAACCATGCTTATACACGCGTTTACTTTAGCGATGAAGCTGCCGCTAATGCGAGCGATTCCACGCTCAATAAAGTTGAGGAAAATCGTCGCCCTACGCTAATAGCACAACGTCACGAGACGGCGACAGGCATTGAATATCACTTTGATATTCATATGCAGGGCGATCAAGAAACTGTGTTCTTCAACTTCTGAGGATAAAACATGTCATCTCCCTGCATCATTAGCGTAGCTATTACGGGGTCTCTGCCTCAAAAGCAGAATAACCCGGCCGTTCCTATCACGCCGGCAGAACAAATTGAGTCTACGCACGAAGCTTACGAAGCAGGCGCGACCTTAGTGCATCTGCATGTCAGAAACGACGACGGGACGACGAGCTCAGACCCAGAACGTTTTGCTTTAGTGCAAGAAGGCATACGCAAACACTGCCCAGGAATGATCACTCAATTTTCTACGGGTGGCCGAAGTGGTTCAGGTACAGAACGTGGTGGCATGTTACATCTCAAACCTGATATGGCTTCGCTTGCGACAGGTTCTGTCAACTTTGGGTCGATTGTTTATGCAAACTCTCCGCAGCTGATCGATGATCTTGCGCAACGAATGCTTGATAACGATATTAAACCAGAGATTGAAGCCTTTGATCTGTCGATGATTTTTAATACAGCCAAACTGGTAGAACGAGGCCTGCTCAAATCGCCTGTACACCTGCAGTTTGTGACCTCTATCCCAAACGCAATCCCAGCCGATCGCGAAGTACTAGAGTTCATGATCAAACAATTTAAGCGTGTATGCCCAGACGGCACATGGACAGCAGCAGGTATTGGAAAGTACCAACTCATTCTAAACCAGTGGGCGCTTGAACTCGGTGGGCATGTACGTACAGGCTTAGAAGATAACATCCGCTTCGACAAAGACAACCTAGCTAAAAGCAACGCACAATTAGTAGAGCGCTTAGCAGGTATGGTCGTTGATTATGGACGTACAGTGGCTACCCCGGCGCAAGCTCGCCAAATTTTGGGGCTAAAGCCCGTATAACGCTCCTTTGAAAAGCAATCGGCGAGCCTAGTATCTTGATAATCTGGCCGTCGTTTTGTGTCTGCTCTTATATAATTGAGGAACCCTTGCCATGGCAAAGTTTGTCTCCCTTAAAGAAGCAATCGCAGAAAACGTCTTTGACGGTGATGTGATCGCAATGGAAGGCTTTACCCATCTAATCCCTCATGCCGCCGCGCATGAAGTCATCCGTCAGAATAAAAAAGATCTTACTTTGATCCGCATGACTCCAGACCTCATCTATGATCAATTGATCGGTATGGGCTGCGCCAAAAAAATCATCTTCTCCTGGGGTGGAAACCCAGGTGTCGGCTCACTTCGTCGTTTGCGTGATGCTTATGAAAAAAGCTGGCCGCACAAACTTGAGATCGAAGAACATAGCCATGCAGCCATGGCAAATGCTTATGAAGCCGGTGCTGCAGGCTTACCGTGTGCTATTTTCCGTGGTTACCTTGGCGCGCAATTAGAAGAAGTAAACCCTAACATCAAACGCGTAGAGTGCCCGTTCACAGGTGAAAAACTGGCAGCTATTCCCTCTATCCAGCCAGATGTCGCTATCATTCACGCCCAAAAAGCTAACAAGAATGGTGACGTGTTAATTGAAGGTATTGTAGGGGTTCAAAAAGAAGCCATTCTCGCCGCCAAACGCGCCATAGTAACCGTTGAAGAGATAGTCGATGACTTTGACGACATCCACATTAATGCCTGCGTCCTACCTAGCTGGACGGTAAAGTCTATTGCCGTCGTCCAAGGCGGCGCTCATCCTTCCTATGCGATGGGCTATTACGACCGAGATAATGCTTTCTATAAAAACTGGGACCCTATCGCCTCTGATAGAGATGCATTCCTGGCGTGGATAAAAGATAACGTATTAGAAGTAGGTCCCGAGATTTTTGCGCAACGTGTTGCCGATAAGAAAAAGGAGAAGTGAGATGAGTTACACTCCGACAGAAATGATGACCATTGCAGCAGCGCGCGCTATCCGAAATGACGACGTCTGCTTCGTAGGTATTGGCATGCCCTCAGCTGCCTGTAACCTAGCACGCTTAACACATGCACCCGGCGTCACGTTAATCTACGAATCAGGCACCATTGGTACAAAACCTGATGTATTACCACTATCTATCGGTGATGGTGAGCTATGCGACACTTCGGTAACGACCGTGTCTGTTCCAGAAATGTTCCGCTACTGGCTACAAGGTGGACGAATCTCAGTTGGTTTCCTAGGTGCTGCTCAACTGGATAAATTTGGCAACATCAACACCACTGTTGTTGGTGGAGACTACCACAACCCTAAGGTTCGCCTGCCTGGTGGCGGTGGAGCGCCTGAGATCGCTACTTCATGCGGTGAAATATTTATTGTCATGAAACAAACCAACCGTGGTTTTGTTGAAAACATCGACTTTATTACATCGCTTGGTCACGGCAAAACAGGCAAAGAGCGAGAAGAGCTCGGCGTTAAGACAAAAGGCCCTAGCCGATTAACAACGGATCTTTGTATTTTCGAAACAGACCCGGCCACTAAAGAGTTCATAGTGACGTCTATCCACCCAGGCGTAACACGTGAGCAAATCCAAGAGAATACAGGCTGGACTGTTCGTTTTGCTGACCAAGTAATCGAAACACCGGAGCCCACTGCGATTGAACTTGACGCTCTACGCGCACTAAATGAACGTACGGCTAAAGCACACGCCGGAAAATAACCGAGATATCATTATGACCGTAGCTTACATATGCGACTATATTCGCACGCCGTTTGGACGATTTGGCGGCACACTCTCTACAGTGCGTCCTGACGATTTAGGCGCCATTCCGCTCAAAGCTTTGTTAGAGCGTAACCCAGAACTGGACCCAGCGGCTATTGATGATGTGATCTTTGGTTGCGCTAATCAGGCAGGCGAAGACAACCGAAATGTTGCCCGTATGTCTTCATTATTAGCGGGATACCCTACTAGCGTTACCGGTACTACCGTTAACCGCTTATGTGGCTCTGGGATGGACGCTATTATCATGGCCTCCCGCGCAATCAAAGCGGGTGAAGCCGAAGTCATTATTGCAGGCGGCACCGAAAGTATGACTCGCGCGCCTTTTGTCATGCCAAAAGCGACGTCAGCATTTTCGCGAAACAATGAAGTTCATGACACTACCATTGGTTGGCGCTTTATCAACCCTAAGATGAAGGCCGAATACGGCGTTGATTCAATGCCCGAAACAGGTGAAAACGTCGCTGAACAATTCAACATTAGCCGCGCCGACCAAGACGCCTTTGCGCTGGAATCGCAACAACGTGCAGCGAAAGCACAAGCCGCCGGTATTTTTGCACAAGAGATTGTCCCGGTTACGATACCTCAACGCAAAAAAGATCCCATCATTTTTGCAGAAGATGAGCACCCTCGCCCGCAAACTACCGCTGATGCCTTAGCTAAACTCGGCACTCCGTTTCGTGAAGGAGGTAGTGTAACGGCAGGCAACGCGTCGGGCGTGAATGATGGCGCCGCTGCTTTGATTATTGCTTCTGAAGCAGCCGTTAAAAAGTACGGCCTCACACCTATTGCGAAAGTGCTAGGCGGTGCAACAGCAGGCGTTGAACCTCGCATTATGGGCTTTGGCCCTGCCCCAGCGGCACAAAAGCTATGCAAACAGCTTAATATGGATATTAACCAGTTTGATGTCATCGAGCTAAACGAAGCATTTGCTTCCCAAGCGCTCGCAACATTGCGCGACCTAGGCCTGCCAGATAATGCAGCGCACGTTAACCCTAACGGCGGCGCTATCGCGATCGGTCACCCACTAGGGGCTTCGGGAGCACGCATTACAGGAACGGCAGCTCTAGAGTTGAAACGTACAGGCAAAAAATACGCCTTAGCAGCCATGTGTATTGGTGTCGGCCAAGGTATCGCTATCGCAATTGAAGCGGTTTAACACTCCGCTTTATTATTGTCTGGCTCCATAGCGCTAACGCTGCTGTCCTCATTGTTGAGGTATAGTAAGCATTAGCGCACTTTTTGTTTCTGATACGCTGTATTGCTACTGACAAGGTCTATTCATGATTCAAGTAACCCCTTTTGACTCGGCACTATTTAACCCTCTGCTCTCCGATAACGAAGCCGGTTATTATTTAAACGATCAGGCTTTCATCAAGGCAATGCTATCCGTAGAGTCTGCTCTGGCCATAGCGCAAGCTAAAGCCGGCCTAATCCCAACAGAAGCCGCGACAGCCATTACAAATGTTGCTGAAAACTTAGAGATCTCTCCAGCTACATTAGCTCAGGGCACGGCTTCGGCTGGAGTTCCTGTTCCGGCTTTAGTAGCTGCTATCAAGGCCCAGCTTCCATCGGAACAGGCGAAATGGGTTCATTTTGGCGCGACTAGCCAAGACATCGTTGACACAGCGCTCATCTTAACGATCCGATCTCTACTCGATATTATCGAACAGCGCATCAAACATTCTCTTAGACATTTGCGAGATTTAGCGCAGACACATGAAAATACGCTCATCGCCGGCCGTACTCGCACACAACAAGCGGTCCCCATGAGTTTTGGCTTCAAAGTAGCTGAATGGGCTAATCCTCTGCTGCGCCAGCTCGCGCGGTTGGATGAAATGAGGCCTCGTATCCTCAAAACACAATTAGGCGGGGCCGTTGGGACCCTAGCTGCTATGGGTGAAAAAGCGGATGAGGTCGGTTTGCATTTTGCAGATACACTTACACTTGAGCGCGGTGATAATTGGCATACACAACGTGATTCACTAGTAGAATGCTCTTCGTGGTTGAGTGTAACTACGGGGCTACTTGGCAAAATGGCACAAGATTGGCTTTGGCTCTCATCCACTGAATGCGGCGAAATCCGTTTTACAAACGGTGGCGGCTCTTCAACCATGCCGCAAAAGTGCAACCCTGTTAATGCCGAAGTCATGGTTGCCATGATGCGTTTAAATGCAGGTTGGTGCGGACAAATGCATCAGGCCATGCTGCATGAACATGAACGCAGTGGCAGTCAGTGGACACAAGAGTGGTTCATCCTCCCTCAACAGCTGCTAGCAACAGTGGTAGCCGCTCGTCATAGTATCGACGCGCTGGACCATATTGTTATTAATAGAGAGCAAATGTTACACAACCTCGGCGCTTTCAATGGTGTCATTTATGCTGAAGCCGCAACATTTGAGCTCGCCAAGACGATGGGAAGGGATAAAGCATCCGAATTAGTAAAAGCAGCAAGCAAGACGGCTATAACCGGGAGCGAACATTTATTTACATTGATTGCACAAGAAAGTGGTCAACAGCTCGATGTAGAAACAATGCAAGCGGCGCTGCTTAAAGCAGGCGCAACGACATCTTGGCTAGCTCGCATAATAGGCAACATAAACCAAATATGCCCGTAGACTTCTACACGATACAGGGAGAATAACGTGTTAGAGATTTTTGCTACAACAGCACCCATTTTCTGTTTAATCATACTCGGTTATGTTGCGGTTAAAACAAGACTAATGCCCACGGATGCATTACCGGGACTGGGCCGTTTTGTCATGTACTTTACGCTGCCCGCATTGATATTTGATACCTTGGTCCATATGGATTTTGCGGATGTGATTGAACCCCGCTTTTTACTTGCTTATGGGATAGGCTCGCTGTTGTCTTTTTCGATTGGATTATTGATCGCTAAAAAACTGTTGAACAACAACCTAACAGGAAGCGGTATTAAAGCATTGGGCATGTCGATGAGTAACAGTGCATTTTTTGGTCTTCCTGTTCTTATTTTAGTGTTTGATGATCCACCTACAGTGGCATTTACTATGGCCTTAATCATTGAGAATATGCTGCTATTTCCTGTGGCTTTAATGACTATTGAGTACGCAAATGGCAAAGGGGAAAACCAATCTCTTTTACAAATTTGGAAATCAGTTATTAAACGTGTTACTCGCAACCCATTAATCATTGCTATCGTTGCAGGTTTTATCGGGTCGGCACTACAAATACGCTTCCCCGCTCCTGTTAATGAAAGCCTACATATGTTGTCTGCCGCCTCAGCAACAACAGCCCTATTCGTTATTGGAGGCTCCCTAGTTGGCTCCACCATAAAAGGGAATATGGTAGAAATTAGTACTGTTATCGTCGGTAAATTATTAATGCACCCGTTATGCGTCGCGCTCGCGGTGCTTTGCATTCCAGGCCTCAGCCCTGAACTACGCTTAGCCGCTATTTTATTGGCAGCCATGCCTATGATGAGCATATACCCCATTATAGGTGGGAATTACGGGTACCGAAGTATATGCGCCAGTATTCTCATGGGGGCAACAATGGTGTCCTTCATATCGATAGCCGCCATCTTAGGCATCTTACTTTGAATACCCTGCCAATAAGCATGGGCTACACTGTGGCTTTAGGTGTTTGACTACCTCGACTAATATGGAGGGACAGCAAGGATTTGGCACCCTCTATATCATCATCCAAGAGCCGCTGAACCAATTCTTGATGCTCAGCCATAACCTCTTTCCCGCGAAACGGGCGCTGGCTTAACGCTAATACTTGATAACGCATATACAGCTCAATAACAGAGGCATGATAACGAATTAATTGTTTTGATCCGCAATTAGAGACAATGGCTGTATGAAAATCTCTATCAGCCTTCTCCCAAGCAGTTACATGCTGCGCCTCATCTTCCATCATCAACTTTTCAGCACAACTTAAGCGAAAGTGGGCGCTAATAAGCCGAGATTTCCAATCGATCAATGTATCTCTACGTTCGAACGACTTTTCTAGCCCTAGCATTTCCAAGGTGCCGCGTAGCTCTATTAACTCCTCTAAATCCGCAATAGAGACGGGGATAACACGAAAACCCTTTTGGTCTTCAAATGACACAAAACCTTCAGCCACCAAGCGCATCAAGGTTTCTCTTAGTGTATTTACACTAACGTTATATGTTTCCTTAAGCTGATTTAGCTTGAGCTTTTGCTCAGGCTTTAAGTGCCCGGTGACAATATCATTTCGTAGTTTTTCGTAAACCGCTTGCCCAACCAACTTACGATCCAATGCATTATTCATTCATTTTCCGACATTCTACATAAACTGTTCTACATTCCTTTTAGCAATTCTAACAAGTTTAGTTAAGGTATCCTTTAACAATTTAGATAGATTACCTGTACTTTTCACCCATAAAAAAAGCCTATCCAATAATGGATAGGCTCAGGGAGCATTGATAGCCCAAGAAAAGATAACTACCTATTAACTAATAAATTGGCTCTTCACATTAAACTTCTCTTTAAAGCGCGCTAGGACCGAGGGGGCGTCCACGGCTTGTCCGGTGAAAATAGTAAATGCGTCTAAGCCTTGATATAAAAACAAGTCAAAACCAGAGACAATCGTCATCTGCTTTTGATGAGCAACCTGTAAGAATTCGGTATCCACGGGTGTGTAGACCGCATCAAAAGCCCAAGATTGTGATCCAAACAAGCTTTGGTCAAGAGGGTTACCTGGCGTTTTGTAATGCCCAATTGGCGTACAATTTACCAGACCATCGGCATCCATAGCCGCATCACCAATGTCATTTTTGGTAACAAAGCGGGCATTCAAACCAGCCGCACACATAGATTCAGATAATGACCGAGCACTCTCTTCATGCACATCGTAAATCATCACTTGTGTAGCACCAACGTCAAATAAGGCAAACGCTATTGCCCTGCCAACACCGCCAGCGCCAATCAATAACACGTTACCTGCCGGCTGCTCACCTAAGCGGCTTTTGAAGCCGCGAATAAAACCAGAGTAGTCGGTATTCGCTGCGCTAACCGTCTCGCCGATAAAGGACAGTGTATTTGTGGAACCAACACGCTTTACCGCCTCGTTGGTATTAGTCGCGTGATTAATCGCAATTTGCTTATAAGGAAAAGTTACATTGCATCCGGTGTAGCCTTCTTCACGCAACCGATTCAATGTGAAAGCAAACGCTTCGGGAGATTTATCAGCTGGCTCATGTAAATCATACATTACCGGTATGTTGTGCAACTCACCTAACAACGTATGTAACAAAGGCGCGCTTGATTTTTGAATCGATTGACCGATAAGGCCTAACTTTATCATTTCTTATTCTCCACAATACTGCTCACTGCGAATGCTAATCGAGATTTGCCATCTAATCCCACGCTAGCACAAAGCTAAGGTGCAACCACGAATGATCACATCACAGCGATCATAATTACCTCCACCGCGGCAAGTCAACATATATGATATAAAACAAAATATAGGATACTTTTAGGTTTTATCAGGGATACATTATCTAATTTCGCATCGATAACGTATCAAAAAATCTATTTGTTATTAATTATCAATTACTTATGTAAAAAATATCTGATTAAAAAGAGAAAAAATCTAACCAAATAAAAACATTTATCCTGTTTAAAAACACTTTAACATTACAATAACAGTATACTAAAACGACAAAATCTCATTTTTCATATCGATAGCAATCACTCAAAGTTCACCTACTACTCAATAGTCGTTTAGCTCAAAACCCAATAATTTTAGGTATTAATTGCTTAATGAGAAGATTTTATCGTAATAATGCATAAAAAATGTCAATTTAATGGGTAAAAATATAGGTTATTTTTAATAACAAACTATAAAATTAGCCGTATACTTATCGGCTCTTAGCCGACTCAGGGCAATTTCAGGCGTAACACCCTCGCTTGAAATAACTATAAACATAAAAAACAGAAGACTTCTTAGAAGTCGCCTTTGGAGATGTAACATGAAATTAACCGTAAAAAACGTAACTCTCACCTTGGCTTCAGTGGCTGCTGCAGTCTCCTTTTCTGCTCACGCTGCAGAGGTAACCCTGACACTAGGCCATGTAGATCCACAAGAGTGGACGACATCTAAAAAAGGGGCTGCTTCTAAAGTCTTTAAAGAACTTGTTGAGGCTGAATCGGGTGGACGTATTGAGGTAGATATTTACCCGGCAAGTCAATTAGGCGGCGAAACAGACTTAGTACAGTCGGCTCAAGAAGGTACATTAAGTATGACAATGGTGTCTGGCGCATTTGCTAAAGTTTGCCAAGAAGCGTCCGTTCTAGAAATCCCCTACCTGTTTCCTTCAGCGCCTGTTGCTTGGGAAGTGTTGGACGGCGAATTTGGCAAGGCACTTTCTGAAAACTGCTTAGCAAAAACCGGGTTACGTACTTTAGCGTACGGTGAAACTGGCTTTCGAAACTTTACAAACTCTAAGCGCCCAATAGCCGAACCTAAAGATTTAGAAGGCTTAAAAATCCGTGTAATGACACTGCCGTTATACGTGGAGATGGTTAAAGCAATGGGTGGTGAACCGACTCCTATCGCTTGGCCTGAGGTACCTTCTGCGTTGACAACCGGCGTGGTCGACGGCCAAGAGAACCCTATCAGTGTTATCTATGGTAACAAGTTCTACGAATTTCAAAACCATTTAACATTAGATGGACACGTCTACGGGACGGATTTTCTATTAATTAATGAAGACGTATTTGCTGGGCTTAACGACGCTGACCGCGCTATTGTAGAACGAGCAGCAAAAGTAGCAGGGCTTGTAGGCCGTGCGATTCAACAAATCAACTCGGCAGAAGGTTTATCTCAACTGGCGTCTAACGGTATGACAATCACCACACCAACAACTGCCCAACTTGAGCTTTTTCGTGAAGCCGCCCAACCTGCTGTTTTAGAATGGCTCAGAGGCCAAATTGGTGATACTTGGGTAGATAAGGCCCAAGCAGCTGTCGCGTCTGTTACGAAGTAACCCTAGTAACACAATGCTGGGAGTGACCTTTTGCTTCCAGCATTTTTTCAAGCCATGCCCTTGAGATATTGTCCTATGAAGCCCTTCTATAAAAAAGCCCTGTCCTGGCTGACAGGCACCTCTTTGTTAATTGTGTTTTCTGTTGTTTTAGCAAGTAGTCTGAGCCGTTACCTACTCAACTCACCAATCCAATGGAGCGAAGAAATCGCTAAATACGCCATGATATATGGCACCATGTTTGGCACTATTTTATGTTACCTAGAAGGGATGCATATAAAATTCAGCTTCCTTGAAGACGCTGTCTCACCCAAAATCCGCAACATCCTTCATGTCATATCTGACATTGTCGTCTTAGTGTCTGGCATTATTTTAGCGTGGTCTGGCTACCTTTTTATGATGAAGCGAGGTGCTATAACCGCCCCAGGCTCTGGAATTCCAATGTATTACTTTCAAGTAGCAATGGTGATTGGTGGTGTAGGTTTAACGATCGCGGCACTTATTAAGCTATCTGAGCTTGTCCTATCACCTTCGATACAGAGCGAGTAATGTCATGTTAGGTTTTGGTATTCTTATTGTCTTGATGGTTATTGGCAGCCCCATTGCTTTTGCTATTCTCCTGGCCGTGTTTGGACACGTATCACAAACTCCTTTTTCGTTCGGCCTAGTTAGCCAACGTATTTTTTCAGGCATAGATTCATTTGCGATTCTTGCTATCCCCCTTTTTGTCCTTGCTGGCGAGTTAATGAACGAAAGCGGTATTACCGACCGTATTATTAAGTTTGCCAATGCACTGGTTGGCCACACTAAAGCCGGCTTAGCACAGGTTAATATATGGGCCTCTGTTATTTTTGCAGGCTTATCTGGTTCAGCGGTCGCTGACACATCAGCACTGGGACGTATATTCATTCCAACCATGGAAAAAGAAGGTTATCCGCGCGATTTCGCAGCCGCACTAACGGCCGCTTCATCGGTAATAGGCCCGATGATTCCTCCTAGCATACCCGTTATTATTTACGCACTTATCACCAGCGGAGTATCGGTGCCTGCACTTTTTTTAGCCGGTGTCGCTCCGGGCCTATTTTTAGCTATTGGCTTATCAATTTATGTGCGTATCTATGCAGGACACTACGCTCCTTTACGCCCCAAACTTTCAGCCAAAGAACGCTTTAGTGCATTTGTTAATGCATGGATCCCCTTATTTATGCCGATATTTATTGTGGGATCTATTTTAACGGGAATTGTTACGCCAACAGAAGCCGCTGCTCTTGCCGCAGGATATGCACTGATAGCGGGCATATTTATCCTTAAAACCCTTAATTTATCTCGTCTACCCCATATCTTCGTGCGCGCTATGCGAGATTCATCAGTTATTTTAATTATTATTGCCGTAGTGGCTGCCGCTAACTGGATGCTTACATTTTCTCGGGTGCCACAAACCATTAGCAGCTATGTATTAGGTGAGGTTACTAACCCTTGGGTATTTTTGCTCATGGTGAATCTTATTCTTTTAGTCGTAGGCCTCTTTTTAGAAGGGATTGCGGCCATGCTTATTCTGCTCCCTATTATCCACCCAATCGCCATGAGTTTAGGCATCGACCCCACTCACTTTGGCATTGTTGTCATCTTTAATTTGATGATTGGACTGGTAACGCCGCCAATGGGAATTTGTCTATTTGTTTCGAATTCCATTGCAAACGTAGGTATGGGCGCAATTTCACGCAGAATCATGCCGCTATTCCTAGTAGAATTAGGCGTACTTCTTCTTATTACGTTTGTGCCGCAAACAGTTACCTTTATACCAAGACTGTTTGGTTATTAAACGAGTACCCAAAGGATTTTGTGATGAGCAATGTTATATATGTATTGAATGGGCCTAATCTCAACTTGCTAGGGAAGCGCCAGCCGGAAATTTATGGCTATGAAACACTAGCAGACGTTCAGGCAAAGCTTGAGACTAAAGCAGCTCAATCAGGCTTCACTGTTGAGTTTTTTCAAAGCAATCACGAAGGAGCTATCATCGATAAAATCCATGAAGCTCGCGACAAGGCAAACGGCATCATTATCAACCCTGCCGCTTTTACACATACTTCTGTTGCTATTTTAGATGCACTCAATGCTTTTGAAAGCCCCGTAGTTGAAGTTCATATTTCAAATGTTCACAAACGCGAAAGCTTTCGACATCACTCTTATGTGTCACTCAGAGCAGATGGCGTTATCGCAGGTTTAGGCACTTTTGGTTATGTAGCCGCATTAGATTACTTTATTAACTTAAGCTAACCTCTACATTTCTTGTTTTCTAAGGCGCTCTTATGAGCGCCTTTTTATTGCTCGCACTCATCGGGAAACGCTGAAGTTTCGTATCAACCAATGCAAGGGGAGTAAAATTATGCAAATTAAAGAGTTAAAACATTTAGCACATCAACTAGGTACAGAAGTGTCGTTTATTGAACCCGCCTGCGGTGCAATGGTAATCAAAGTCAACTATATACTGGGTGAAACCCCTTCTAGTGCTTTATTGAAAACAAAACAGGGAGAAGTTATAACCCTAAAGAACCTAGCCCAAGGTTACGATTTACTCAGAGCTGTAGGCTTACATAAAGCAACATTAGAGCAAACGATTCCTCACGCCGAACTCTGCATACCCGACACCGCTAAGCAATGGACTTCAAATACAGACTCTCGCTCAGCTGCTATCCAATTGAGATTTTAGCACGCTAAATTTCAGATTGATCTTGCAATAAGACAGCAAGAACTTCCATTAATTATCCGCCTTACTATTTGAGAATACGATGACAAAACAGATTGCTATAGTAGGTGCAGGCCTATCAGGATGCATTCTCGCCAACGAACTAAACAAAGCTGGCTTTCAAGTAACCGTATATGAAAAAAGCCGGGGTACCGGAGGACGCTTATCCAGTGCTCGCGTCGGCGAAGACAGTGTAGACATCGGTCTACCCTATTTTGAAAACATTTCAGAACCCTTTGATACATGGTTACGAGACCTACCCTGTATTGTGCCATGGCCTACTTGCGTACAATCTATTGAGCAAAATATATCTACACAAAATTACTGGGTAGCATCACCTCGGTTTTCAGCCTTAACTCGCACACTTTTATCTAACGTAACGTTGATGACTCGTTGCCGAATTAGCCACGTGTGGCCGGATAACTTAGGAGTTATCCTGCGAGATGAAAACGGGGATTGCCTTGATCGGTTTGATGCAGCAGTCATCACGACTCCGGCTCCGCAAGCCGTGTCATTGCTTGAGTCCATCCCACGATTTGCGCACAAAGCCGAAGTCATCCAGCCTTCTGCAAATTGGATTTTAATCATCGGGCTATCTGTTCATTCAAAAGTAACCCCTGATATTCTATTGAGTTCTGGGCCTATCAAGCGGGCCGTTCGCGACTCAGAAAAGCCCGGCCGACACTCCAAAGAATACAAAGAAGTCTGGGTTGTAGAAGCATCAGATGAATGGAGCCGCTCCCATATCGATACAGATGCAGACTCTGTATCCGAGCATCTACTCCAAGCCTTTGAGCATATGCTAGATCAAAAACTAACCGTCGCTTACACGCGATCTCATCGCTGGCTTTACGCAAAACACCATACACTGCAAACAAGTAATCCAGCCGAAACTCAACAAGTTAGTTACTTATGGAGTGAGCATGATAAAATTGCTGTTTGCGGCGACTGGATATTGGCAGGGGAAGCAAACGTGCCTCCTGCAGAAGCAGCTTGGCACAGCGCTACCCAATTAGCACGTCTACTGATCGAGGAATTGAAGGGTTCGTAAAAGTCTCGACCCTACCCGCAACCGGTTTCGTATGGAATCAAAATATGGCCAAAGAGTCATATATCATCCAGATGACGATAACCATCGTATATATAGAAATGAAACAAACATCGACAGCAGGACATTTACACATGCTAAGCCCTGAAGCCAGACTCGTTCAGAAAAGGTTACAAGAAGCGGGACTTGAAACCCCATTGGTAGAAACCCCAATGGATAACAATCAAAAATACGAGCGTATTAAAGGGCTTATGACAGAAGTACTAAGCACTCTAGGCTTAGACTTAAATGATGATAGCTTAACCGAGACCCCTCACCGCATAGCTAAAATGTACGTTAACGAAATTTTCTCGGGGCTGGATTACAGTAATTTTCCGTCAATTGCTTTAATCGAGAATAAAATGCGCGTAGAAGAGATGGTGAAAGTCAAAGACATTAGCCTAACGAGTGCGTGCGAGCATCATTTCGTCACTATTGATGGGCTAGCAAATGTTGCCTATATCCCCAAAGATACAATCATTGGACTTTCTAAAATTAACCGGATTGTTCGCTTTTTTGCTCAGCGACCGCAAGTTCAAGAGCGTCTCAATCAACAAATATTAATTGCTCTTCAAGCCTTGCTCGGCACTGATGATGTAGCCGTGAGCATACAAGCAACCCACTATTGCGTTAAGTCACGCGGTGTAATGGATACAAGTTCATCTACCGGAACACTCGCGGTAGGCGGAGAATTTAAAACGAACGAACGAATGCGTGCCGAGTTTTTACGAGTATAACTTAAGTAAACCAAGGCTCAGCTATCAGGCAATCCTTGGTTTACTATCAGCAGTCGTTTTATATCATTAGCGCTAACAGGCTTACTAAAATAGTAGCCTTGTACCTCTTCGCATTTATTCTCGTTCAAAAACGCTAGCTGATCAGCTGATTCAACCCCTTCCGCCGTCACACTCAGTCCTAAGCTATGCGCGACGGCTATAATGGCTTGAGTGACCGAAGCATCTTCAGTGTTAGTGGTAACATGTGTAATGAACGAGCGATCTATTTTAAGGCGATCAATTGGGAAACGCTTTAGGTAACTTAAGCTTGAGTACCCTGTGCCAAAGTCATCAATGGCTAAGCAAACCCCAAGATCCTTAAGACGATGCAATGTGTCAACAGAACCCTCGACATCATCCATCAGCATATTTTCCGTGATTTCCAGCTCTAAATACCGCACGGGCAACCCCGTTTTGAGCAATGTGGACTGGACTACCGATTCGAGGTTTTGACGCGCAAATTGCCTAACGGATAAATTCACAGCCATTCTCACCGGTGGAAGCGCTTCATCACGCCATACCTGAGCTTGCTGACAGGCTTCGAACAAAACCCACTCGCCAATGGGAGTAATTAGCCCCGTCTCTTCTGCAACAGGTATAAACTCAACAGGAGAAACCGCTCCTAATAATGGCGAGTCCCAGCGTAATAACGCCTCCACACCAATTATTTTTCCGCTGTGTAATGATATTTGAGGTTGATACACCAAATACAATTCTTTGTTATCAATTGCATGCCGAAGGTGTGCTTCTATCTGTAAGCGCCTTTTGGACACAATGTTCATTGAGTGCGCGAACATTTCGTAGCTATTTTTCCCACCGTGCTTTACATGGTACATGGCAGCATCCACGTTTTTCAGAAGGCTTTCAACTTCAGTACCATCTTGTGGGAATAGCGCTATACCAATACTGGGAGTAATTACCAGCTCGTGCCCTGCCAAGCTAACCCGCCTACCTATATTATCTAAGATACGGTCCGCGATAACTTTGGCCTCGCTGGCATCTTTTACATGCGGGATTAAAATGGTGAACTCATCGCCCCCAAAACGCGATATGAGATGTGCTTCACTATTGCTCTCGCCATTATCATTACGATCATTAGCACGGGCACTTTTAGTTAACCGCTTAGCGACAACCTTCAGTAACAAATCACCCACTCCGTGACCAAACGTGTCGTTAATGCGCTTAAAGTTATCTAAATCTAAAAACAGCACAGCACCGGTATGATTAAACTTCTGAGCTCTTTTGATTGCACGATCCACCGCTGAACTAAATACCGAGCGGTTATGCAGCCCCGTCAGCGCATCATAGCTGGCTAGCTCCAAAATTTTATCTTGAGCCTGTCGTAGCTCAGTCACATCTAGAACAGCGCCGGATAACAAAACCAACTCACCATCTTCATCAAATTCTGCCTCTATCTGATGCTTCACAATACGATGGTCATCATTAACAATAATACGATGATGGATTGAATCAGCAGCATTTGGCTTACCATTCACAATACGGTTAAACCAGTAACGTACTTTAAAATGATCGATCTCGGGGATGCTTTCAAAAAAAGCGGTTAGGCTTGGCTGGATCTTACCCCTTTTGGAATTGAGCAACTCAAATAGATGATCAGACCAATACAACTCATTTGAAGTTACATCCCATTCCCAGTTACCTAGTTTCGCAATACGTTGCGCATTTGCTAAACGTCGCTCACTTTTTTTCAACTCGTTTAGCTCTTCACCAACCACACTTGCTCGGATCATGTAGCGTAAACGCTGGCCTAACACTTTCCAGTTAAATGGCTTGGTTACAAAATCAGTTGCGCCAGCATCATAAGCCCTATTAACAGACGACATATCGTTAAAGCCTGTCGCCATCAATATCGGTACGCGTTTACCAAATGGTAATTGACGAATTTGTCGGCACACCTCATAGCCGTTCAGCTCTGGCATCTCAATATCTAGAATCACAATGTCCGGATGCACTTCTTGAAAGCGCTCTAATGCATTCAACCCATCAGTTGCTTCATATACCTTAAAGCCATCGAGAGTAAGCGCTTGTTGGGCTAGGATGCGCGCGGTTATATCGTCGTCAACAACCAGTACTTTGCTCGGTTTTATTAATACTTCTATCATGATTTCCCACTACTTCCAACCGAACTTTCAGATAAATTAGATAATGCTTTTCTCACTCGCTCTAGTTCAACTTCAAGCGGATTTATTAGAGCCTTTACATCATCTAGGTTAACGCTACTTAAACTCTCAACCTGCTGGCTTAATTCGGCTAAATGAGTCGCACCCAAGTTGTAACAGCTCGACTTCAACGTATGAGCCGCCATACGTAAAGTATCTTCATCCTTGTCATTAAATGCTGATTGAATTTGCGACAGGTTATCGGCTGATTTCATTAAAAACGCTGTAATAATTCGTCTTAAAAACAACCCGTCTTCGTCCATTTGTTGTAATTGCGCGATTATTTCAGGATCCAACACATAGGAATCTACAGTCTCGGCAGGCACAACACCCTCTTCAAGTGAGGACGCATGATCCTTAGCCGGCGGCAAGTACACAACAGAACTGGTCTCTTCTTTGACGAGGTACTCATTCAGTACAGCTATCAGCGCCTGTTTTTTATAAGGTTTAGCTAGATAGTTTGTCATTCCTGCGTCGAAGCAGCGTTCTCTATCATCTTTAAACGCATTCGCCGTTAACGCAACGATAGGTGTTGGCTGAGCACCGGGAGATAATGACTTTTCCATTTGTCGAATGGCTGCCGTTGCTTTATATCCGTCCATTTTCGGCATTTGGCAATCCATCAAAATTAAGTCATAACGATGGCGTTTAAACTTATCGAGTGCCTCCATCCCGTCTGCAGCGACATCAACCGTTAATCCACTACCTGCTGCTGACAAAATTTGAAGAGCATATGCCTGATTAACTTCGTTATCTTCTACCAGCAACAGACGCCCGTGAACATCCGGCATCACTATTGGTTCGTTACTCGCAGAGATAAACTGCCCTGGTCTGTGATCTTGGTAGTGAAGACCTTTATCAAATGACAAGGTAAACCAAAATGTAGTCCCCTCACCTTCATAGCTCGAAAAGCCAATACTGCCGTCCATCATATCAATCAACTGTTTACAGATGGCTAACCCTAACCCGGTACCTCCAAAGTTACGAGTTGTTGAACTATCCGCTTGTACAAATGGTTCAAATATACGAGTCCTTTGCTCTGGTGAAATACCCACCCCCGTATCAGAAACTATTATTTTAACAGTCAGTTTATTATCCGTTTCCTCAAGCACTTCGAGATAAATAGATACTTCACCTTCAGAGGTAAACTTCAACGCGTTGCTAATTAAATTTGTTAACAACTGACGTACTCTAACCTCATCGCCTTGAACGGCTCCCCTAAAATGGTCTGGAAGGTAATAAAATAAACCAATCCCTTTCTGTTCGGCTTGGGGCGCAAACAAATTTACTTGGCTTTGAATAATATCATTCAGGTTAAAAGCAGCCTTCTCTAAAAGAAGACTACCGGCCTCAATCTTAGAGAAGTCGAGAATGTCATTAATAATCTGCAGCAAGCTCTCACTAGAGGAGCGAATCATGTGTAAGAAACGACGCTGATGAGCATTTAAATCTGTTTCTAGTACTAAATCTGTCATGCCCAACACACCATTCATCGGTGTGCGAATTTCATGACTCATCGTAGCCAAAAATTCACTCTTAGCTTTATTGGCTTGCTCAGCTACATTTTTTTCCTGATCGGCCTGCTCAATACGTTCTCGTATCTCTTCTTCTAAGAAAATAAATGACTCGGCCAATCGTCCGACTTCGTCTTGATACCGAGTCGCTAAACCTTTGATACTGTCCTCTATATCTGGAGATTTAGCGAAGTTACGAGATGGGAGAGCTTTCGCATGTGCAGTCAAAATGGATAGCGGATTAACCAACTTAGAGATTAAAAAGAAAGCAGCAAACAAACTCAGCAAGAAAACAGAGCCAATAATAAGGCTTTGCCTTCCAACTAAATCACGACCTGGCCCTGCAATTTCAGCAACGGGAACAACAACCGCTAAGTACCAATCAAATGCTTTAAAGTAAGAGATAAAGACCTGTACTTCACGACCACCCGTAAACGAGCCTTCATAACTAATAAACGAAGCGCTTTGTTTATGCCCTTCTATAATACGATCTAACAGTGGGGACTGCTGCCAATCTAACTGACCAGTATTCACATCGGGTAATAGCGGAAGATCAGGAGGAGCGATGAGTACCTCTTTAGAACCGTTGAATAGAAACGCAAAGCCAGATGCAGCAACCTTAATTTGCTGAAGACTTTGGCTAAGATCATCAATGATTTCATCCATTTTTTGTTGGCTTTGCACCTCGATATCATCGAAATTCACCAACACACCGATTGTCCATGACCACCCTTCTACAGGTAAAAAGAACGCTAAATAGTTCTTCTTTTCTTCCCCTTCGCTACTAGACCATTCGAATATGCTAGAGGCACCGTCTTTAGGTAAGTTACTAGGACGCATAACTTTTGAAAGCTCTAAACCTTTAAGATCTTTAATTTGGCCTAAAGACCCTCCCTCAATGATTGGGTTATTAGCCGCTAAAACATTACCTTGCGAATCTGCTATAAATAAATACTTCTTATCTATAGCCATAGAGCGAATCCAGTTAATCAAAGAATCAAGAATAACTTCTTGATCGCCTTCGTTACGATTATTTAAACCTGCATATGAATTAACAACTGACTGAACCAGAAATAAAGTATTTCGCATTTCTGATTTTAACTCACCAAGCAAACCAACCTTCTCATTAATAATACGATCATAGCTAGCACTGATGTGTAACTGAGCCAAGCCTAGCACATTACGAGCAGAGGACTGTTCTGCCACAAGCATGGCGTTACCAACATCCCGGTGAGTAAAATACATAATAGCACTCGACGTAACGAGCATTATTATAGCAATCAAAGCAACGAATTTAGACTTTATACTTGTAAACACTATTTATTCCTGATTCTCTATACGCCAATATAATTTATCAGCGGCAGCCAACAAATACGCATTCAAGTGAAAACCTATCAACTCAGCCGTTTTCATATTCAAATATATATCGGGGTGATCATTAAAAACCTGATTAATCTCTCCTGGCTTTTTCCCTTTCAATATTTCAATAGCAACATTTGCTAGAAAACGCCCCTCCTTTATCAATCCGTAAGATCGAGAAGCACTTAACATATAGCCGAATTTAACTTCATCCTGTCCATACTGAGAAAATGCAGGAATTTTATATTTATTCGCAATAGCAATGATTTTTTCATGAGTTTTTAGATCTAACCCTCCTTGCTCTGTAACATAAAAGCTATCTACTTTATCAGCTAAATAATTAAAACAGCTTACTATAGACTCAGAAGCAGCTTCCTCGCTAGGAATATCGCTTTTTGTATAGCAGGGTATGACTGTAAAGCCTTTATCTTTGGCAATAGAGTAAATGGTATCGACTGCAGCATAACTCCGACCTACTTTAGTATTTTCGTAAGCTATACCTAATCGCTTAAAACCAATTAAATTATGAAATATCCTAACTTGATTTAAATACCGATCAGGACTTATAAAAACATGTACATGATCAAATCCCGAATCATCTTGTTGTTTTATAATGCCAGCACTAATTGGGTCACTGGAAGACATTACCATAACAGGGGTGCTATGCTCCTCATTTGCTAAATCTAAACCGGCCCATGATCCTAATGCAAAAACAAGATCGATATCCGATTGTTTATTTAGCCTATTAAGGAAAACTTGACGCTGGTTAACACGCTGCTCTTGGCTCCATCCAGAAGAATAAAAAGCATCTGCCACAAACTCTATTTGATCACTATCGGTATTCTCTGATAGCCATTGCCATAAAAGCTTTGCCTCACCACTTTGAAAATCAGGTATTTCCCTACCTTTACTAATCGTGAAAACACCTAGGTCATGAAAAGATACAGCAATGGATCTTAGTGTTTTATAGTAATCGATATAGTCTCCACCTTGATAATATGCAACTCTTTTCTTTTGCTCATTATCAGCAGCCTGAGACTGAACAGACAAACCTACAGAAATAAATGAAAATATAATAAAAAAAGCGGTTCTTACTATTGAAAGCCTCATTTTATTACCTACTACCTTCAATAGTATGAAAAATTTCATCTGCCAAGCCTAGCAGTATTAACGGGGGGTTGAACCCAATAATTTCAGCTGATTTTATATTAACAGCCATTCGAGGTGGTTCTTCGAAAAGCTGCGAAATTTCCCGTGGAGACTCTCCACTTATAACGCGTTTTATTACGTCGGCCTGAAAATCTCCAACATATTTAAAACCCGCTTGTGATAAGCTTAACAGCATTCCCTTTTTAACCTCGTCCACACCTGACTGAGAAAATGTAGGAATTTTATTTTTATTTACTATTTCAACTAAAGTAGGAAGTGTTTCTCTATTAACACCTCCTTGGACGGTCACATAAATCGCATCAGTTTTCTTAGATAGTTCATTAAAACAGTCAATCACACTCATATTAGCTTTATTTGAGTCGCTAATATCACTTAGAGTAAAGCAAGGAATAACATCGAAGTTTAATTGTTCGGCTTTTTGAAGGACAATATCTAATGCGGCATAACTTCGGCCTTCTACTGTATCTTCGTATGCTATCCCCAAACGTTTAAATCCTATAACTTCATGAAATAATGTAATTTGTCGCTGATATCTCTCTGGATCAATTGTCGCATGCACATGGTCATATCCGGAATCTTCTATAGATCTCACTATATTCGAGCTTATAGGATCACTCGCGGACATTACTATTGTTGGTATATTATGTTGATTGTTAGCGAAAGACTGCCCAGCCCAGGTACCCATTGCTATAAGCAGGTCTACCTCTTTATTAATCAATAATTCGGTAGCTTCAACCTGATACTTCTCTCGCTTTTTTTCATCCCAATCTGCACTAAAATAAAAGTCTTTAGAAAAGGTAATCATGCTATTAGATAAGTTTTCAGCGAGCCAAGTCCAAAGCTCAGCTGTTTGCTCACCAGAGAATGCAGGTATTCTCTTCTGTTCCAGCAAACCATCATTCATCATTGCTGTAACCGTTTCAGTAAGAATTTTCTTATAATCTGAATAAGGACCTCCTTCGAAATATCCTAAGACCCATGGCTTATTAATTTTTTGTTTTTTATCTATAAGCTGTTCAGCAAACACATTAACCGACAAGAAAACAGCTAAAAAAATTATTAACTTTTTAAAAGATAACATTGCACCACCATAAATTAGCAATTTCTTTCCGTGCTTGAATATAATCCTGTTATGACTAAATCATTTCTTAAATTTTTAAAAAGCTGTTCTGCTATATCATCTCTAAACTGAGGTAAGAAGCTATTAGGCAAAACATCTTCTAGTGTTTCATGTAAGGATCCCATGTGCGCATCCTTTACTGAAACGTTATTCATCCAATTAGTATCTATTCCGCCATCATTAATGAGCTCAACAGGCCCAGTCGGATATAAACCAAAATTGTTTGTTGCTAAAACAGGCTGCATCCCTGAAAGATAACCATCTACTTTCGAGGGTATGGCGACAGAGTCGTTACAATTTTGAAACACAACCTCTACAGCTCTCTTCATTTTAGGTAGATAATCAGCTTGATAATAACCACCCAGCGCCGTAACACCTCTCGCCAATGTAATAACTAAGAAAGAAGTAAAAACAGATGGAATCAACCTCTCGTTTTGAATAGCCTCAGCTATGGCACTAACTGTTAACTCAATATCCCAACGCTCCCCTGAGTCTGAACGCCCCGAGAGCATGCACTTACCATCCTCTTCAACCGGTAATAAGGGAATTCTACGTTTCCGCTCATCGACTCCCCAAAACATAAAGGTACCAGACTGTTTAAAATGGCCTTCACTTGTCATAGTCAAACGTTTAGATAATTCAGCTATATTCCAGCAAGACTTTTCTTGGTCTAAGGCATGCTCTAAAGCAATCCTATGAGGCTCAGAAAAAAGCAGTCGTACGAGCAAGCTCTCTGTGTTCTCAAGATCTAAACAAACTAATCTAGACGCAATTTTCTCGAGTTCAAGATAAACAAGATTTGTTTTTTCTCTGGTCCTCTTTATAATTTTCGACCATAAAACAGAGTTCACTTGCGTAGCTTGCTGCGAATAGCTATCGCTACCAGTAGAAACTGAATATGCATCTATTACCAAGTCTGCTATCTCTGCTGGTTTCGAGATACTTGACTCCTTACCTATTCGTTTAGTGAACTGTAACAACATATCCCCCGAAATCGATCGGACTGCAGATACTGTCTCACGTCGGTATTTATTGGAATATATTGGAGCTTTAAAAGGGACTTTTTGATTTAAGGAGATTGAAGGAGGATAGAGAAGCACCCCTCTAGGGTACGTTAGGTTATCTAAGGGCACATTCCCACAAGCAAAAACTGGGACTGTTTTAGCTTGTTTACCATTAATTTTCCGCAAACTAAAAATCAATGTACCTTGTACTGATTGGGCAAAGTAATCGACCCCGTGGTGGTTAGCCGTTAGTACAACAGGGTTAGCTAAAAGCTCAGACGCCGCTTCCCTAGCGACTTCTTCACCTAATAATGGCTTGGCATAATTGTAGACAACTTCTGCTAAATCATCACGCGGTTGAAAGCTAGTAGCAGAAAATACATTTTGAGTTTCTAGATACTGAGCAATTGTTTTATCGCCATGATCACGAAGTGTACGATCAACAGTAGGTAAAGCCTCCCGAATACGTTGAAGATAACTTTCCAACGAATGTGAGCAAGCCAACTCCCCTGAAGTAGATTTTTTTTCTGACTCTAATGTATTGCTGTCAGCCAAGGTCATGGTGGCCTCGACTCGCTGAAGCCACTCCGAGCCCTCTCACAGTTTTTTTGTACAATATGCTGGTATACATTACCAATAGCGACTTAAGCAACAAAGCTAACCTCATGCCAACAAACACTGAGTGCCGGCCTTGGCTAAAGATTTAGCGTGTCCTTGCGCTAATTTTTTCGTAACACCAAGCGTTGAAGCTTCCTTATTCGCCACATGTTGTTTATCCGCTTGCCGCATTAAAGACCGTTTCATGTGGTAAACCCCTTCAAACAATAATATAGGGTTTGACTGAATACGCCAGCCTGATTCTAACTCTTGTACTTTTATCACCGCCTCATCATCATGCCAACGGCAACGATGAGGAAGTACTGTGATCACTTTTTCCTCAGGAGAAAAGAGTTGCTGAACAGTAAAGGCTGCAGCCATAGCCCCCGTACCACACGCCAGTGTTTCCCGGTATATGCCTCGTTCAAAACAACGGTTCTCGATAATCTTTTGGGACTTGATACGAGTAAAATTAACACTGATACCGTATGGAAAAAAAGAATGATAGGCACGATTAATGGCATGACCTATTGCATGAACCAGCTGAGATCCTGGATCATTTTCGAGGTCCCCTATGCGTGTATTGTTTTTGAAAATAGCCGATGCTATCGCTGGATCTTCAAAGCACACATCCGGGAAAATCACCAAATGTGGCTCCCCGGTAAAGCTTAAATAGCAGACGAAAGACAAAGTTGCATTTTCACCGAGCAAACTGCATCCATTAATGTCCAGCTCTGAAACGCGAAACGACTCAATCACTGACACTTCATTTTGAGTAAAACCTGGAGTGACTAACACAGGAGGCAATTTACGCGGGAAGCCCATTTCTGCCCAGCTGTAAGCGGTATCGGATTGGGTTCCAATTGAAATGAGCTTAGGGGTTAAGAACGGAACTTCTGTGATAATAGGGACTTGCGATAAACCATATTGCTGATAAAGATACTGAGCAATACACATTAAACCATTACCGCAACATAACGCTTCTTGGCCGTCAGGCTCGAACATTCTAAAAATGTAAGTTTCATTAGAAAGGTCGGGGGGAAGACGCCAATAGCGGCGGTAGTCATTGATATCTGCTAGTGTTTGGGACGTTGCTTTTTGCAACACTAATAGGTTATCGCAGCCTACCCCAAAACTCATATTCGTGGCTTGATAAGCAAACTCGGACATCGCCGCCTCACTTAGCCAAGCCGTCTCTGTCATGTCAACAACGACAAAGTTATTTCCACAAGATGAGTATTTAGTAAAGGGGATCTTGGTCATGACCCGACCACCTTTAGCCTTCTCTCCACAGGGTGCGGGTTACAGAATTTAAGCACAGACCTACACCCCTCTTTAAAAAGCATATTAGTCAACACCATTTTAGAGGCGAAAATCGGTGGTAATATTGCGCAAAAATTCACATCGGCATCCATCAGTTTGGTTATACAGAGGCTTAAAGCCTAGTAACGTCAACAAGCTTTCTGGCTTTTATAGCGCCGACTATCGTAGCGGCCTAAATTGCATCACCTAGATTAAAACAAGCGTTTGAAGCGCACAACAACAAAATATATACATTCAAAAAGTTTGTAAACAAAAAAACTTACATATCAATAATGTATACTTTAATTCTACCTCCTAAACTACTAAATAAACCAACCCGAAAGTACTAGAAGCACTACAAATTAGTACAGAAGAACCTTCAGCAATCCTAAGCACTAAAAGTAGTAAAGAGAAGCATTTACATATAGATCGGCAGCTTTTGCAAACTATTAAGGAGAAATTTGTTTTGCGTCCCACGCGAAAAGGTTACCACTGTCCTCTAATGTGAGACCGTCAATCACCTGAAGTAATGACTCAGCAGCGTTATGGGGCAAAAACAGTTGATCTGGTTTGACCTGTTTTTGAAAAGGTTTTGATAGCGGTGTGTCTACCGTCCCGGGATGCAGCCCAACGACAATAGCTTGCGGGTGTGTCCGCTGGCATTCAATAGCTAAAGATTTCAACATCATATTTAATGCCGTTTTGCTGGCTCGGTAGCTATACCAGCCTCCTAGGCGATTATCAGATATGCTTGAAACACGGGCGGACAAAGCACTAAACACAGATTTTTGGTTTCTTCTCAGTAGAGGAAGAAAATGTTTAGCAACCAACATCGGTCCCAATGTATTCGACATGAAAACAGCTTGAAACGACTCTGCTGTTAAGGATTTGATACTTTTCTCTGGAGCTAAGTTTTGTGCATGCAATAGCCCAGTTGCTACGATAACAATATCTACTAATTTACCATCTAACCGTTGAGCCGCAGCGGCAACAGATTGCTCATTCGTAATATCAATGCCAATGTCCGTTATCTGCGAACATTGTTTAAGATCTTCAGATATTGGGGAACGAGAGAACGTATAGACATGGCCAACTCGTGGAGTCTCAAGTAATGCCCTAACCATAGCATTACCAATCCCACCGGTTGCGCCCACAACGACGACGTTTAGGTTTTCCCTAAAGTTTTCCAACATGTGAAACCTCTGCACCGCTTTATGTAAAACAATGGTCCTACAGATTATAAGGATTAATCAGACTCACAAATTCATTTGCCGCTGAGTTTTAAGGAATATACTTCGAACATTTACTTGGGTGTCTAAACGTGCCGCCATCAAGTAAAGGCCAGCCATCTTACGATGCAGAAATAACACATCTGGCGGTGGCGTGTGCCATGCGTCAGGGTCTTTACTAATGCTCATTCCTAACTCGTGTATCCGCAAAGCAATGTTGGAGGATCCAAAGCTATACATCCCTTCACATCGCAAAGGCTCAACCGCTAGCATAAAGATAGCCAAAATAATCGGTTTGTTGGCGACAGCGGCGCTGGTATTGAAAAACCCCAGTTTTCCAAGCGCCGCAGCCAGTTGTTCCTCGTCTTCTTCAACAGCCGCTTCGATCGCACTCCAATAATCACGTACAAAGTCTGGTGTATAGGAGCGTACAGCACCAAAATCTAAAAGAACCAACTTTTGCGTGTCTGGCTGATACAAGTAATTCGCCAAATTAGGATCCGTCTGTACCAAGCCAAAATCAAATAGCTCGGTAAAAAACAAATCGAATATCAGCTCCATTATTTGATGTCGTTGGGGGGCATTGGTAAGCGACTGCTCTAATGGTTCACCAGACTCAAAAGACATCGCTAGAATGTCACGTGATGATTGATCCGGATAGTATAACGGGGTGATTAGCTCATCTCGTCTAGGGTAACTTTCTAATTTGTGCCTAACACTTTCTAAATGCTCACCCTCCACCCAATAGTCTGACTCGGCTTTTAGCTGTTCTTTTGCCTCTGTTATGAGCGGTTCTATATCTAATGATTTTGGGATAAACCCACTAATACGCAGCAACATAACTACATTAGCAATATCACTATCAATGCTTTCGCGCACGCCTGGGTACTGGATTTTTAACGCTATGTGACGCCCGTCTTGGCAAACAGCTGAATGCACCTGACCTATAGATGCCGCGGCAATCGGCTTAAACGAAAATTGAGTAAAACGAGACTGCCAATCTGCCCCCCAGTTTTTCTCTAATACAGAAATTAACTGAGTGGCTGGCATGACTTCCCCGTCTGACCGCAAACGGTCAAATACAGCTGATAGCTCGGGCGGAAGCATCGTTCCTGCGTCCATAGATATCAACTGCCCTACTTTCATAGCAGCACCACGCATAGTGGCTAATTTATCCGCTACTTTCTTCACATTATTGGGAGTTAATAGCAATTCATTAATGCGAGGGCGGTGTCCTTGAGCCACTTTTTTACTGCCTTCTACTGCTATATTTCCGGCTAAGCGGCTCGCTAACCCTCCTAGACTCACCAAACGAGAAAAACGGCTTGAAGGTACTTTTTTTCCCGAACGAGTACGAGATACGGGATGTTTGTCACTGCGTGAAGATTGCATTATTGCGCCGGTAAATGTTGTTCAATTAAAGTAACGATACGGGTATCCTCGGGTTTGATATGGCTTTTAAAGCTGGCTATCACCTCACCACTGGGCGAGATGAGGTATTTATGGAAATTCCAGCCTGGATACTCTCCCGTTTTTTGAGCAAGCCATTCATAAATAGGCGAGGCTTCATTCTGTGTAACACGAACTTTTTCAAACATAGGAAAGTTAACGCTATAAGTAAGACGACAAAAATTCTGTATTTGCTGCTCAGTCCCCGGCTCTTGTCCGGCAAAATCATTAGAAGGGAAGCCCAATACAACCAGTCCTTTCTCTTTATACGTAGCATATAAAGCCTCTAAACCATCATATTGGGGTGTAAATGCGCATTTGCTAGCGGTGTTAACAACCAATACAAGTTTACCTTGGTACGCATCACACAAATGAACCTTCCGCTCCTCACCAAGTGCTTTGTATGTGAAGTCTAACGCTTCTGAGCATTCTGCGGTTTTCGATATCGGGAGATCTTTTGACCATGAAACCGAGGGGGAAAAGGCCGCAAAAGCCATAGTTGCAAACATCACTTGCCTGACCTTAGTGTGGGCAGACAAGATAATAGGCTTAGAAACGCTCGACCCAAGCGAGATCTCGATGAAAGACATAGTTTTACTCCACGATGTTCTAAATATGTTTACGCCTCAAGTTCATTTCTAGATCCAATGCCGTTTAAAAAGCGTAATGAATTAAATAAAACGAGTGGATATTTCTACCTTTGACAACACTACATGGTTTTCCAAAAAAAATGGTGCTGCTTGACTGTGAGACTACCGGCGGTAAAGCCACCGTAGATCGCATTACCGAGATAGCATTAATAGTCATTATCGACGGCATTATTACTGAACGTTGGGAACAACTTATCAACCCCGGAATCTCGATTCCTCCCTGGATATCCAAGCTAACAGGCATTTCTAACTCGATGCTGGCAGGTAAGCCCTCTTTCGAGACCATTGCTGACGAGTTAATAGATAAACTTGAAGGTAAAGTATTAGTGGCTCATAACGCGCGTTTTGATTACGGCTTTTTAAAAAACGAATTCAAGCGAGTGGGGATCGAGTATACAACTAAGCCCTTGTGCTCCGTTAAGTTAAGCCGCCGTCTCAACCCGCAATTTAAGCGTCATGGTTTAGATGCCATTATCGAACGCTTATCAATTCCAATGTCTGCACGCCACCGAGCAATGGGAGATACAGAAGCGATTCTTCATCTATTCCAACACTTTAGCCAAACCTGTGAACCTGAAGAGATTGAGGCAATTTGCAAAAGCCTGAGAGCAAACAGTAGCGTACCAAGCCATCTACCGGCCGGTGAAATACAAAAACTGCCTTGCCGGCCGGGGGTTTATCGATTTTACAGTGAGAACGGTCAATTACTATACGTCGGCAAATCGATTTCGATCAGAGACCGTGTTTTAAATCATTTTAGTAGTGATCACAGCAACGCCAAAGACCTAAAAATAAGCCAGCTGATTACTCATATTGACTATACCGAGACACCAACCGACTTTGGTGCTCAATTGCTTGAAAACACAGAAATAAAAACGCTGATGCCAGCTTATAACCGCCGCCAAACCAAAACGCGCAAGCTCTATCAACTTGAAAAAACAACAGATACCTCGGGTTACGCACAACTACGCATAGTACTTGCAGATACCAGCAACGTAAGCGAAATAACCCAACGCTTTGGTTTATTCCGTAGCAAGAAAAAAGCGGAAAGCACTCTAAGATACCTAGCGGAAGCCAACCAGCTGTGCCATCGGCTCAGTGGGTTAGAAAAAAAAGCATCAGGTGCCTGCTTTGCACATCAAATTCGCCGATGCAAAGGGGCCTGCGTACACAAAGAGTCTGCCGAACATTACAATTTACGCGTTGATATGTCTCTTAGTTCAATCAAGAACCTGATGTGGCCTTGGGCGTCAGCCATTTTAGTGATAGAGCCTGCAGCGCCCAAACATGACAAAAACACAGCGTCAGACTCAGCCACCACTCATTACCACCTTATTGATCAATGGATTTATCTAGGCAGAGTTGAGGACGAATCAACTATGCACGATCGGCTTAATGCTACACCAACAAACACGTCTCATTTTGATCTAGATGCATACCTCATTCTGATCCGATTTTTATTGAACCCCGAGCTAATCAAGCAACATCAGTTGCAAATTACACCCTTGACACACCAGCTTGAAGAAAGAGGCTAATATGGCAGACCCGTTATCTCCCATCACCGGCAACATCCGTACTCTGCACATAGTGCTTGGTGATCAACTTAATGAGGATAGCTCCCTCTGGGATGGTTTCGACCCATCGCAAGATGCCGCATTAATGGCCGAAGTTATTGAAGAATCCCTACCCTCAACGACGCAACAAGATAACGGGCTTGCCATATCGTCTAAGCAACGCACTCTCCTCTTTTTCAGTGCGATGCGTCATTTTGCACAACAGATGACCCAAGACAACATTCCCCTCATTTACTGGGATATACCGCATAAAATCGTTTCCTTAAGCGATGCGTTACAGCAAACCTGTGAACATTGCTCCCCCACTAACATAAAAGCGGTACTACCCGGGGACTATCGCGTTTATAACGCACTCAATAGCTGGGCTAAACGAGAAAGTCGCTCAATTGAATGGTTAGAAGATACGCATTTTTTGGCCCAAAAGGGAGAATTTAAACAATGGATGAGCAAACGAAAAAAACCAATCATGGAATATTGGTATCGCCACCTTCGACAACGTAAACACCTATTAATGGACAACAAAAAACCAGAAGGAGGCCAATGGAACTTTGATGCTGACAACCGCAAAAGCTTTGGTAAAGCCGGCCCCACCAACCTCCCTATCCCTCCTACATTCTCACCAGACCCGATCACCTTACAAGCCCAAAAAGACATTGAGAAACACCTTTCAGAGCTCCCGGGTACGCTAGAAGATTTTAATTGGCCTGTGACCCGCTCGCAGGCGTTTGAGGCATTAGACAGCTTTATCAACACACGTTTAGCAAGCTTTGGGGATCATCAAGACGCTATGTGGACGAATGAACAAACTCTTTTTCATTCTTTACTATCTAGCAGCCTTAACTTAAAACTGATTAATCCACAAGAAGTCGTAGAAGCGGCACTTGTCCACTACCATGCAGGACATGCGCCGATTAATGCCGTAGAAGGCTTTATTCGTCAGATTGTTGGCTGGCGGGAGTATGTCAGAGGCTTATACTGGTATCACCGTGCCGATTGGTTAACCTGGAATGCGTTAGAGGCGAACCAACCGCTCCCTGACTTTTATTGGACAGGTAACACACACATGCATTGCATGAATCAATCCATAACACAGGTCTTGCAGACAGGGTACGGGCATCATATACAAAGGCTGATGGTAACCGGGCTTTTTTCACTGCTCTACGGGGTAAATCCTAAGGCTATCCACCAATGGTATCTTGGCTTTTTTGTAGATGCGATAGCCTGGGTAGAAGTCCCAAACACCCTAGGTATGAGTCAGTATGCTGATGGCGGCATTGTAGGCTCAAAGCCCTATATCGCCAGCGGCAACTACATTAATAAAATGTCCAATTATTGCAAACACTGCCGTTATAACCCCAAGAAATCTTCTGGGGATGATGCATGCCCTTTCACAACTTTATACTGGAATTTTGTCGACAAGCACCAAGAACGTCTCTCTAAAAACCCCAGACTCGCTATGCAAGTGAAGCATTGGAGCAATAAAGCCCCTAATGAACAACAGGCCATCAAAGAGCAGACTCTGTGGCTAGTGAACCATATTCAAGACATATAAAGGACGTCAACTATGCCAATGAAAGACACCTGTTTATCTATAGTACGGTACCTAAGTTTAGCTAATAACAATACCGCCAAAATACAAAGGCCTAAGATGCTTGCTAGTTTACTCGCTATCGCAGGCTTGGTTACCGGCTGTACCGGAGTACCCGAAGGAGTAACACCTGTACAGCCATTTGCTGTCGAGCGCTACTTAGGCCATTGGTACGAAATAAAGCGCCTAGATCACTCTTTTGAAGAAGGTTTAACAGACGTCTCGGCCACCTACTCCCTTAGAGACGATGGCGGAATCAAGGTGGTAAACCGAGGATATGATACGGAAAAAGCAGAATGGAAAGAGGCTATTGGCAAGGCCTATTTTTTAAAAGACCAAAACACCGGCAGCTTGAAAGTGTCGTTTTTTGGCCCTTTCTATGGTGGTTATCACATCGCTAAATTAGATGCAGACTATCAAATGGCGTTAGTGGTTGGGCCAAACACTGACTATGCATGGTTGCTTTCTAGAAGCGAGCAACCCTCACTCGTTCAATGCGACCAATTCATGCAAGTGGCACGTAACTTAGGTATTTCTGATGATCAGTGGATTACCGTAAGGGACTGCCAGTAAAAATTCAGGCTAACAAAGTACTAACTGGAACTCGGCCATTCGCAAAAACAGCCCATTGCTAAATTAGTTGGCTGTTTGAATGGCTTATTAGCCAAAAGATCATCTAACACCAAGCCAACAAAGTCTCCAGCCGCCGTTGAGCACACCGCTTCTGGGCTATAAGGACCTATATAATTCACCTCGCCCCCAGTAATAACAATCGCACTAGGACTCGCGGCAGGTGCCTCATTTTCGCGGGCTAAGCGCACGGTTTGGTCGCCAAATAGTCGATTAGCTTGCCTCAATGAAGGTACGTCTGCCGCTCTGATCAAAAAATTAACGCCCTGAGCGCTGTACCTTTCAATGAGATCTCTTACATGAGGGGTATTAAAGCGCGTGCACGGACAGCTGATATCAAAGTAATGGATAACAGTAGTCCCGTCAGACTTCACGCCGCGCGATAAGGCATTGTGTGAGTAAATTCGGCTATCAAACACGGCCTCTTGTGTTGAGTCTACTTGACGGTTAATTCTAAATTCAAACCACCAAAAAGTGAGACCGATAATGATCAACCAACACAAAACGCCTGCCCAGATAACCGAGTATTTATACTGCTTTAACATGTTAACCATATAAAGGATGACAAATAAAAATGGGGAGGATAGCAAAGAATGCTTGCACAAACATAGCGATCAAAAACTTAATTACAGCCGCTGATTAAGATAAGACTCAAAGTCACCGGCGGGCAAAGGTACGCTGTACAAGTAGCCTTGTAGATAGTCACACCCCATACTTTCTAATAACTCTTGGACCTGCTTATCTTCTATGCCTTCGGCTACCGTTTCTAAACCCAAATCGTGTGCCATTTGAATAATCATTTTAACGAGAATGCGGCTACTACGGTCTTCAAGGAGCTTACTAATAAAACTCTGATCGATCTTTAACAGCTCAAATGGATACTGGCATAAATAATTTAATGAAGCATAACCACTGCCAAAATCATCAATAGCTATTCTCACCCCCAACGCCTTGAGCTCTTGCATTTTTTCTTCTACGTAACTGTCATCATTTAATAACAAGCGCTCAGTTACCTCTAGCTTTAACGCATTGGGGGGTAATTGAGCAATCGCTAAAGCATTTTTGACTACCTTAATAAAATCTCGGTTCTCTACTTGCAATGGCGAGATATTAACACTCATATAAAAACCTTTAGATGCTAAAGGCAGCCATTTAGCCGCTTGGATACAAGCCCGTTGTAAAATCGACTCCCCTAACTGGCAAATTGCATGCAACCGCTCTGCTTCAAAAATAAATTCTGTAGGCGGTATCACGCCTAACACAGGGCTATCCCAACGTGCTAGCGCCTCACAAGCAATTAATTGGTTACTTCCTGCTTTAAGAATCGGTTGAAAATAGACATCTAATTCCTCTGCACATTTTCCACTTCGGATATGAGCTGCAATGTAAAGCCGCCGCACAGACTCTTGTTTCATCGCTGGCTCGTAAAAATAAAAACGGTTATCAGAGCGTGCCTCTTTAGCCTTGTATAGGGCAGACATAGCGTGTTGGAGTAGATCTTCACTGGTTATCCCATCATTGGGGGAAATAGCAACGCCACCGTAATGATCAATGTGTACTGGCTCATCGTGAATATAAAGCGGGGCATTAAACGCTTCGTTTAGTCGATCTAAAAATTCGAGAACCAAACGTGCATGTGCACTTCGTAGTTCAAAAGCACATAAAAAGTCACTCTCCCCTGAGCGCATTAACAACGTAGCCGGCGGTGCTTTGTGAGCTATAATTTCTGAGATTTGCAGCAACATAAGATCGGCATAGTGCAACCCAAACGTCTCTTGCACCGCTTTATAAGCATTTGTACTCACGATGAATACGGCTAAATGTGCATTGTGATCGACACTCGTGTCTAACCTAGTTTGCAACATGTCTAACCCCACGGCCAAACTTGGCAAGCCAGTAAGAGCATCCTTTTCTACAAGCTCCTGTTGACGCACATAAGCATTCTTTAGCTCAGTAACATCTCGTATCGACAAGATATATTGCTGTTCATCATCGTAGGTATTCAGATAGCTAACACAACGCAGATTAAACCAACACGGCGGGCTGTCAGGTGGTAACAAAAATAACTCTTTATGCCACGCATGATTCTCCCCCATGAGGGCATTTACCAAAGAGCGAGTGCTCAGTTGAGTATCAATTGAATCTAGCACTTCATCAATAACGTACATATCCGTCAAAGACGCGGGCAAACGGATTGTTAATTTATCAAGCAGCCCCTCAAACTGATGGTTATAAAATCGGATAACACCGTATTCGTTGAAGATAATAACCGCGGTTTCGCCTTCGCTAGCCGCGTGATAGACACGCTCACGCTCAGCTTTAGTAATACGCAGCTCTGTTACACCCTGCTCTATTCTAATACGCATGCTTTCGAGCGACTGACAAATGTCATCCAGTTCATCGACAGGAAGATCAGGGTCTCGCCCTAAAGTGAAGCGCTCACTCAAGCGCTCCATTGTAATACCCGACGCCGTATTGCGTAGTCGACGTAAATAGCGAAACAGCATTTTATCCATCAAGTATAAAATGATGAGCGAAACGCATAATGTTTTAAATGCATTGAGCAACAGCAGAATAACGGCATCACGGCCGATGTTTTCATATATAGAATGGCGATCTACCTGAATGATGAGCTCCCCCACAGTGCTAGTTTCATCACCCTGTTGGTAGGAAAGCTGATATCGCTGGAGCGTTTGAAAAGGGCCGTCTGACTTTTCACCGACTCCAATCGATTCAAAATCAGGTGAATTAATGACTAAATAATTCACAAAGGGCAATTGAGCAATAGCGTTTAAATTGAGAACAACAAGCGGTTTATCGACGCGCCATACGGCATCAACAATGGAGGGTAAAAAAGTAGACTCCGCATCTCGCAAACGTACATCCAATGTTTGCATATCTTCACGGAACTTACCGTAAAGATGAAAGCCCGTTATCACAGCTGCAAATACTGAACTGGCCAGCACTATAGAAATCAGGATTCGCAAGGTCAACGGGTTTCTATTACGGAAACCTACCAATGTAGTTAACATGGGTATTCCGACATATAGTTGTTCACTCCTTGAACTTTGTAGTCTAGATGAGTTTACTAACTAAGCAAGTTACCCTATAGGCTAACACGCGCCAAAAGTGAGGCCTAATCACCTACGAAACAGATAATGCTGTTTTTAAATCTACACTGGGTGATGTCTCGTTTAATAGCAAATGGCTTTCTATGGTATGCATGTGTACGTCATTTAACTGCAAAGCCAACGATTCATCACCCGCTAAAATAGCGTGCGCTAAGGCTTGATGCTCCCCCAGCGTACATTGAACATCCGGTGTCCCTTGATACAAAGCGATGATCAATGAAGTACGTTTGATAAGGCCGTCTAACAGCTCTCCTAAAACCGTATTGCCTGCTATTTCTGCTAAGAGTGTGTGAAAACGCCCTGACTCACGGATCATTTGTTGACGATCCTTCGCATCAATGGCGAGTTTTTCCTTTTCTATTTGCTTAAGTAAGCGGTTCTTATTTCTGGCACTTAAGTTTCGCGTAGCTAAACTAACAATCGCTCGCTCTAGTACCGTTCGGGTTTCAAAGATATCCCTTGCCTCTTTGATAGAAGGCTGAGCCACAATCGCCCCCCTATTGGCTAAAATCGATACCACTTTTGTTTCTGCTGCTAGGCGTTGTAGCGCTGCTCGCACATGATTGCGATTAGCTTGTAAGGCCTCCACTAATTTAGATTCCACCAACCGTGTCCCTGGTGGCAATCGATGATCAACAATAGCTTGGCTAATACTGGTCATGATCCTTTCTATTTCCGCTTGCGCTTTGGTACTCATAATCCATCCTCAACAATTGCTAACAATATAGAAAAAATATTGACCCATAGCAAAACAATCATTGAGTCCCTCAAAGGGTTAGAAATAAATAAGTTTTTGCTCTAATTCTGCTCACTTCGCTCTAAATAAGTGCGTATTGAGCTGAACCTCGTTACCTGCTCCGTTTGTTTTACATTTATAAAAACACTTCACCTCAAAAATAATATTCATTAAAAACATAGATTTAGATAAAAAGCGTTCACAGTTGGCACACCCGCTGCAATGTAAAACAGACAAAATTGTTAGCAATTTACAGGTATTGAGATGAAAAAAGGTACGGTCGAACTCATCAGTGTCGTCAAACGATACGGCGACAGCGAGGCAGTGAAGAAGATCAACCTCAAAATAGACGGAGGTTCCTATTGCTGCTTACTCGGCCCTAGTGGTTGTGGGAAAAGCACGACCTTACGCATGATAGCCGGTCATGAAACAGCTACCGAAGGAGATATACTGCTCAATAACCGAAATGTTACCGACTTGCCACCAAGGCAACGCGGCACGGCATTAATGTTCCAAAATTACGCACTTTTCCCTCATTTAAATAGCCTAGATAATGTGGCGTTCAGCCTAAAAATAGCCGGCGTGAGCGCAGGAGAGCGAAAAGCTCGTGCACTGGACATGCTCAAGCTGGTTAACATGGACCAATTTGCAGAGGCGTTTCCAGACCAATTATCAGGCGGACAACAACAACGAGTTGCCTTAGCGAGAGCCTTAATTAACCAACCGGAAGTCATTCTGCTCGATGAACCGCTCTCTGCACTTGATCCTTTTTTACGCACTAAGATGCGCACTGAGCTTAAACGCATCCAACAGCAGTTAGGCATCACTTTTATTCATGTCACCCACTCCCAAGAAGAGGCCTTCGCCCTAGCTGATCAAGTAGTAGTCATGAACCAAGGATTCATCGAGCAAGTGGACAGTCCACAAGGGATATTCCGCACTCCTCGTACCGCTTTTGTGGCTCAGTTTATTGGCGGGCATAACATCATAGAGGGTGATTTAGCCCCTGATCAAAAAGCATTGGTAGTGAAAGATCGAGCTTTCCCGATCCCTGACACTTTCTCACAAGAAAACCTGTCAGGTATTTCTTTGCGTTGTGACCAAATTTCTATCTCTACTGCACCTACAGCCACCAGCTTGCCAGACCCGTTAACAATAGATTTTGTCGAATACCAAGGCAGTTACGTACATGTTCGAGGCGCTTTTCAAGACGGATTAGCGTTATCGGTTTACCAATCGGATCATGATTGGCTCGATAAGCCTGTTAAAGAAGGTGATGCCGTATACGTCACTTGGAGTATCGATGCACTTAATCCATTAGCTTCTATCGCCCCATGATAGTGCGCTAATGCAGCCCAGAGAAAATACAACAGCGTTATTAATATCAACAATGTAGCGACACCGTCGCTTACAAGGAGCCTTCTAAATGAGCAATGATCTTAAGCAGGACAACCCATCTAATGAAATGGAAACTTCGGAGCAGAAAGGGTTAAGCCGACGTAGTTTTATTAAAGCAGCTGGAGCAATTAGCGGCGTTGCTGTTGGGTCTGGGGCCATTACTGGTTTCCCGATGATTTGGGCTCAAAATATAAAAGATATCACGCTGCGCCAGTTTGGTACGGGCGTATCAAATTTAAATGCCATTTCCGAAAAAGCGAAAGAAGACTTGGGTATCAACTTGCAATTAACAGCACTGGACTCTGATGCTGTTGCTCAACGCGCCGTCACCCAACCTAACTCTTGGGACATTGCGGATATTGAGTACTGGATCTGTAAAAAAGTCTATCCGTCGGGCGTAATGCAACCGATGGACACTTCAAGGTTAAGCAACTTCGATAAGATTTCTCCACTATTCATTGACGGTAAGCTGACTCCTGAATCCACGATTGCTCAAGGCACAGCGCCACATACAGTAGGATTTGTCGAAGGCAAAGACTCCACCACATTTGCCTCATCAGCAACAAATTGGATGACACTCATACCCACCATCTACAATGCCGATACCCTAGGCATTCGCCCTGACCTTGTTGGCCGCCCGATAACTAACTGGCGCGACATCATGGACCCAGCGTTTAAAGGCAAAACATCGCTCTTAAATATCCCATCCATTGGAATTATGGATGCCGCCATGATCTGTGAATCCATGGGTGAGATTAAGTATGGCGATAAAGGCAACATGACCCGCGATGAAATCGATCAGACCATCGAAATCCTTAAGCAAGCCAAAGCCAACGGTCAGTTCCGCGCCTTCTGGAAGAGCTTTGATGAGTCAGTCAACTTAATGTCGTCCGGTGAAGTGGTCATTCAGTCCATGTGGTCACCGGCAGTCACGGCCGTAAGATCTAAAGGCATCCCTTGTAAATATCAGCCGTTGGAAGAAGGTTACCGTGCTTGGGGCGGTGGTATTGGTCTCGCTAAACACTTATCAGGCATAGAGTTAGATGCCGCTTATGAGTACATTGATTGGTACTTATCAGGCTGGGTAGGTGCGTACTTGAACCGTCAAGGCTACTACAGCGCGGCTCCTGCTACCTCACAAAAATACATGACAGAAAACGAATGGGGATTCTGGATTGAGGGTAAAGAGGCCCAAAGTGACATTTTAAGCCCCGATGGCAAAGTTCTCGAAAAAGCAGGGGCCGTGCGCGATGGTGGCTCTTACACCGAACGTATGGGGGCCGTTGCTTGCTGGAACTCTGTCATGGACGAAAACAAGTACATGGTACGCAAATGGAATGAGTTTATTGCCTCGTAAGGGTATGAGGTAACCACTCAAGTCAGCACAGCCGTTCTTGCTGTGCTGACCTTCCTTGTAAAACCGCAATACGGTCACTGGAGCTACCTTATGGGTTCACCTACAAAGCTGTCTGGTTTTTCTTTAAACCCCAGCTATTTACAAATCACACCGCTTAGTTTGGTGATTTTATTCTTCTTACTATTCCCAGTAATCACCATCATTATTGTGAGTTTTTGGGATTACAACGCGTATCAGTTACTGCCTGATTTTATTTTCGAAAACTATGAATTTTTACTCACATCTAGCGTGACCCTAAAGGCATATTTGAATACGTTTTATTATGCATTTATGACATGGATCATCGCCTTAGTGCTGGGCTTTACGGTTGCTTATTATCTCGCTTTTTATATTAAAAACCCGTTATTGCAGAGCATATTGTTTATTGTTTGCACGGTCCCCTTTCTTACATCCAATATCATACGAATGATTTCTTGGATCCCATTACTAGGCCGCAACGGATTAGTGAACAGTGGATTGCAAGGCGCCGGCATTACCAACGAACCCTTAGAATGGCTGCTGTATAGTGATTTTTCTGTCATATTAGCATTTGTACATCTGTATACGCTGTTTATGGTCGTACCTATATTCAATGCAATGATGCGAATCGACCGCAACCTAGTCGAAGCCTCTATTGATGCTGGCGCTTCGATGATGCAAACCATTTTTCACGTCATCATCCCATTGTGTAAATCGGGTATCGCAATTGGATCTATATTCATCATCACACTAGTGATGGGTGACTTTATAACCGTGCGATTAATGAGCGGTGGTCTAAGCGCTTCTGTGGGTGTTCTTATCTACAACGAAATATCCTTGCTGCAATACCCTGCGGCTGCAGCGGGCGCCGTCATTCTTTTAATTACGGTGCTAATTATGCTGAGCATTTTGTTCCGCTTTATTAACATTAAGCAGGAGCTATAACATGCGCATCTCTAACCGAAAGCCTGGCTTTTTTCCATTAACGATTATCTTTTGTTTGTTTATCGTATTTCTTTACGGCCCTACCCTGACCATCGCGATTCTTTCATTTCAAGGACCTGATGGCGGATTAACCTTCCCGTTAAACGGATTGTCTTTGCATTGGTTTAGGGCTCTTTTTGAAAAACAGCAAGTTGGTGATTTTGGTGGCTCCTTGATGCGCTCATTATTACTCGGCTTTGCCGTCATGATTTGCACCGTGCTCTTTTCCCTATTAGCGGGCCTTGCTTATCGCCGCGCCTTCAAAGGCTCTACCGTATTATTTTACCTGACTCTGGTTAGTTTAATTTTGCCGTCGATTTTGATCAGCTTAGGGATCGGGATTATGTTTGATCGCTTAGGTCTCTCACCACACTGGTACTCATCCGCTTTTGGCGCACACCTTACCTGGTCTTTACCTTTTGGTTTACTCATTATGTTCGCTGTATTTAATCGTTTTAATAAGGCGTATGAAGCTGCAGCTGTTGATATGGGTGCTACAGCATGGCAAACCTTTAGGCTGGTTGTCCTGCCCCTGATACTCCCAAGCTTAATTGGCGTAGGTCTCTTTGGTTTCACCCTTTCTTATGATGAATTCGCCAGAACCATCATGACGGCAGGAAGTTTTAACACCCTACCGCTGGAAATCTATGGTATGACCACTAATGTCACTACGCCGGTTCTCTATGCATTAGGCACATTCACCACCGTTTTCTCATTCATCTTAATTGTGTTGACGCTTGTGATTATCACCGCCATCAAACGCCGCCAGAAAAAACCACTCCCCTCTTCAGAGGCTCACGTATGAAAATTTTGGTAATTAACCCTAATGACAGTAACGACATGCGCCTACTGATTGAACAAAGTTGCCGGGAAGTCGCCAGCCAAAGTACAGACATTACAGTGGTATGCGCGGGTGCCGGAGTCGCCAGCGTTGAAGGCTATTATGATGGAGCAATAGCTCAAGTTGGCGTACTCGAACAAATACAGCTCGGTGAGAAAGAAGGTTTTGATGCTTACCTCATTGCATGCGCCGACGATACAGGGCTCTATGCTGCGCGGGAGATAGCTAAAGGGCCGGTGATAGGCATTGGAGAAGCCGCCATGCATTATGCCAGCATGCTAGGTTATGGGTTTGCTATCCTAACCGCGCAATCTAAGTCCATCGCAATACTCTCCCAAAACGCTATAAACTACGGCTTTGAGCGGCAATGCAAAGGGGTGTATGCCGCTTGTATACCCGTATTAGCACTAGAGGCCTTATCAGAATCCGAGCGAGCCCACTTGGTCGCCCGTGCAGAAGCCATCCTTCAACACAGCGAAGCCGAAGTGCTTGTCTTTGGATGCGCAGGACTCACCCAACAACAAAGTCACTTTAGCCACAAACTCAATTTGCCTGTCGTTGATGGCGTTCGCGCGGGCGTATCTATGCTAGAAGGGCTAGTACGCAATAAACTCCAAACCAGTAAACGAAATACTTTCCAAACAAACACTATGGCCTAAGCCAACCCATAGCTTATTGATGCATTGTGCAGAAAATAAATTTTCGCGCAATGCATCAATAATCAACTATCCTCTTATTAGCATCAACCTGCCAAGATTACTCCGGTTTTCATAACGTTAATCCTCAAGAAACGAGCTTGAGCGGCGATAACCTTTACTATGATCACAGAACTACTTTCACATTTTTTTACCACCGACTACAACCCAACTGAAGTCATAACTTGGTCTTATGATTATTGGTTAGTGGCGCTATCAGTCTTTATAGCAGCGTTTACATCGACTGTATCTCTACATCTAGTTGGCATATCAATTCATAATAACAGCCAGATATATCGAGCAATCGCCATCTTTACCAGCGGCCTTGCGATGGGCTGTGGCATTTGGGCTATGCATTTTATCGGCATGCTGGCCTTTCATGTTCCCACAACAATTTACTACGATCCGACAATCACAGCTTATTCAATTCTTCCGGGCATTGTTGCCTGCTGTGCAGCTTTGTACATAACTACACGCAAGTCGATTTCCACTAATATGCTAATTGCTGGCGGTATCATCGTTGGTTCGGGTATAGGCATCATGCATTACACAGGCATGCAAGCTATACAAATGGGCCCATTAATGCGCTATGACCCCGTTTGGTTTTGCCTATCCGTACTCGTCGCTGTTTTATTAGCCATAGCCGCGTTAATAACTCAATTTAAGTTGCGAAAGTTAATCAAGCACCATTCTTTTAGGGTAGTGGTTAGTGGTTGCATCATGGGAGCCGCTATCTCGTGTATGCACTACTTTGGGATGAACTCAGCTATTTTCATCGTCGATGATAGCCACCTCCTTGATGAAAAAGAACAAGGGACACAAAACTTCATTGGCTTAGCTACCGCAATAGTAACCATTGCCGTCATGATGTTTGTAGCAGCAGCTAACTGGCTGATTCGCTATCGCCAACTGTTAAGTGAAATTGGGGAAAACGAAACCCGCTTGAAAGCCATTTTAGAAACAGCTGTAGATGGCATTATTACCATTAGCGATCACGGCATAGTTCAAGGCTACAACCCAGCTGCCGAACGCATACTGGGCTGGAGTGCAGACGAAGTCATCGGTAATAACATTAAAATGCTAATGCCTGAGCCTGATCAGAGCCGCCATGATGACTACCTTAGTAATTATAAGAAAACACACTATGCCAGTATTATAGGATCGGGTCGGGAACTGTTAGCTCTACACAAAAATGGGACACACGTCCCTATAAGACTGGGGGTTGGAGAAGTAAAACTAAATGACAGCACGACTCTGTATGTCGGGTTTTTAACCGATATATCGCATCGGCATAAAATAGAAAAAGAGCTACGCCAAAATGAAAAACAGCTCAGCTCACTAATGAACAATATGCCAGGCGTTGCTTTTCGTTGCCGGCTCGATAAAGACTGGTCAATGCTGTACATCAATGACGCCGTAGAAGCCCTAACGGGCTGGACAGCTAATGCTTTTTTAAACAGAACAATTCATCTAGGGGACTTGATTCACCCAGAAGACGCACCGATAGCAGAAGCACTGCTAAGCAACCCTGAGAGGAATAAAACCTACACAATTGAATATCGCTTGCAGCACCGCAAAGGCCATACCGTATGGATTTTGGATAGAGGTACCTTCCACATTAGCAACGACGATAACGAGCCCGATTGGATTGATGGCTTATTATTCGATATCAGTGAACGCCGCCAAATGGAAGAAATTTTACGCGAAGCAAAAGTCAAAGCAGAAGCAGCAGCCGAGGCCAAAGCCTCCTTCATGGCAAACATGAGCCATGAAATACGCACCCCGATGAATGCAATCATTGGGTTTAGCGACATCCTCTCCCATACCTCCTTGGATAATGACCAAAGCAAATACCTTAAAAGCATCAGCAACTCAGCTAAATCATTATTACACCTTTTAAATGATATTTTAGACAGCGCCAAACTCGAAAAAGGAAAACTCGATTTAGAGGAAATGGACTTCTCTCTGTATGAGCTCATTGATACTGTTATTTCAACCTTATGGATCCAGGCCAGAACCAAAAACCTATCGCTGAATTTACAAATAGAAAAAGACGTTGGCATATACTACTACGGAGCCCCTGATCGAATACGACAAGTATTAATGAACTTATTAGGGAATGCGCTCAAATTTACGGAAAAGGGAGAAATAAACCTCCATGTTTACCTTGAACACAGCTCTGTACACTTCGATATAATCGATACCGGTATCGGTATTTCTCAAGACCGACTTGATGCTATTTTTGCTCCCTTCACTCAAGCGGATGCCTCCATGAGCCGGCGCTATGGAGGTACTGGGTTAGGCACAACAATTAGTAAACAACTAGTTGAATTAATGGGCGGCCAAATTTACGCCACTAGCACCGAAGGCGAAGGCAGTACGTTTGGGTTTAGTTTACCATTAAAACCAGGCAGGGCTCTCATCCAGAACAGCTCCTACTGCGCTTTCTCCCTTCCACCGCTCAACATATTAGCGGCTGATGATATCGAGCAAAATTTAGAACTCTTAACACTACTTTTATCGCGTCAAGGTCATGAAGTGACTACCGTCTCTGACGGCTTAGAAGCAGTAGCAGCATACAAAAAAGATAACTTTGACCTTATCCTGATGGATGTGCAGATGCCCAATATGGATGGTCTAACAGCAGCACAAACCATCCGACTCTATGAACAGACAAACAATCTTGCAGCCACACCAATTATCGCACTTACGGCAAGTGTTCTTAACGAAGACAAAGTTGCGGCAAACAACGCGGGTATGACCGGTTTTGCAACAAAACCCGTCGACGTGGATTTATTAAATGCCGAAATCGCCAAAGTGATGGGCATAAACCTAGAAATAGCAGAATCAATTGCTACACAAGAGCAAGAGTCCGTTGCCATTAGACATGATAAAGGGCTAGCCCTGTGGGGCGATATTGAATTATATGCCCAAGAATTAGAACGTTTTGCAAAAGATGCTTCGTCACACCAGCAAAAGGCCAAACAGCTCATTGAATCGGGCCTCTTCTCAGCCTTGAAACAACATGCACATGCTCTTAAGGGGGTATCAGGAAATTTAGCGCTACCGCTCATTTCGCAAGCATTCTCGGATTTAGAATCCGCCGCCCGTAAAGAAGACACAACAGCAGCTAGCGCTTGCCTTCTCAAACTCGAAGATGTCTACGCGCAATTTCTCACAGAAGTGCTAATACTGACAAAACAAGCAACGCATCAAGATCAACTAGCCGGTACAAGCACCGACCTTGCTAAACTCCCTAATTACCTGTCGCTGCTTAAACAACATGCACAAAGCGCAGAAATAAATGATGCTTTACTAACTGACTTTATTAAAGACACTCCCGCCGACTTTTTGGCCGATGCCAAAAGAATAAGTAATGCGTTCAGTGACTTTGAATTTGACGAAGCCAAAGATTTACTCGAACAGTTTGAAAAACAACTGCAAGCACACCAAGAGGATAGTTAAGTGGAGTTAATACAAACCTTACCTCCTAGGATATTAGCCGTCGATGATGAGCCAACTAATTTAAAAGTACTCAAAAATGTGCTTCAAGATCACTATCGCCTCTCATTCGCTAAAAACGGTGAAGATGCTTTGTCGCTTATCAAAAAAGAACGCCCAAATTTAATCCTTTTAGATGTGATGATGCCCGGCATGACGGGGTTTGAAGTCTGCAAACGTTTGAAGCAGGACCCTGAGACAGACGACATACCTGTCATCTTTGTTACAGCCTTACAAGGTGAGGTAGATGAAACCACTGGCTTTGAAGTAGGCGGCGTTGATTACATACTCAAACCCATTTCACCATCCATTGTAAAAGCCCGTGTGAAAACACATTTATCCATGGTCAAAGCAGAAAAGCTAAAAAAGACCCATGTTGAATTAATTCAACGCCTCGGACGCGCAGCTGAGTATAAAGATAACGAAACAGGCATGCATGTATTACGTATGAGCCGCTACTCCTACGTTATTGCAAAAGCCGCTGGATTAGCTGACGAAGAGGCCTATGACTTATTACAAGCGGCGCCAATGCATGATATTGGTAAAATTGGTATCCCCGACGATATCCTACTCAAACCTTCAAAGCTAACTGCCGAAGAATACGCTCATATGCAGCGCCATACGCACATTGGTGCCGAAATCCTGGGCGATTCCGAATCCGGCTTAATACAGTTAGCACATACGGTAGCCATGACTCACCACGAAAAATGGGACGGCTCTGGTTACCCAAATGGCTTAAAAGGAGAGAATATCCCCCTAGCTGGGCGTATAGTAGCGATTGCCGATGTATTCGACGCGCTAACAAGCAAACGCCCCTACAAAGAAGCTTGGACAGTCGAAAAAACTCTCAATGTGATCAAAAAAGACAGTGGTACACATTTTGATCCAAACCTTGTAGAGCTGCTCGAAGCAAATCTTGATGAAATCTTGCGTATCAAAGAAGAACTATCTGACGAAAACGTCACTGGAGCGCACTACCAAACATTATGGTAGGCCTGCGCGACACTCTTATTAATAAAAAGTTGGTATTAATAAAAAGCTGGCTTCTATTCACCATTTCTGTAAACAAAAGCCAGCTTGAGCACGTCGATTTATTAGCACCTCCCCCGCACTAATAAACCAAACCAAGCGCCAAGACGGGGAATACGATAAGTAAAATTAACCGAACAATATCCGATAAAACGAACGGGAAGACACCTTTAAATATTTGCGCAATAGGCACGTTGGGCGCAACGCTTTTTATCACAAAGACGTTCATCCCCACTGGCGGTGTTATAAGCCCTAACTCCACAGTAATGACCGCGACAATGCCAAACCATATAGGATCGAACCCAGCATCCAACACCACAGGCATGACTACCGGAACCGTTAGTAACAGCATTGCTATACTGTCCATTACGCAGCCGAGCAGAATAAACAACACCAACACAGCGAACAAAACCGCATAAGGTGTTAGCTGCCATTCCACAACCAACTCGGTTAAATAGAAGGATACTCGCGATACCGATAGAAAATAACCGAAAACCTCTGCTCCCATTATCATAAAGAAGATCATGGCAGATAATGCAAGAGTCTCACCTACCGCCGACATAAAGCCCTTCCAACGCATGCCACGAAATAGCGCAATAAGTAACGTGGCAAATGCACCGATAGCCGCCGCTTCAGTGGGCGTAAATAAGCCTGTGTAGATACCCCCTATGATAATTGCAAACACACCCATAAAAGGAACAAAACCTTTTAAGCCTACGATTTTTTCACGCAGCGTAGTCGGTGTACCAGGCTGTGCTAACGATGGGTAGAAATGCACCAACAATCCAATCGTCACGCAATAGAGCACTAAACCAAGAATACCCGGTATGAGTCCAGCGATGAACATATCACCCACTGATTGCTCCGTAATAAGTGCATACAATAGTAGAGCAATACTGGGGGGGATCATGATGCCTAAAGTACCACCTGCAGCCAAGGTTCCCGTCGCTAAAGAATCGGCATAACCATGCTTACGCATCTCAGGCAGTGCAACTCGTGACATACTGGCGGCCGTTGCTACGGACGAACCCGAAATAGCCGAAAAAGTACCGCACGCGGATACAGCAGCCAACGCCATGCCACCGCGCCAACCGCCAAATAACGAACGGGCGGCATTAAATAACTCACTCGACATATTGGCATGAGAAGCCAATACCCCCATTAATAAAAACATAGGGATGGGACTAAAGCTGTAATTGCTTAACGTTTCAAAAGGACCTGCTTCCAGAATCGCGACGGCCGGCTCAAACGCGACAATACTACCAAAACCAATCACCCCCGTTGCCGCCATGGCTAGCGCGATAGGCGCGCGCAGCGCAATCATAATCAGCATCCCGATTAAACATAACAACCCAATCAAAGGAGCACTCATCTATTAGCCTCCTTTAAAGGGCCGACCCACTGCGCCAAGCCACTCACAACGCCACGTAACGCCAACACCGCTAGAGCAAACGAGGCAACCCAATAAATAGGCGACATAGGCATTAAAAGATCCTGCGTCAGCTCTCCGCTCATCTCTGCTTCTTCACCGGCCAGTGCAAAACGCCAACATAACAATCCGCCAAAAATACCAAAGCACAACGTATAGAAACCATCGGTCCAACGCTGCGTGCGGTCTGACCACCCCTGAGTAAACAAATCCACTACAATCTGCCCTTTATCAACAGCGTACGGAAACGCACAAAGCATCGAAAACAGTAAGGAGTATTTAACTAACTCAATTCCACCTACAAACGTAATATCAACATTTCCATCTGTAGCAGCAAACAGCCCACGGCTAACAACATCAAAGACTACGCTTAACATCATCACCACCAGCAGAAAGCCACTGATCCAATAAAGAACCAGAGCTAAGCCATCTACCGCTTTTATTAGCCATTTCATCATCCGGCCTCATTCATAGCGGTTAAACGTATTTATAAACAAGTTTTAGAAAGTTCCATGGCACGGTCATACACTTTGCGTGCAGGCATGCCCTTATCTTCTAAAGCTCCTAAATAGTTATTGGTGGCTGTTTCAAGAACCGGTTTCCAAGCGGGATTATTCACCCCACCTTCCAATGTGATGATAGAGTGCCCAGCTTTGACTGCCTCCTCACGACCTAGCGTATCGAGATCATCAAAGACAAGCGCTTGTTTTTGAGCCCAATCCATACCGGAATGCGTATCGACTACCGCCTTCAAATCATCAGGCATCGAGTTGTAGATGTCCTTGTTCATCGTCACGACAAAAGACAAGGTATATAACCCAAGTTCGGTGTGATAAGTCGCTAATTCATTTAAGCGAAAACTTTTCATTGCTTCCCACGGCATAGCAACCCCATCAATAACACCCCTTTGTAAAGACGGGTACGTATTAGGCGCTGGCATTCCAACAGGCTGAGCCCCTAAGCCCTCTAGCATTTCTGCAACAACAGTGGTGGGACGGCGAACTTTTAACCCAGCTAAGTCTGCAGGAGTTTCAATCGCCTTGTCTTTGGTATGAATATCACCCGGGCCATGCGTGAATAAAAAAAGTACATGCGTATCGTCGTATTCTTTACTGATGAGCGATTCGTCATACAGTGATTGAATTACACAACTTCCTTGTGCAGCACTACTCGCTACACCAGGTAGTTCGACCACTTGCGTTAATGGAAAGCGATTGGCACTGTATCCTTGTACGGTGGCGGTTATGTCCGCGATACGATTTTTAACAGCATCATAACTTTTTGGAGCCTTTGCTAAGGTCTGCGCAGGGTAGAATTCAACACTAATTCGACCATCCGATGCTTTTTCGAGCGACTCAGCCCACGTTTCAAAGCCTGTATGCACACCTGAGCTAGAAGGCCAAAAATGGGCAAATTTGAGATTATAGTCCGCTGCAAAAACTGATGATGTCAGTGAGCCAACCGTCAACAAGGTCGCGGTTGCGAACATTGAAAACTTATTCATTGAATGATTACCTTCTATTATTGTTTTTGTATTTCTTTAAGTTGCCGCGCACTCTTTAAGGTGAGCTAACAACTGTGCATCCTTCTCATCCACTATAAAAGGCTAACTCCCTTTCACAAAAATGAAATTAGCCCTGCTTTACATATCATTTTTGATATATAAATATACCTTTACCCCCCTTTATAACTTAATATAATCATCAAAATTTTAAAGTCACTTCCTTCGCGAGCAGTTCTACCCCACTAACGCCCACTCAAAGGTCACTCAACCTGCTCATAAGGAAGCCCAACATAATTTTCAGCTATACAGGCTAAGCCTGCATCAGAGTCTGTGTAGTAAGCCAGTTCTGCTTGTTGCATTTTTTGTGCAAATTCGCCATCGTCAAAGCGATGAAGCAAGCCAGTCATCCACCACGAAAAACGTTCAGCTTTCCAAATACGGCGTAAACAAATATCCGAATAGCGCTCTAGCCACTCGGGCTGGTCATCCACATACGCCTTTTTAAGTACGCGGTATAGCGTACTGACATCACTTGCTGCCAAATTTAACCCTTTAGCGCCTGTTGGCGGAACAATATGTGCGGCATCACCCACCAAAAACAAACGCCCAAACTTCATGGGTTCAGCCACAAAGCTACGTAACGGCGCTATACTTTTTTCAATGGATGGACCTGTGATCAACTTATCCGCCACGTCGCTTGGTAAGCGTAATTTCAGCTCATCCCAGAAACGCTCATCCGACCATTCGCTTAAATCATCATCTAAGCCGCACTGAACATAATAACGACTTAATTTCTCACTTCGCTGACTGCATAAGGCGAAACCTCGCTCATGGTTTGCATAAATTAACTCATGTGAGACTGGTGGCGTTTCAGACAGAATGCCGAGCCATCCAAATGGATAAACACGCTCGAAGATATTGATCTCCTCTGGAGATACCGATTGGCGGGATACGCCATGAAAACCATCGCAGCCCGCTATGTAGTCGCACTCCAAATGATGCTCGATACCTTCATGTGTAAAAGTTACGCTAGGGGTACTTCCCTTAAAATCGTGTAATACTGCATCATCAGATTCATAGTACGTAATTAAACCAGCAGCCTCCCGCGCCGCCATCAAATCCCGGGTCACTTCGGTTTGGCCATATACCATAACCGTTTTTCCTGCTGCGTAACGCTTTAAGTCCACACGTTTGCGCTGCCCATTAAATGCCAGCTCAAAGCCATCGTGTACATGACCTTCAGCCATCATCCGATCAGCGGCCCCGGCCTCGTGAAGCAAATCCACTAAGCCTTGTTCCAATACCCCAGCACGAATACGTTCTAATACATAAGCTTTGGATTTACGTTCGATAATGACGTTGTCGATTCCGCATCGATGTAATAGTTGACCGAGCAATAAGCCTGACGGACCGGAACCAATAATCGCAACTTGCGTTCTCATGTTTCACCCCTTTTATTATTAGCTACACAAGCCGTGAACCTCACGCTTGCCGATTCACTAGGCAATATGCCCGTTGAGGTTTTATTTTTACTGGTTGTGCAGAAGAGGCTATCTTGATGGGATTTTTTTCTTAAAAAAATTCACATTTCTTGCAAATAATTGTACTTTTAATGAACCAGCACACTTAAAGCGCACTATAAAAACAAAAAATTACTGCCTAAATGCTGGTAAAAACCCTAAAAAACATAAAAATAACACTAAAAACCACTCTTACTACAAATCGACTTATCTGTAGAAAGATGTGATTTTTTAAAGGGGATAATAATAAAAATGGATACTAAAACTGATTTCTCAAAAATTCCGCACTTCTCACTTTACGGAGAAGAACTTGCCATTGACGATCCTTCTTTCATCCACATCGAAAACATAGCACACCGCAGCCAAGACAATGGCTGGTACATACGGCCTCACCGTCATGGAAAAATGTTTCAGATGATAGTGATCTTAAATGGAAAAACGGACCTTCGCTTAGACGAACAAAAAATAACGATTAACAAGCCTTCCGTCATCACGATACCCACAGGATGTGTACACGGCTTCCGCTTTGCCCCTAATACAGAGGGCATTGTTTTAACGCTTGCTGATAGCGTTTTAAATACCCCGCAATTTGAGCACCTTAACCAAACATTTGGAGTACTTTTATCGCATCCACAAGTACTAAAAATAGACACAGAGAATGGCTTTTTAGAGCAAATCATGTGGCTACTCGAGCAGATCAAATGGGAGTTACAACACCCTAATATGGGACGCGCGCTGATGTGTGAATGGCATGCAATGAGCTTGTTATTAATTGTTCGCCGAATCCATGACATTTTGGGCTCGGAAACTAGAGAAGAAAGCTTGCGCAGCCAACAAATCAGTCATCTAAAACAACTGATTGAGCAAAACTTTCGCAATCAATGGAATGTTCAAGAATATGCCGACGCTATTGGCATCACCACAACCACGCTCAATCGCATCACGTTACAGCACCTCAATAAAACGGTAAAAACTTTATTGCTAGAACGTACAATGCTCGAAGCCAAGCGCCGACTTATCTACACACGAAGTAACCTTGACCAAATAGCTTATGATTTAGGCTTTAAAGACCCCGCCTACTTTTCTCGATTTTTTAAGCGAGAGACAGGGCTAACACCGGGACAAATGCGCAAAGAAATGAGCCATGATGACAGCCCATTACTCACCACCTGAAAAAGTGATATGTCTAACCAGTAACGCGGCAAAGCAAAGCGCAAAAATTGACCTGTAAAATTCACCAATTTTTCCTTTGCCTTTGCCCCATGGTGAAATAAAATGCGCCCTCAATAGTGTATGCTGACATAGACATCAGCGTTAACGTGGGAGATTTAAGACATTGGCACCAACACCCAACGGTAAAATTAAGCTTCAAGGCTTTAATAACCTAACTAAAAGCCTTAGCTTTTGTATTTATGACGTCTGTTATGCAAACACGCCAAAACAGAAAGAAGAGTACATTGAGTACATCGACGAGCGTTACAATGCTGACCGATTGACCGAAATTTTATCGGAAGTATGCGAAATTATTGGTGCAAACATTTTAAATGTAGCCCGCCAAGACTACGAGCCTCAAGGGGCAAGTGTCACCATTCTAGTATCCGAAGAGCCTATTAAAGACTCTGATCGTGTCGACAAAACAGAAAAGCCAGGTCCTTTACCTGATGCGGTAGTTGCCCATCTGGATAAAAGCCATATTTGCGTACATACCTACCCTGAGAGCCACCCCGATGATGGCATCTGTACTTTCCGTGCCGATATAGAGGTATCCACTTGTGGAGTTATTTCTCCGCTTAAAGCGTTGAACTACCTGATCCACAAACTGGAATCAGATATTGTGACGATCGATTATCGAGTACGTGGATTTACGCGCGATGTAGATGGTGTGAAACACTACATAGACCACAAGATAAACTCGATTCAAAATTTCATGGGCCAAGATATTCATGACAGTTACCAGATGGTAGATGTGAACGTTTATCAAGAAAACATCTTCCACACTAAAATGATGTTGGATACTCCCGATCTTGACCAATACTTGTTCGGCACATCTAAGAAAGACCTCACAGAACAAGAAATTGATGAAATTTCAGAGCGTCTATTCAAAGAAATGAACGAGATTTTTTACGGCCGAAACATGCCTGATATGAAAAATTAAGCAGCTTAGCAAAGCGCTTGAACCTGCTTCACAAAAACCAGCTTCATTGCTGGTTTTTTTATGCTTTTAAATCCATCGTATTAAACAGGCACCATCAATAGATAATGTGCAAATGTCACATTAGTGGTATAGTTTGTACCAAATGAACGATAATCACCGAGGTGATCGATGAGTGCCGTTAGCCAAACACAACCTGATCCAAGCTACGTACTGGCCAAAGCCCTGCTAAATGCAGGCGAGCAACTACAGCTATCCCAAGCAGAATTAGCCGCTGTCGTGGGCTTACACAGAACGGGCATTAGCCGCCTAAAAAAATCAATGCAATTGGACCCCAATAGCAAAACAGGCGAGCTGGCGCTATTGCTCATTCGAGTTGCAAGAGCACTCTATGCGTTATCTGGTGGCGACTCTACGTGGACGCAACATTTTATGCGCAACCCCAATACCATGACAGCGGGCATTCCCGCTGAGCAAGTCCAATCCGTACAAGGACTTAGCCGGGTCTTGCAATATGTAGATGCCATTCGAGGTAAGATCTAGTGATTTGGGACGCATGCGAAGGAACGCAACACATACAACCGATACAAGGCACTTTATACCGTTTGGTTGAAAGCCAAGAACAAATAGCCACCCAAAGCTTGGTCGACACACTAGACGAACAAGCGGTGCTAGAACAGCTCCTAGAAGCCACAAAACCAGCCTACCCCCATACTAACCATGAACTTCATTATCTATTAAAAACCCCTTTCCGCTACCCGCCTTTACAATGGGGATCACGATTTGGAAGAGTCTATGAACCCAGTTTATTTTATGGAGGATGCTCAATAACCAGCACGCTCAGCGAATCAGCGTACTACCGATTCGTCTTCATCCACACCATACAAGGTAAGCCACCGGAAAGCCCCCTGCGGACATCACACACACTTTTTAGCGTGAAGTACAGCACAGTACACGGGGTGAAATTACATCAAGACCCTTTCGACCAACACTCTTCATTATTGACACACCCCAGTGACTACCGAGCAACCCAACAACTAGGGAGTGACATGCGAGAGGCCCGCGTTAAAGCTTTTGAATACTTATCAGCAAGATCTTCAGACGCTGCTCATTGTGTCGCACTGTATGACCCCTCTCCTTTTGTATCTAACCAGCCAGACATGCAAGAATCCTGGTTATGCGAAACACGACCAGATTATGTACTCCTTAAAGCGGTAGGCACCATTCCTTTACGCTTTTCATTCAACGATTTCGCGATTAACGGCCAGTTGCCCTTGCCCGCTTAACGCCATGAGGCCTCAAATTCTATTCAAAATCAGGGATATGCGGCTGAACCACTGGCATCTTAGCCTCTGCCCAAGCATCGTACCCTCCCGCTATTGATTGCACATGCACATACCCCATTTGATGCAACGCCACAGCCGAAAGCGCCGCACGACCGCTTGTTTTGCAATACACAACAATATGTACATTACGATCCGCTAAATGAGGCTCGCCGGTCATTTTAAACTCTAGCAGCCCTCTTGGAATATTAATCGCGCCAGCTAAATGGCCAGCGGCATACTCATCCGCTTCTCTTACATCAATTAAAACATCCGCTGTTTCAATCGCTTGGCTAGCATCTTGAATACTAATTTCTTGGATACTTAATTTGGCTTGTGCCACAAGATCATGCGCAGTTTTCATTACCATCCCCTTATTCAATCTTCCTCCAATGGCTATAAAACCAAGGGAGGCTTGCAATTAATAAAATATACATTAGCATATATTAATATGATTTAAGCATATATCAAAAAGAAATATAGGAAGGTATACATATGCAACCGCAAGTAACCTCATTTTTCGATGAGCCGACTAATACTTACAGCTATGTCGTTAAAGATCCGCACAGCTCACATTGCGCTGTTATTGATTCTGTTCTGAATTTTGATTATGCAAGTGGCCACACAACGACAGAGTCTGCTGATGAGATCATTCGCTTTATTGATGAACACAGCCTTACAGTCGATTGGATTTTAGAAACACACGTACACGCTGATCATTTATCCGCCGCTCCTTACTTACATCTTAAGTTAGGCGCTAAAACGGGAATCGGTGCGCACATCAAAACAGTTCAACAAACTTTTGGTCAGGTATTTAATGCAGAGACAACCTTCTCTCGTGATGGGAGTCAATTTGATCAGTTGTTCATGGACGGCGACCACATACAGATTGGACACCTGAAAGGCAAAGCAATTCATACCCCCGGCCACACACCAGCATGTATGACATATGTCTTTGGCAATGCGGGCTTCGTTGGAGACACGCTATTTATGCCAGACTACGGCACAGCACGCTGTGATTTTCCTGGAGGCGATGCAAGCACCTTATATCAGTCAATTCAAAAAGTGTTTGCCCTGCCAGATGAGACACGCTTATTTATGTGTCATGACTACAAAGCCAAAGGGCGTGACCATTTTGCTAATGAAACAACCGTAGCCGACGAGCGGTTGCACAATATCCATGTTGGTAACCAAATATCAGAGCAGGCATTTGTCAAAATGCGCACTGAACGAGATGCCACCTTAGGTATGCCCAAACTTATCATCCCTTCTGTGCAAATCAACATGCGTGCAGGTCATTTACCTCCCGCTGAAGATAACGGGCAAATTTACCTTAAAGTCCCGATCAACCTGTTATAACCGAGGCTCGCGCAGCTTATTTCATCGTAGCGACATTACCAGTGCATCAGCGCTGTACATAATAAAAACGGTCAGGAGATGTTCATGCAAATCAATCAACTAAGTCCTTTCATCAGCGTTAGCCCTCAATTAACTCCCAATGACATTGGAGTTGCGGCATCAAGGGGCTTCAAGTCAATCATATGCAATCGACCCGACCAAGAAAGCCAAGACCAACCCTCGACAACTGACTTAAAAGAAGCGGCAGAACGCTTAGGATTAAACTGGTACTACCAACCTGTTGTTTCAGGAAAAATTACAGACGCCAATATAGCCGACTTCACCGCTATTATGGATAAAGCTCAGGGACCGGTTTTGGCTTTTTGCCGAACAGGAACACGTAGTTCTACACTTTGGGCCTTATCTCAAGCTCCTCGTTTAAGCCCGGAGGCTATTCTTACAACGACTAAAGCAGCAGGCTACGACCTTAGTGCTCAGCATGAACGTCTTAATGCTCTTAACCAATCAGCGACAAAACAATTCCACTCCCCCACAGCCACCCATAAAGCGAATCATGATGTTGTCATCATTGGCGGCGGCGCTGCAGGACAGGCCGTTGCTGCCAGCTTACTGAAACGTAAACCTAGCCTTACCATTGCTATTGTGGAACCGAATAACGAACATTATTACCAACCGGGTTGGACGCTTGTGGGAGGCGGCGTGTTTGAGCGCAGTGAAACATCACGCGCTATGAAAGACATTATGCCCGATTCGGTACATTGGTATCACGCTGCAGCCGCCTCATTTACGCCTGAACACCACAGTATTACCTTAGAAAATGGCGAGTCAATTAGCTATAGAGCTCTGATAGTCGCTCCAGGGCTTATACTCGACTGGGACGCCATTCCCGGCCTAAAAGATAGCCTAGGGAAGTACGGTGTCACATCAAACTACCGAATAGATCTGGCCCCATATACATGGGAACTTGTACAAAGCACACAACAAGGCACAGCTATTTTTACTCAACCACCCATGCCCATTAAATGCGCAGGTGCACCACAAAAAGCCATGTATTTATCGTGCGATCATTGGAAGCGCACAGGCAGACTCGACAACATAAAAGTTGAGTTTTGTACCGCCGGTGCCGCTCTGTTTGGTGTAGCTGATTACGTACCAGCGCTTATGGAATATATTACGGAATATAGCGTTGAGCTGGCCTTCCAAACAACATTAGTTAGCGTAGACGGCCCTACAAAAACCGCACGTTTCTCTGTCATTGATAGCGAGGGTAAATCAACAGAAATTGAGAAGCAATTTGACATGCTACATGTATGCCCTCCTCAGCGGGCCCCTCAATTTGTTGCGCAAAGCCAATTATCAGATGACGCAGGTTGGCTCAACCTAAACTCAGAAACATTACAACATAAGCACTACGGTAATATTTTTGGCCTCGGAGACTGCAGCAATACTCCAAATGCCAAAACAGCGGCTGCTGTCAGAAAACAAGCACCCGTCGTAGCCGAAAACGTGCTGATGGTACTCCAAGGTGAAGTCCCCAGAGCCATTTACGATGGTTACGGATCCTGCCCTCTAACCGTTGAGCGTGGAAAAATTGTACTCGCTGAGTTTGGTTATGGAGGCAAACTACAGCCTACTTTCCCCTCTTGGTTAGTAAAAGGCACCCAGCCAAGCCGGCTATCTTGGTTTCTTAAGGAGAAAATGCTGCCGTGGATTTATTGGAATGGCATGCTTAAAGGTCATGAATGGCTCGCTAAACCAACAATACTGCCTCATAGACCTTCGGATCACGAAGCAGCACAAGCCTGTAACTTTGACCAGAAACAGTAAACACCAGACTCGCCGTAGCTAAGGATATATCTATGCTCAAGCGTTACTTACCTATTTTTGATTGGATAGGTAACTACAATCAGCGCACACTCACTAGCGACTTAATCGCAGCGCTCATTGTCACTATTATGCTAATCCCACAATCATTAGCTTATGCTTTGTTGGCGGGGTTGCCACCGGAGGTGGGTCTTTATGCCAGCATATTACCGTTAGTTGCTTACGCTATTTTTGGTACTAGCCGCACATTGTCAGTAGGCCCAGTGGCTGTTGTCTCATTGATGACGGCTGCAGCTGTCGGCAATTTAGCGTTACAGGGCAGTGATGAGTATATAGCCGCCGCTATTATTTTAGCGTTTATGTCCGGCCTTATCCTGCTCATCATGGGCTTTTTAAAATTAGGCATGCTTGCCAACTTTTTAAGCCACCCTGTTATCTCGGGATTTATTACGGCCTCTGGGTTAATTATTGCCGCCAGCCAACTTAAACATATCTTGGGAATTAAAGCGGACGGTAGCAACCTGTGGGACCTCATCGTTTCGCTTTTTAGTGAACTACCATCCACTAATATTCCCACACTGGTTATTGGGAGCTTTGCAACAGGCTTTCTATTTTGGTCAAGGAAATACCTAAAAAGCTATTTACTTAATAAAGGTATTGGCCATGCGCTAGCTGAAATACTGGCTAAAGCCGGTCCTGTGTTAGCCATTGCACTCACCACATTAGCTGCATGGGGGCTAGATTTACAACAACATGGTGTCCAGCTTGTTGGCGCTATACCCTCAGGCCTTCCTAGCCTTACTTTACCTCAATTTGAGTACAATATTTGGCAAGAGCTTTTAGTGTCAGCCGTCTTAATCAGCATTGTCGGCTTTGTAGAATCCGTGTCAGTGGCACAAACATTAGCGGCAAAACGGCGTCAACGAATCAGCCCTAATCAAGAGCTGATTGGCCTTGGAGCCTCAAACATCGCAGCTTCCATCTCTGGCGGTTTCCCTGTCACAGGCGGCTTCTCGCGTTCTGTGGTTAACTTCGATGCAGGAGCGGAAACACCTGCAGCCGGTGCGTTTACAGCAATAGGTATCGCATTGGCAGCATTAACTCTCACCCCTTTGTTGTTCTTTTTGCCTAAGGCAACACTGGCTGCAACCATTATTGTGGCTGTTTTATCATTAGTGGATATGGGGGCATTAAAACGGACATGGGATTTTTCACGCAGTGATTTTTTTGCCATGCTCGCTACTATTTTACTGACCCTGGCTGAAGGCGTAGAACTAGGCATTATCGCTGGAGTAGGCTTATCGATTTTGTTGCATTTATACCGCACTAGTAAACCGCACAGCGCAATTGTTGGTCGTGTTCCAGGAACAGAACATTTTCGCAACATCGATCGCCATCATGTAGAGACCGACAACCACATACTGACCCTAAGAGTTGATGAAAGCCTCTACTTTGCCAATGCACGTTATCTTGAAGACCGCGTATATGACTTGGTCATGTCCAATCCTAATATTGAGCACCTGATACTCATGTGCCCAGCGGTTAACTTCATTGACGCATCCGCTTTAGAAAGCCTAGAAGCCATTAATCATCGCTTAAACGATAGTGGTGTCACACTGAATTTATCAGAAGTGAAAGGCCCTATTATGGACCGCTTACGTCGCACGCATTTTGTTGACGAACTCACAGGTCACATTTTTCTAAGCCAATATGAAGCATGGAATACACTTCGCAGTGAGCGGGTAGCGCGTTCAGTGGGTGATTTGTAAACCACCTATGATTAAAGCCAAATATCGCCGATCGGTGTTTCAGGAGACAAGTGATAAGCAACCTCTGCTTGAAATAGTTCTGCAGTGGCTAAAGCATCAGTAAGCGCATGATGCGAAGGGTAATTAGGCAAGCCGTATCGCATACGGCTATCCCCTAAGCGAATAGACTCTGGTTTTATACCAAGCTTTTGTTTGATTCGTGCCCACATAGAAGAGCGGCATAATGAGGCTTCTATAGCCATCGTATCAACAACAGGAAAAACAACGCCTTCATTAATACGCTGCTCCAATGCTCGATATAGAAATGGCCTTTCTATGGAGCGATAATGAACCACAAGCACACGCCCCGCCATTACCTTTAACAATGGCTCAATCACATTTTCAAAGTCTTCCGCTTCATCCAAATCCCGATGGGTAATACCATGGAACACAACAGAATCTGCATTTAATGGCGCGATAGGCTTCACCAACCAATGTTTGCTCTGGCTATAGTGAATACGCTCTAACGTAAACGGCACAACGCCTATGCTCACAATTTCATCTCGGCTCGCGTCAAGTCCCGTGGTCTCAAAATCCATCGCTAAAAAAGGCACTCGGCTTAAAGGCGTATCAGCAGCTGGCACACTACTTTGATAATACGCTTTTAGAAAAGCGCTGCTGGCCTGCTTTGCGCCTCGCTCAAAATTCAAAAGCCAATCGACGCTGCCATCAGACAATGGGGTTTTTATCGGTGTACTATTGGACATTAAAATCGCCGATTAGGTGGGTATTTTATAACGATGAATTTTTGTGCGTTAGCAACTATCTGAAAAGCATCCTTCAGGTTTCTTCGCTCAAAAGGGCTTATTTGTTCGGGTTCGATATTGTTATCAGGCACCCGATCCGCCTCTAAATCTAGCGCCTGATGCCGTATCCGCACCATCGAAATAAACTCCAATGCATCACGTAAATCGGGCCCACGCCCTGGCGGTAAAATATTGGCCGCGATAATATCGTCCAGACGCTCAAACGAGTTTTGTGCTGTTGACCCCACCGCTAGCGCATAGACACGAATAAGATCTGACAAGGGTGCCGTGCCTCGTCGTTTTAAATTTATCGTATTCCTATGCTCACCATCTTTCTCAACCACAAAATCCTTAAAAAAGCCTAATGGTGGTTTACGATTAATCGCATTGCGCGTTAGACAGGCTAAAAAGTGCGGACTGGCTTGGGCCTTTTTAGCAATCAAAGCGGTAAGCTCATCAGCCCACTCTGTTTGCCCCCAAACGCCGTCTAGATCAAAAAATATCGAGCTATTCAATAACGACTCAGGTGTCGGCTGCTCAATCCATTCAGTGAAATACCCCTTCCAAACCGACAAAGGCTGCCGCCAACGGGTATTGGTTGCCATAATATTGCCAGTGCAATAACTGTAGCCACATTCGGCCAAACCATCACAAACAAAACGCGCCAGTTTTAAAAAATATTCGCCATGCAGCTCAGCATTATAAGAATCATCCAAAATGAGCGCATTATCTTGATCTGTTAGGACTAATTGCTCATCTCGTGCCATTGAGCCTAACGCCAAAAAACAATACGGGATGGGAGGCTCACCTAGTTGCTCTTGAGCCAAGGCTAACAATCGCTGTTTTATGCTACGTCCAATAACCGACATAGCACTACCTATCATATGTGAATTAGCATCTTCATTTACCATGCGTGTAAAACTTGCATGGATATCCGGAATCAATGCGCTAATTTCTTCTACGCTTTGCGCATCAAAAATACTACTAACCACAAACAAGCTATTATGGGATTCATAACGAATAATATCCGATATCCCAATGACTCCGACAGGCTTCCCAAGGTGTAGTACAGGCAAATGGTGCACGTTATGAGTCAGCATGGTTAACATGGCTTCAAAAACAAAATGGCTGGAATCAATCGTAATAGGGGCAGGTGTCATGATATGGCGCACTAAAGTCGTGTAATCTAACCCTTGAGCAATCACCCGAGTCCGTAAGTCCCTGTCGGTCATAATCCCAATCATTGATACCGAATCCTGCGCGTCTGCCACCAATAGACAAGAAATATCTTCTTCGCTCATTAAGCAGGCTGCTTCTTTAACCGTGGCCGATTCACTAATCAGTATCGGTTCACGAGTAATGAGCTTATTGACCGGTGATGTCATCAGCTCATTAGCATCTTGGCGTCGGGTTACAGTGTGGCTAAGTCGCTTATTATTCTCTAATTCGACAAAATCAGAGAAACGCTCATGTCGATCAAATAACTCAATAAAAAGTGCATAAGGAATGAAATAGATTAACGTGTCATCCAGCGCTTTAGCCGGAAACCTTACCGGGCTTTTAGTCAGTACGCTTTGTTGCCCAAACATACCGCCTTCACCTAAACGGTTAAATAACTCACCGTTACGTAAGTAGATCTCCACCGCACCACTTCGGACTATGTGGAGGTCACTATTCGTTTGGCCAACCTCTAAAATCGTTGCCCCAGCTCTAAAATAAGATACATCTATTTCAGTGGCTACCTTGGACAACTCCTCTTCCGGTAACCAACGAAAAGGAACATGATCTTTCAAAAAAGTCAGTATTTCGAGCTGTTCGACTTCCATAATCTATATTCCATGAGAAAGTTGAGTATAAAAAGACGGCAATTGTTAAAACAATAAAAAAGCCGATAGCTCATTATAAGCTATCGGCTCTAGAGGTCGGTGATCTATTAACGAAACTTAAGCGCGCGGCTCCGACGCTAACCCTTTAAGAACCGATGCACAAGCAACTAACAGAACAATCGTGAATGGCAATCCTGTTGACACAGCCATCGCCTGTAAAGCAACCAAACCACCACCGAGTATTAAAGCGATGGCAACTAGGCCTTCAAAAGTACACCAGAAGACACGTTGAGGTTTTGGCGAATCTACTTTACCACCAGCCGCAATCGCATCAATAACCAACGAGCCTGAATCAGATGAAGTGACAAAGAAGACGATAACCAAGATTATCGCAATAAACGATGTAATCTGAGACAACGGTAACGCATCCAGCATAGTGAACAATTGAATCGGCAAGCTCGCGTCTTGTACCGCGGTATAGCCATCATTAACCACTTGGCTAATGGCTGTTCCGCCAAAGGCTGTCATCCATAAAACACATGCGGTCGACGGGATAAGCAGCACCGACACCATGAACTCCCGAACAGTACGACCACGAGAAACACGCGCGATAAACATACCAACAAAAGGTGACCAAGAAATCCACCACGCCCAATAAAACGCTGTCCAACCTTGTGAGAAGTTGGCATCTTCACGCCCAAACGGCATCGCTAAACCAGGTAAGTTCTGGACATAAGCAGCAAGGTTAGCCACGAAGCCCGTCAAGATAGCGACAGTAGGCCCTACAATAATGACAAACAGCAGAAGCAACGCAGCCAGAGTCATATTAATTTCGGAAAGGCGCTTAACCCCTGCATCTAACCCAGCTAACACTGAGACTAGGGCTATTGCCGTAATGCCAATTACTAGCAAGACCTGCGTAGTTGTACCGGTTGGCACTCCAAACAAATAATTGAGCCCAGCTCCTGCTTGTGATGCCCCTAAACCTAGCGAGGTCGCCAAACCAAACAAGGTCGCAAACACTGCTAAGATATCGATGATATGACCAGGCCAGCCCCAAACACGCTCACCTAAGATAGGATAAAAAACCGAACGCATCGTTAGCGGAAGGCCTTTATTAAACGAAAAGATAGCTAATCCCAGCGCCAAAACAGCGTAAATTGCCCACGGGTGTAAACCCCAGTGAAAAATAGTTGCCGCCATACCCAGACGCTCAGCAGCGGCAGCATCACCCGCCGCCGCCCCTAAAGGTGCCCAGTCAGTTCGCACACCATCAACGACGGTTGTACCGCCCAATGAACTGCCAAAATGCGACAACGGCTCTGATACCCCATAGAACATCAAGCCAATGCCCATTCCTGCTGCAAACAGCATAGAAAACCACCCGAGATAACCATAATCTGGTTTAGCCTCAGTCCCACCAATACGTACTTTGCCCATAGGCGATACGATAAGGAATAAGCAGACCAGAACAAAAATGTTACCGGATAATAAGAAGAACCAATCTAAATTCGTGGTTATCCAACTGCGCATGTCTCCAAATACTGGAGCGACACTATTTTGAAAAGCTAGGGTCAAAATAACAAATGCAACAATTGCTAACCCTGAAATCAAAAATACGCGGTTGTGAATATCAAGGCCGAACGGCCCTATGTTAAGTGCGACATTGTCCTGACCTACTTGGTAATCGGTATCAATCGGATTAACCAAGCCGTCGGGAGTCATAATATCGCTCTGACTATCGATAGGATCTAATTTCGAATCAGGCATTAAAAAGAAAATCTCCAGAGTATTTGACAACAAGTACTCACATTTGAAACTCCTAGCCACCACTCACGGCCAAGTAACAAGTTTCAAATATCAGCAAATTCCTTTGTACTCTAACAATTATCTGACCTAAAGATCAAATTCCTCACACAATAACAGCCCCTTGCACAGATAGCTTGATCAGGTTTTAATGCAGCTTAGTTACTTGATTTGGAACGGCAAATGGACGTGATATCCGAAAAAATTCGTGATAATTATGAACAACTCACACCGCAAGAAAAAAAGCTGGCTGATTTTTTATTATCCCACCCCGATAACTTGCCGCTATTTAACAGTACCGACCTGGCAAGCACGTGTGAAATTTCGAAAGCTACCATTAGTCGTTTATTTAAGCGTTTAGGCTACAGTTCGTTTAAAGAAGCTCGTCACGTAGCTCAAAAAGAGAGACACCAGGGCACACCATTTTTTAACTCTCAATCATCGGGAGCATTGCACAACCAACACTTTGAGCAAGAAATCAAAAATTTACAGTATCTACAAAACACACTCACTAATGAAACGGTCGATAGAGCAGCAGAGCACATTGGCAATGCGAAAAACGTAGTCGTCATTGGTTTTCGCAACAGCTACCCCATCGCAGTTCATTGTCGTCAGCAACTGGTGCAAATTCGCTCAAATGTAAGCTTAGCGCCTGTCAGCGGCCAAACAGTTGGGGAGGAGCTAGCTAATTTATCCCCCGATGATTTAGTCATTCTGATTGGTTTCAGACGCCGGCCTACACTCATACAACCTCTGATAGCACAACTCAAAACGCTATCAATACCCACCCTCTTGATCTCAGACTTTTCTTTGCGACAACAAGCGAAGCAAGTTGATGTTTGGATAGAGTGCCCCCTAGAAAGCGCCTCTTCCTTTAACAGCTACAGTGCCGCTATGAGCTTAATAGCGTTACTCGCTAACAAAACTCTGGATTTTTGTGCTGACGACGCTCAATTGCACATAGATAAAGTTACCGCCTTCTATAAAGCCCTAGAAGAAGTCGATTTTTCATAACATACTTTTTAGGGGCCTCGCTATCAGGCCATATGCTGATCGCACCAAAACAGTGCCAACTCACAATACACTTCCGAAATATCCCTGAGTTGATGCAGTTTTTTTCCTTCATTCATTTATTCCCACATTCTTCTCATATCCTCATACATACTAAAAAACGTAGATCCTTGTTTTATATGTATAAAAAATATTTTTCTAAACTATCACTACTTACCAAATAAAGTTGGCCCTTTAGTTGCAAAAGACAAATAAAAAGTAACAAAAGTAACAAACAGCTCATCCAACCGCCGTGAATTTTTAGAATATTTGGAATTAGAGGGAATACCATATGAAACGCTTCACAAAGTCTGCATTAAAAGTTGTAGGCGTGGCCTGCCTAACGTTAGCTAGCACTCTCACTGTTGCCAGCCAATTAGAAACCGTACAAGAACGTGGAACTCTCAAAGTAGCCGTCCCACAAGATTTCCCGCCTTTTGGTTCAGTAGGTCCTGATTTACAACCCGTTGGATACGACATTGATACAGCCAAATACCTAGCCAACGAAATGGATCTGAAACTTGAGCTTGTGCCCGTAACCAGTGCAAACCGTATTCCCTACTTACAAACCCGCAAAGTAGACCTAGTGATTTCCAGCATGGGCAAAAATCCAGAACGAGAAAAAGCAATCGATTTCTCAATGGCTTATGCACCCTTCTTCCTGGGTGTGTTTGGTACTGAATCAGCTACGGTAAGTTCACCAGCCGACCTCTCCGGCAAGGTGGTTGGCGTAACGCGAGGCTCAGTTGAAGACTTAGAACTCAGTAAACTAGCACCCGAAGATGCAACTATTCGACGCTTCGAAGATAACAACACCACTATTTCTGCCTACCTTTCTGGACAAGTCGATTTAATTGCCACTGGTAACTTAGTAGTTGCCAAGATTGCAGAAAATGCTGGCGATCGTAAACCCGTTAGCAAGTTCATGATTAAAGACTCACCTTGTTACATAGGTGTCCACAAAGGCGATGATGCCCTTCTAGCAAAAGTAAACAGCCTTATATCTAAAGGTTTAAGTGACGGTTCTTTAGACAAGCTATCCATGACGTGGTTAAAAGCTGAACTACCTGCTGAATTGAAAGCACAGTAAGTCCATTGTCACCCAAAACACAGCAGGAAGACTTATGGACTACACCTTTAATTTTGCTGAATTACTTAACTATAAGAGCGAAATACTAGAAGGCTTGGTCACCACTATACTCCTTACCGTGTTTACTACTGTTCTCGGCTGCCTGTTAGGCACGCTGGGAGCAGCAGCTCGCGCGGGCAAAACTACTTGGCTAAGCCGTGTAGTAGGCTTATATGTTGAACTAGTCAGAAACACGCCGTTTATCGTACAACTATTTTTTATTTTTTTTGGTTTACCCTCTTTGGGTATCAAGCTTTCAGCGATGGAAGCGGGTTTATTGGCAATGGTTATTAATTTAGGGGCCTACAGCACCGAAATTATCCGTGCCGGTATAGAAGCCACACCAAAAGGATTAGTAGAAGCAGCTAAAACGCTTGGGCTTACACGTGTACAGATCTTTACACGCGTTGTGTTGCCACCTGCCATTGCTCGTATATATCCAGCACTAACCAGCCAATGCATCATCGTGATGCTCGGATCAGCAGTACTATCGCAAATATCCGTAGAAGAACTCACCTTCGCTGCCAACTTTATCCAATCCCGCAACTTTTTAAGCTTTGAAACTTATTTCGTCGTTACTTTACTGTATTTAGTTATTGCCATTGGTATGCGTCAAATATTTAAGTTGATTGGCTATGTGGCATTCCCTAACTTGAGGGCCCGCTAATGTATCAATTTACTGATTGGGACATCCTTCGTAACCTGCTACTCGCGGCACGTTGGACTGTCGTTTTATCGTTGATCGCCTTTGTCGGCGGCTCAATTGTGGGTTTAATACTAACTTTTATACAAACGAGTGGTAACAAGGTAGCGCAACGACTTATACGTATTTATGTTGAGCTATTTCAAGGAACCCCTTTATTAATGCAGTTATTTTTGGTGTTTTTTGGACTGTCCTTGTTTGGCTTTGACGTATCTGAGTGGACCGCCGCTTCATTCGCTTTAATACTCTTTAGCAGTGCCTTCTTATTTGAGATTTGGCGTGGGTGTATCGAATCGATTCCGAAAGGCCAGTGGGAAGCTTCACGCTGCTTAGGTCTCAGTTATTATGAAATTATGCGTCATATAATATTGCCCCAAGCCTTACGCGTTTCTATCCCACCTACAGTAGGCTTTTCAGTACAAATTGTTAAAGGCACCGCACTGGCTTCGATTATTGGATTTGTAGAGCTGACCAAAGCTGGAACCATGCTCAATAACGCAACCTTCGAACCTTTCAAAGTCTTTGGCATGGTTGCACTTATTTACTTTTTACTCTGCTACCCATTATCAGTCGCAAGCCGCAAGTTGGAGAACAAATTAAATGTCGCTCGTTAATATCGAAAACATCCACAAATACTATGGCGATAACCATGTACTTAAAGGCGTCGACCTAACCATTGCTGCGGGTGAAGTTGTTTCAATTATAGGACGCAGCGGCTCAGGCAAAAGCACCTTACTGCGCTGCATAAATGGTTTGGAGTCATACTCCGAAGGCAATATCATTCTGGATCAGATGGAAGTTAGCACAGACGACTTCCAAGTCCGCAAGCTTAGCAAAAGCGTGGGGATGGTATTTCAGAACTTTAACCTCTTTCCTCATTTGACTGTGGGACAAAATATCGAATTGGCGCCTAAACTCGTCCGTAAAACATCAGCACAAGACGCCGAAGCGACATCCAAAGAGGTGTTGGAAAAGGTTGGTCTAGGCGACAAATATAACAGTTATCCTAGTGAACTATCCGGAGGGCAGCAACAGCGTGTTGCTATTGCTCGATCACTGGCCATGAAACCAAAAGTACTGCTGTGCGATGAGATCACCTCAGCGCTAGATCCGGAGCTTGTGGGAGATGTTCTTAAGGTGCTAGAACAATTGGCTAGTGAAGGTATGACACTCGTACTAGTAACGCATGAGATGAATTTTGCTCGTGATGTGGGAGACCGCGTTGTTTTCATGCATCAAGGGAAAGTGTGGGAAACGGGCGATGCCAAAGAAGTCTTTGCCAACCCCCAAACCCCCGAATTACAAAGCTTTATTAATGCAGTACTTTAACGTCAAAAATAGACTGGCTGATTAGTCATGAGCCAGTCTATCGATGTTACTTAAAGACTAGATTGAAGGTGACCGGAACTACCGAGCTTATTGAAGGCAACCCAGCGAGTGTCTGAAGCTTTTCCACACCTTCGCCTAAGTCAAAAGTTTGCGCATCAATAATAACGGGGCTTAACGAAGTCACTAACAGCTGATCATTAGCTAATTTGGTGACTTGTACTTGTGCATCAACATCGGCGACTACGCCATGTAAAGACAGAGTGAGCTTAAGTGCTTCCTGATAAGTCTCGCCCTTCTGTAATTCAACTGCTCGGCTTACATCAACGGCTCCACGCACCTTAGCATCCGCAAAGCTTTCTGTATCAAAAAACTCTGTTTGCATTCGCTCATTACGAATAGAAACGCCCGTCTCTACACTATTTAGATCGATAGTCAGAGAAACAGCACCACTGTCGGTGATAGAACCTTCTAGGGTCTTAAAATAATTAACTTCGCCTGTACTATTGGCTTTGATGGATACGTAATCGATCCGCGATTCTTCCCCTACTAGCGTCCAATCGGCGAACGCTGCCGGGGATAGAGTCAACAATATCCATGTTACTAATGAAATTTTTTTCATGAGACTTCTCCATAAGTTACGTTTTTCATAGCGAAAAAGGCATCACGAATCAGTCATGACAAAATTAGTAAAACGATTTAAAAACACAACTGCTAAATTCGACGTCATCAGCCCTGCAACTGCTGACCGACAAAGGCTCACAAAGTTCTATTTAGTCTGATGGTCGACCGACAGAAAAAGGCATTAGGCGTCTCATGGTTAACTAATACGACGTGCCTTAAAAGTACGCCCTTTAATTTTACCGTGTTTGAGCAGATCCATTGCTTCTTTAATGACTGTTAACCTAACCGCCACATAAGTGCGCTGAGGCTTGACTTGTATTTTACCAATATCATCAGAGGTAATGGTTTTATCAGCCGTTAATGCCCCCACAATATCCCCTGGACGCACCTTATCTTTTTTGCCACCGGAAACTTCAACTGTACATAGCTCGGGGAAACGGACATCGTTTTGCGATAAACGAGCAGCACTCGCATTGATCGCTTCATCATCTAAGTTTAGATATTCCTTTAAACGATCAAAACGGAACGATTCTTTTTGGCTAAACAAGGTGCATGCCGTACCGGTTGCTCCAGCGCGACCTGTTCGCCCTACACGGTGGACATGCACCTCAGGTTCAAAAGCAATTTGCTCATTAATAACCAAATCAACCGAGTCGATATCCAAACCACGAGCCGCTACGTCAGTCGCCACTAAAACGTTTACCGAGCCATTAGCAAACATTGCTAAAGTAACATCACGATCTCGCTGCTCTAAATCACCATGTAAGGATTTAACACGATAACGTTGAGACTGTAAGGACTGATACACTGCTTCGACTTCACGCTTTGTATTACAGAAAATGACCGCAGCAGCCGGTTGGTAATGACGTAACAAACGATCAACCATTTCCAGGCGCTCATCTTCATCGGCTACTTGATAAAAATGCTGTTCGATGGAGTACTCATCATGTTGCGACTCGACCTTCACCATAACGGGGTCATGCATCACTTTTTCAGCTAACTTCGCAATTTCTTTAGGGAAAGTCGCACTAAATAGTAAGCGTTGGTTAGCCGCAGGGATGGCCTCTAAAACCGCATCAATTTGCGGCTCAAACCCCATATCCAGCATACGATCCGCTTCATCAAGTACTAATGTTTTGCATTGACCTAAATCCAGCGATTCGCGCACTAAGTGATCAGCTATGCGGCCTGGCGTGCCGACAATGATATGAGCTGTATTCTCTAATGATATGAGTTGGCCTTTAATTGGAACACCACCACACAGCGTAACGATTCGCGTGTTATTGATCAAACGTGCCATTTTTCGCAGCGCGTCAGCCACTTGATCTGCAAGCTCACGCGTTGGGCATAAGATCAATGCTTGTATCGCTCGGCTATCGCTATCTATAGCATTCAATAGGCCTAATCCAAACGCTGCCGTTTTACCCGATCCTGTTTTTGCTTGCGCAATTAAATCTTGGCCCGCTAAAATTTTTGGTAAGCTTTGTGACTGGATAGGAGTCATTGAGTCATAGCCCAAAGACGCGAGGTTATCGATCAATTCGTCACGTAAACCGACGGCCGTAAAAGTAGATTCAGTCAAAAGAGCACCTTGCAAAAAAATTAGCAGTTAAAGTGCGTCTATTGTAGACGTTTTGTTGCGTAAAGGCTGCTTATTCCCATTGCGCATGCTTATCATCGATCTCAAAATCAATTTCCCGACCGTCAGCACATAATTGCGCTATGCGAGTGGGTACACCTTCTTTATCTAGGGTAACCAATCCGATACCCGCCGCATTCAACAAACGCTCGCCTAACTTCGCATTATCGGGCTTTCGGGGAGACACGCGCATACCGCGACGCTTTGTAAACCAGTTGAGTGGCGACCAAGGCGCATACAACCAACGATTTAAACGATCAAATACATCCAGCAGTTTGGGAGGGAATTCGTTCCGAAGCCCGCTACTGGTAATTTGCCAAATGGATGGGCTGTTTTTGCGTCCCCGTAACTCGATGTCATAAACAAACGAATAATGTACATCACCCGACAAAATAACAAAGTGCTGAGGTGTCCGTGGGTGCCTAAATAAATTCATCAAACCATGAGCGGCACCGTTATGAGCCATCCAGTTTTCAGCATCCACCATTAACGGATAACCCGCCCATGTAAACATCCGCTGAATTGACTCTATCAATTTCACACCAAACACTGGCGCCGGCGACACCATGACAACTGCTTTCTTATCCAATAAGCTATATTGCAAATCAGTGATTGATTCCCAATCCATTAACCCTGATGGCCGATCGATATTTTTCTCGGAACGCCACCGATGTGTCCGTGTATCTAATACGAGCAATGCAGGGTCAGTATCCCAATGGAAATGCCAGTGATCAAACGCTAATAATTGAGTAATAAACGCATCGTGCTGCTTTGTTCCAGGAGCTGCTAGCGTAGTGGATAAATGTGCTAATAAACCCTCATCAAACTGATCAGGTGCGTTCCCCCACCCTTGGCACAAAAGGTAGGCAATCAAGGCATTACCGATAACACGTCGTGATAACGGGTGTTCATAAGCAGACTTTTCCCAACCCGCAGTCAAATTCCAATCATCGGTAACATCGTGGTCATCAAATATCATCGCACTGGGCACATGCGCCATTACTCGCCGCACATGAATCAAATCAGCTTTAAAGCTATTGATCGCCGTTTGCTCTCGCGCGTACCGCTCAACATCCAATTGCTCATTAATAGAGCTAGGCCGCTCAAGCGTGATACCCACCCAGCACTCAGGTGACCATACCAATAAATACATAGCCAGCATTTCAGATAATGACATCAAGTGATTATTTGCATTGCTAGAGGTAAATACCGGCTTTCTTGCACCACCAAAAAACTGCTTGCGTAACTCTCCACCTTGCTCTGTTTTTGGTAACAGGGAATCTCGTTTGTAGTAATGTGGCTGGTCATGCCACAGCGCTTTACTATCCGATAAATCTGTACCTTCTAAGGCTTCATCAGGCAACTTCAAACGATCAATCAATTGGTGAATGGCAACCAACATTGGACCTGCGACATCATCGGCATAGACTTGGTCACCCGACATCATTAACAAAGCGGGCCATCGTTCAACGAACTCGTGCTCATTCATGCTGCCCTTTTGGCCCATGATGGTGGCTAGGTGCTTATCTGCTCGGACGAGACCGTCCCCGCTGTCCTTTTTATCTTCCGATTCAGCGGGCAGCAAGTGAGGCTTACGGCAAGACCCATGGAGTAAAGTACTTAGGTGGGATTTGATCATAAAACCCGGTAATGACTGTCCGCCATAACAAATATCACTTGCCCACTCGACCACGCTAATAGGGGTACTATCTGATGTTGTTTTTAAAGCGAGGTCATACCCTATCCATACATCGTGCGGTAGTGGCTTTGCTTGCGAAAACACGACGCAGTAAAAATACAGCAGCTCGCCCGCTTTAAAAACTTTATGACTGGTGAGGGCCTCAGAATGATTAACCGGCTCTTCGCCTTCAGGGAATAAACGTAGCGAGAGTGATACAGGCCGAGAAGTCGCCAACCAAAAAGTGACCGCCTTTGAGGTTAATTGCCGCAACACAGGTCCAACGAGGACAAGAGGAGTATCGGTAGAAGATTTCATTACATTCATAATGGTGTGACAGCATTTCCTGCTTTCATATCCATAAAAGCGAGCTAAAACAGCCTGCTATGCGGATGGACTCGATTCATAGATTTTAACTCCCGGTAATTCAACAAAATGAACCCACTTGAGTGGTTTTGATAAAAAATACCCTTGAGCTAAATCACATCCCTTTTCTCTGAGCAGGGTTAGCTGGTCTTGTGTTTCAACCCCTTCCGCTACTGTTTCGTATTGGTAAGAATTGGCAATGGACAAAATAGCATCAACCATGACAGCATGCTTACAACCCGCATGAAGTTCATTGATAAAGCTTCTATCAATTTTTAGTTGATCCACAGGGTAATGGTATAACTGATTAAATGCTGTATACCCCGTTCCAAAATCATCAAGGGCTAACCTAAAGCCCAATGCTCTGATGCGTTGCAGAACATCAATATTGCTTGCATCAATATCAACTAAACGTGTTTCAGTGATTTCCAACTCAATACAAGCCGGTGAAACGGCGTATTGCTGAGCTAGCTTTGCTAACACATCGGGGAAGTGAATATCATTCATTTCTTCGGCGGAGATATTAACGGAGATTCTAAAGTCAGGATTAGACTCGCAAAGACCACTCGACTGAAGAATACGAAAAACCTCTTCAATAACCCACAAATCAATCTCTTTAATCATCCCAAACTCTTCCGCAACCGAGATGAATTGATCGGGACCAATCCCCTCCATAGAGGGATCAATACAGCGCAAAAGCACCTCTGCCCCAGCCACTTCTAATGATTCAATATGGTAGATGGGCATATACATCAAAGTAAAAGCATGTGTATTAAGTGCATACCGCAACGTCGTCGAAATCTTACGCTTTAGCATGATTTTCTCTTGCACTTGCCGGTCAAAAAACTTGTACTGGTTTTTACCCGACTGCTTTGCAAAATACATTGCAGCATCACCCTGTTCTAACAAATCACTGAAAGTAATAGGTTTATTGGCTAAGACAGACTGTGTAACCCCTAAACTAGCATTCAAATCACAGATCAAGCGATTACCTGTTTTAATAGGCTCGGCAATTTTCTCTAAAATTTTTGCCGACAAATCAGGAATTAAAGGTGCTTTACAATTAAGCAATAAAAGTACAAATTCATCGCCTGAAATACGACCGATGGCTGAATCACTGCAATCTTTATTTTTTTGACAATCATTAACAAGGTGAGCTATTCGTTTGCAAGTTTCAATTAAAACTGAATCCCCTACGAGATGCCCAAATGAGTCATTAATACGTTTAAAATTATCTAAGTCTAAATAAATTAACGTTACAACATCGTCACTGGTTTTTTCTTTTTTAATCTGTGAAAAGTATTCCCCTAACCCTCGCCGGTTTAATAGCTGAGTGAGTGAGTCTTGATTGGAAACCTGCTTTAGTACTTCGTTTCGGCTGATATATACAAGGCGCTGACGATTTAAAAGATAAACAGAGACTATCAGCCATAAAATAAATAACCACCAAATCAAACTAAACTCATCAATACTACGGCCTTTAAACTCCATAGAGTGTAGAGTGATTCGATACTCACCTATTTTTGGTAACGGGAACTCATGGGACGTTAGCTCAATGACTGACACATTAGTTAGATCAACTTGAGAATGCTCATAATCCACATTGAGTAAATCAGTCCACCAAGTCTCTACTTGAAAGTAACGCGTGGGAATTTGGATTGTTTCCCGGCTGTGACCGGCTTCAAATCGAACAGCATTGTACTTTAACGATAGATCATCATCAGGCTTGGAGAGTTCATGATCAAAGTTTTTCAAGAAGACTCTGATTTTGGTATCTTGCGACGGTGAAAAATAACTAACGCTTAGCTCAAGCTCATCGTAACGACTTAAGTCCAAACCATCGCTTAAGTCCTCGGATAGATAAATAGATAACCCACAAAAGCGATCCCCTTCTAAACTTTTTACGTTGCAGAAAACACTAACGGAACCACCCTGCTTAAATATCACATACTCACTATTTTCGTCATCATAGGCTTCTGTTACATAATTATGCTTTGGATCTAGCACATCTAAATACGTGTTGAATAAGCCTGCGTGGAAGCCACCAATACTGGCAAAGGTGATAACAAGTAAAGTTATGGGGATGACGTAATTAATATTCTTATAAAGTATAGCAATCATAAATGGCTTCGGTGAGTACAGACATCCATGCATGCTAACCATGAGGAAGTTTTATAAATATAGTATAAAAATAGTTATTGATAAACATTAACAGACTATAAAAAGATCCTACCTCTGGTTATCCGAACTTAAGATTAATGGCGCATCAATAGTGTGCCTAAAACAGAAAAGTACTGATAGAAAGCCTGATTGATACGAATACGCTGCTCGGCAGCTGGGTATAAACCGGCTTTTGCTTCAGGTGACTGTTTAGTCCCTTTAACCAGAAAATGATTGGTAACATTAGCGTCTTGAACATAGGCTTCAAATGCACGCGCGCAGAGTTCTTCCGGCTGACTGTAATATAATTGCCCAAGTTGTTTATCCATAGACGCCGAGGCTACAAAAAGATCGCTAGGGCCATCGCCCTGCTCGTCTAACAAAATGGCCTTAAAACAAGCGATTAGATAATCATTTAATGGATGTGCAACCGGCGTAGCGTCACTTAGCCATGCTTTGGAAGCAAACATCGAGGTGGGGGCATCAGCGAATGCCTTATCAACTAAGTAGTGATCTAATGCGTGAAACCATTCATGTGCAATACTGCCCGGCCCTGCATTTTTAGCAAGCGCAAAACTTCGGTTTGCAGCATCATAATGTGCCGCAACGCCCGGCCGACCACCGGTACCATACATTAAAGATAGCGTGCCGCGCAGTGAAATAAGAGTTTCTGGTGCCTCAAGAATCAACATGAGATCGGCCAAGGCATCATAAAACAAGCCCGCAGCATTCTCTTGCTCTGCAACGCTTACCCATTTTCCAATTTTGATAGATTTAAAATCAAAACAATTTCGTATGTCTGCAAAAGAGACAGAACGCCCCTCTCGATAATCAGGGCCGTTTCGAAAAAATGTACGAGCCATGGTAGACAAAACAAATCCCCAATTGAAAAACACGGCTTTGACTATAGCCGACCCATTTATGAGATACGCGCATGCCCTGTTTTAGTCTCATTTCACGCTTAAGATTGAGGCACGTATTAGCACTCAGTAGGTAGGTGAGTTTATGCAAACGAACGATCAGAAAAACAAAAGCAGCAACTAAGATACGTTTAGTTGCTGCATTAGAGGACACACTACCTGTTGATGTTAACTGTCTTGCTCGTTATTAATACGATCAATGATGTCAGCGTATTGATCAGAAAAATCAGAGAAGGTGTCTTGTTGATGGCTGCAACAACGGATGCGTCCAGTTTTAATATCGTAAATCCATCCATGAATTTCGATTTTAGCGTTCGCTAATTTGGCCGCCACAGCTGGATGCGTACGCAAATGTTGCACTTGCTGCAATACATTCTCAGCAATCGCTTCATTAAGGTATTTATGATCCAAACTGCAATCACCTGGAATATCATTGCGCTCTCGCACGATCTCCATTGCCGAACGACAATGTCCCAACCACTCCTTAACGTGGGGCAAACCTTTCAGCGCATCCATATCCAGTGCACCTTTTATAGCACCGCAATCAGTATGGCCGCAGACGATAATATGACGCACACCTAAAACAGCGACTGCGTATTCTATAGAGGCCGTCATTCCCCCAGTCTCATTACTGTGCGGCGGAATAATATTTCCTGCATTTCGGCAGATAAATAAATCACCTGGATCCGAGCCGGTTAGCAAGTTAGGGTCGATACGCGAATCAGAACAAGTAATAAACAACACGTCTGGGCTTTGGCCATCGGCCAAAGTTCCAAACAGGTCCTTTCGCTCTGGGTAAATGTGTTCATGGAAATGCAAAACGCCACGAATAATTTGATCCATTTACTCACTCTCATCAATTTGTAGGTTAGCTGAAAGATTATCAGACTGATTAATCTTTAGTATGATACCAATAGGCTATCGTGTTCCAAAGCAGCTTATTACAATTCCTTATAAAAACTGCCTTGGTCAAGTGTAATCAGCACATACGCAAGCTTATTTACACTATTAAAACTACCATTAGTTAACAATTTCGACTAAAACTTCCCCTGGAGTGACTCGATCCCCTTTCACCACATAGACAGCAGCTACCGTACCGGCTAAATTAGCATGAATCTCGGTTTCCATTTTCATCGCCTCAGTAATTAAAACCGCTTGACCGGCTTTAACGACTTGTCCTTCTTCCACCAGCACATCGACGATATTCCCTGGCATTGTCGCTGTTACGTGCCCAGGTTGGGTAGCGCGTTTACGGCCACTAGATGCTTCAGCAACATACTCATTGAGCGATTCAAATGTCACTTCTTCCGGCATACCATCCAATGAGAGGTAAATTTTGCGTTTACCGGCCCCAGAATCACCTACACCCGTTATCGCTACCTCGTAGGACTCGCCGTGTACATCAATACGAAACTCAGTTGCCGTAGCCTCAGACATGCGAGATTTCGTTTTTTGATCAGCCGGTAACAGAGCTTCTGGTGTCAAGGATCCCTCCGCGCGCTGCTGTAAAAACTCACGCCCAAGATCAGGAAACATTGCAAAGGTCAGCACATCTTCTTCACTTAACGCTAGCGAACCAATCTCTTCACGTAGCTTGTTAAGTTCAGGTGATAATAAATCAGCTGGCCGACCTTCATTAACAGGCTCATTCCCGATTGCTTTTTTAAGCACTTGCGTATTCACAGCAGCAGGAGCTTGGCCGTAGCCGCCTTGCAAGTAGCGCTTAACTTCGTTGGTAATTGTTTTGTAACGCTGACCTGCCAATACGTTGTATACCGCTTGCGTACCAACAATTTGAGAGGTAGGTGTCACTAACGGTGGGAAGCCAAGGTCCTCACGCACACGGGGAATTTCATCAAAGACATCGCGAATACGATCCAGTGCATTTTGCTCTTTGAGTTGGTTCGCTAAATTCGACATCATGCCACCCGGTACTTGGTTGATCTGTACCGATACATCTTCGCGCGTAAACTCACTCTCAAACTGGTGGTACTTTTTACGCACTTCACGGAAGTAATCAGCGATCTCGGATAACAATCCCAAATCTAATCCCGTATCAAAAGGGCTATCCTTGAGTGCGGCAACTTGTGATTCTGTTGCAGGATGACTAGTCCCCGATGCAAACGATGAAATAGCCGTATCAATGCGATCTGCTCCGGCTTCAATCGCCTTCATTTGACACAAGGGCGCCAAACCAGACGTAGAATGGCTATGGATCACTAATGGTAAATCCACTGCTGCTTTAATCGCTTTGACTAAATCATAGGTGGCAAATGGTGTTAGCAAACCCGCCATATCTTTGATTGCGATCGAATCCGCACCCATCGCCTGCATCGCCTTGGCTTGCTCAACAAATAACGCGGGGGTATGCACAGGGCTAGTTGTGTAACAGATAACACCTTGCGCATGCTTTCCGGCTTTTTTTACCGCCTTCATAGCTTGCTCAATATTTCGCAGATCGTTGAGCGCATCAAACACACGAAAAACATCAATCCCATTGTCAGCTGCTTTTTGCACAAACGCATCGACCACGTCATCAGCATAGTGGCGGTAACCTAATAGGTTTTGCCCTCGCAGTAACATTTGTAGGCGTGTATTAGGCAACGCTTTACGCAACTGGCGAAGACGCTCCCAAGGGTCCTCTTTGAGAAACCGAACACAAGCATCAAATGTTGCACCGCCCCACACTTCCAATGACCAATAACCAACTTGATCTAACTTTTCGCAGATAGGCAACATGTCTTCTGTGCGCATACGCGTAGCAATTAATGATTGATGCGCATCGCGTAAAACAACATCAGTAACTTCAATACGTTTTGGCTGCTGCTCGTAAGTAACGTGTTCCATAGTAGATTCCTTCTGTGTTTTACCAGCCCGCATGTGCTGCAATAGCCGCCGCTATTGCCAAAGCAACTTCGCTTGGGTGTCTTTTTTCAGAATAATTTAATAATTCAGGGTGTGTCGGAACAAAGCTGGTATCAAATTCCGCCCCGATAAAGTCAGGGTGATTCAAGATTTGCTGATAATACGAAGCGGTCGTTTTAATACCATGTAAACGCATATCATCTAATGCGCGTTGTCCCCGAGCGATCACCTCTTCCCACGTCAGTGCCCAAACCACCAGCTTCAAGCACATGGAATCGTAATACGGTGGAATCTCGTATCCCGTGTAAATAGCGGTATCGACACGAACCCCCGGGCCTCCAGGAGCGTAATAATGGCTAATGCGGCCAAAGCTAGGTAAGAAGTCATTTTTAGGATCTTCGGCGTTGATACGAAACTGCAACGCAAACCCGCGCAACTGAATATCATCTTGTCGATAACTCAACGGCAAACCTGCAGCTATACGCAACTGTTCACGCACAATATCAACACCGGTTATTTGCTCGGTAATCGTATGTTCAACTTGCACACGGGTATTCATTTCCATGAAGTAGACTTCGTTACCGGTCAGCAAAAACTCCACGGTTCCAGCATTCTCATAACCAACGGCTTGTGCCGCCTTTACCGCGAGATTACCAATGTACTGGCGCTGCTCCGGCGTTATTTGCGGGCTGGGAGCAATTTCGATCAATTTTTGGTTACGGCGCTGTATAGAACAATCCCGCTCGAATAAATGCACCACATTACCCTGGCTATCTGCCAATATTTGTACTTCGATGTGCCGCGGGTTAACGATGCACTTCTCCATGAAGACTTCAGCTGAGCCAAACGCTTTAGTGGCTTCAGAGATAACTCGCGGGTATTGAGTTTTAAGCTCCTCGGGCGTGTCACACCGGCGAATACCACGCCCACCGCCGCCCGATGTGGCTTTCACCATAACGGGATAACCTATTTCATTCGCGAGCGATAACGCCTCGTCAATATTTGCCAAATTCCCTTCAGAGCCCGGCGTAATAGGCACTCCTGCAGCACGCATACTATCTCTGGCTTGGGTTTTGTCCCCCATACGGTGAATAACTGACGACGCAGGCCCGACAAAGGTGATTCCTTTTTCTTCACACAGCCTTGCAAACTCTTGGTTTTCAGAAAGGAAGCCATAACCCGGATGGATCGCATCACACCCTGTTTCGATGGCTAGATTAACAATACGCAACGGATCGAGATAACCCGCTAATGGATCTTCGCCTAACGAATAAGACTCATCCGCTCGTTTAACATGCAATGCATAACGATCCGGCTCGGTATAAATAGCAACAGACCGGATACGCATTTCTGCGCATGCCCGAATAATACGGACTGCAATCTCTCCTCGATTGGCAATGAGTACTTTTTTTAACATGACCGTTCCTCTATGAAGGTTCAGCCACCACACTAATTCACAACCATACCAAAGCTAAAATTGATTTTTCTTAGCTTATCTATAAGGTATTAGTTATAGATAGAATTTTCACCATAAGAATTAATCCCATGCCTTTAACATCGCCTATCACAATCCCCAAACTAGCCAGCCGATTAACCTTTCGCCAGCTACATATCTTCCATGCGGTGTATTTACTGAAAAGTTACAGTAAAGCCGGCAATGAATTAGGCCTCACGCAACCCGCTGTAAGCAGCCAAATACGCCAACTCGAAGAGGCCATTGGCATGCCAGTTTTTGAATACATTGGACGCCGTTTATTTTGCACCGCCGCAGGCGAAGCCTTAGCCAAAAGTACTAGTCTAATTTTTACTGAGATAGGCAAACTACAAAGTGACTTGGCCGAATTAGAAGGCGTAGTCGCAGGTGAACTAAGATTGGTAGCCGTCAATACTGCGCAATATGTTGTACCCTATTTACTGCGCGCTTTTTTAAACCTTTACCCACAAGTCAAAGTATCCGTGCGCGTTGTAAATCGCGCCGCCGCTATCCAGCGATTAGAAGATAACAGTGACGACCTCGTCATCATGGGGATGGTACCCAGCGAGCGCCCGTATACATCCCTTCCCTTTTTAGATAATGAGTTGGTACCCGTCGTTCCTACAGACCACCCTTTCTTATCGACCCCCGCTTTTTCAACACAGGAGTTTCTAGATAGCCAATTATTAATACGCGAAAGCGGTTCAGGCAGCCGCTTGGCATTAGAAACACACTGCCGAAATCACCATCTTCACATTAATAACTACATGGAGTTAGGCTCTAACGATGCACTCAAACATGCCGTTATAGCGGGTTTAGGCGTCGCTGTTTTACCTAAAGTAAGCATATTGCCCGAGCTTAAATTAGGGCTAATGCACATCATCGATTTACCCGACTTCCCACTTAAACGCTCATGGTGCGTAGTCTACCCGCAAGCTAAACACCCAACCCCAGCAATGCGCGCTTTTATCGAGTATATCCAGCAAAATATTCGACAGTTTGAGCATACCTTTTTGCGCCAGAATCAAGGGTTTTAGCGACTTTTACCCCTTAATTTTGAGCCAATTCCGTTTTTTATTGCTATCTACTCTAAGTTGATGAGCAAAAATTACACATCTTTTGGTAAACAAATCTCCAGCTTTTTCATGCGTCTGTAAACCGTCGGTCGTGAAACGCCTAACTGTTTCGCCACTGCTGAAATATTCCAGCGGTGGTGACGCAGTAAAGCCAATAAATCGTTCTGCTGCACGGCGGCGCTCTCAAGCTGACAGTGACTATTGATAACAGCAGACTGCTCCGGATTAGTATGAATCACTTGCCCAACAGAAGATAACGGTATAATAGCAGAGCGTGATCGATGCTGAGTGCATTCATCCGGTAGATGATGAACTGTTATCTCCCCTGTTTCACATACGGCTTCAGCAAAAGTAAGCGTATTAACTAACTGTCTGATATTACCTGGCCATGAATAAGCCAGCAGAGCACTCATGGCATCAGCGCGCAGCCTAACAGCAGGGTTAATGCGCTCTAACAGCAACTTAATAAGGTACTGCTTATCAGCGCGTGCTTTTAAAGTGGGTAATTTTAATGTTGCGCCATTCAAGCGGTAGTACAAATCTTCTCTGAATTGCCCATCAGCAATGAGCTGAGTGAGATTACAGTGCGTAGCCGCCAATACGCGAATATCAATATCAACCGGCTGCGACGCCCCCAGCGGTAATACCTGCCCTTCCGCCAACACCCGCAACAAACGGCTTTGCAGGTGCAGCGGCATATCGCCTATTTCATCTAAAAAGAGTGTGCCCCCATTGGCTTCTTGGATAAGGCCTTTTGCACCTTTTGCCCGTCCACCTGTAAAGGTTCCTGGGGCATACCCAAAAAGCTCACTTTCGATTAACGATTCGGGAATAGCAGCACAATTGACAGCCATAAAGGGACTATCGGCTCGATGGCTTGTGCCATGTATGGCTTTTGCCAGTACTTCTTTGCCCGTACCTGTTTCACCCAAAATGAGCAAACTAACATCGCGATGTCTTAATCGTTTAGCCAAACTAATCGTCTGGCGCATCGCGGGGTCATCGGCGCACAGCCTATCTAGCGCTGATACAGACTCCTCTTGAGAGCTAATAACTTGCGACACATCTGATTGGCTGGATGATTTTTTCCTTGGTTCAATCAAAACACCGTATAGCATTTGTTGAGTACCGGATACACGAAACGCCCGCACTCCGTCTTTGCTTTCGTACGTGATAGACAATATATCTCGCCACTGGCATTCCAATAAATCCGGTAATGTAATCGCTTCTTTTGAAATGGGCTGATATTGGGTCAACAAAGCACGTCCCGCCGTGTTGGCTGCGAGAATAACCCCTTGCTCGTCGAGCGCAAACAAGAGCTGCCCATTAACTTGGACAAGCTCACGTGACTGATCACATTTAAAAACCAAGCTATGGCGATAACGCCGCAAGAAATACGCATCTTCAATTAGGCGAGCGTGCAACTGAATTAGGTGTAATGCAAAATTTTGGCTTTCGGGGGTACGTGAGGAGTGCAATGATGAAATATCCAGCACAGCGAGCAATTGTCCCGATGGATCTTTTATCGGTGCGGCCGTGCAGGTAAGGCTAATGTGCGAGCTATCGAAGTGATCGACTCGGTGACACGTTAATGCTTGCCCTTCTTTTATACAGGTGCCAACAGCTGATGTCCCTGCGTATTGCTCGCTCCAATCAGCGCCTAGATACAAACCGGCTTTATGCAACCGGTCGTCATGCTTGTCACCCAAAAACTGCACCATAATCCCACGGTGGTCACTCAGTAACAGCACATAGCCTAGACTGGCTATTTGCGAATACAGCTGCTCAACGCCTGCACGTGCAACATTTAAAAACTCATCCACGGAGTCTTGGTGCTCACGCAATGTTTGATGCGTGACTATGCGTGCAGGACGCGGCCTGCTGGGATCTAACCCGTACTCACTTAAGCATCGCTGCCACGAGCGACCAATCAACTCATGCGTTGGAGAATAGCTTTTGTTCGCCGCCTGATACCCACCATAACTAAGTACCGTATCGATATGACGACGCTGGCTTGCGTTATTCATGCGTAATCCTTTATCCGTGGCTGTTATTTTTATTTCACGGTTATTTCGAGTCTACCCCTGAAAAGGGCTGCTTTCTATACTTCTTTCTGAGGTGCTATTTAGGTTACTTTTTTGGTCGCTCATATCATCGATTATCAACCAACGTGTTGTTTCACCTCCTCTCTTGCAAGTTTTACAGCTGTAACAGGTGCCTGCTTTTCACGTTACAGGTGTAAAATGACGGTGTTACAGGTGTAATGCAGAAGTCCGTACCCACTTAAATAACATCCACTCTCGCCTTTATATTTTCTTACATAAAATCAGCCACTTATAAAATAAACAGCGTTTCCGGGCCATACTGGCATGCATGCTGCTCTACCTCCTTTATCAACGCAGTACCAGGTAGAACTCACCTGTAAAGAAGACGTTGGTGTTAACGCAGTAACAAAAACAATAATCTGCACTGGAGATACTTATGACGCATTCAACCTTAACCGCGACTCATAAACCCACACTAGCCGCCGTTGCTTGGCTGGAGGGTTTAGCAGCCACACTCAGCTCAGATACGCCAACCGATGCCGTTAACTTATTCGAGGAAAACGGCTATTGGCGCGACTTAATCGCTTTCACATGGAATATAAAAACACTCGAAGGTAGAGAAGCCATCAGCGATATGATTGCCGCAACCATGAAAGATGCGGCGCCAAGCAACTGGCAAGTCGAAGAAGACGCGACTGAAACCGATGGTGTTATAGAAGCTTGGATTACATTTGAAACATCAGTTGCTCGTGGCCGCGCTTATTTACGATTACGTGACGGGCTAGCATGGACCTTTCTCACGACCATGACCGAGCTAAAAGACTTCCCAGAAAAACGCAACAAGCTACGTCCTAAAGGCGCAGAGCACGGCGCTAATAAAAACCGCCAAACTTGGCTAGAAAAACGTCAACACGAAGAAGCAAATTTGGGCTACACCGAACAACCCTATTGCTTAATTATAGGTGGCGGCCAAGGAGGGATAGGCTTAGGTGCACGCCTTCGTCAATTAGAAGTGCCCACTATTGTTATCGACGCGCTCCCCAAACCCGGTGATACATGGCGCAACCGTTATAAATCACTCTCGCTGCATGATCCTATCTGGTATGACCACATGCCATATATCCCATTTCCTGAAAACTGGCCGGTCTTCACACCTAAAGATAAAGTTGGCGACTGGCTAGAAATGTACACCAAGGTGATGGAGATTAATTACTGGGGTTCTACACGTTGCACGCATGCAAAATACGATGAGGACAAGCAAGAATGGACAGTAGAGGTTGATCGTGACGGTGAAAAACTCACGCTACATCCGAAGCAACTAGTACTGGCAACAGGAATGTCAGGCATCCCGAATATACCAGACATTCCAGGCATGGATACCTTTGAAGGAGAGCAACATCACTCTAGCAAACACCCAGGAGGAGAAGCCTATAAAGGCAAAAAATGTGTTGTATTGGGTGGCAATAACTCAGCACACGATATTTGCTGCGCTCTTTGGGAAAACGATGCTGATGTCACCATGATTCAGCGTTCATCCACACACATCATCAAGTCCGATTCCCTGATGGAGCTCGTGTTAGGTGGGTTATATTCCGAAGAAGCGGTCGAAAATGGCATGACCACTTACAAAGCAGACCTCACCTTTGCCTCTGTACCCTTCCAAATTATGCCGCAGTTTCATATTCCAGCTTATGAAGCTGTTGCAAAACAGGATGCTGAATTTTACCAACGCCTTGAAGACGCCGGGTTCCTACTCGACTTTGGTGAAGATGGATCGGGGCTGTTCATGAAGTACCTACGCCGTGGCTCAGGCTATTACATTGATGTAGGGGCGTCCGACTTAGTTGCAGAAGGTGAGATCAAACTCAAATCCGGGGTTTCGATAGCCGAAATAAAACCTAAGTCGGTTGTGCTGACCGACGGCACCGAGCTAGAAGCCGATTTAATCGTGTACGCCACAGGCTTTGGCTCGATGAATGGTTGGGCCGCTAAAATCATCTCTCAAGAAGTGGCCGACAAAGTGGGTAAATGCTGGGGCTTAGGCTCCGATACGGCTAAAGACCCTGGCCCTTGGGAAGGCGAGTTACGCAATATGTGGAAGCCAACACAACAAGAGGCGTTGTGGTTCCATGGCGGAAATTTACATCAATCTCGCCATTACTCTCAGTATCTATCCTTGCAATTAAAAGCACGTATGGAAGGTATCAAGACACCGGTATACGGGTTACAAGAAGTTCACCACCTTAGCTAGTCCCAGTGGCACCTTGGCAGCGGAAACCGCTGCCCTTTTTGTCATTTTTGGAGCACATCAGAAGTACATTTTAAGTCCAAAATCGAACACCACTGGCTTTCGTTGATGTGCGCTACTCAACGTAAACAAGGTCTCGGACCTTAGGAGCAAACAATGAAAGGTATTCAAGGTAAAATCGCATTGGTAACGGGCGCCGCTAACGGTATCGGTGCGGCCATTACCCGTCGTCTCTATGCCGAAGGTGCAAATATCGCCCTTATCGATTGGAGCGGCGAACAGCTTGAACAAACGGTTAAAGAATTTGATGCAGATCGAGTCATGTCAATGGTTATTGATGTCTCTGACCCCGTTCAGGTTGAAACGATGATTACGGAGGTCATTAATCGTTTTGGCCGCCTGGATATTCTAGCGAACAATGCTGGTATTCATATCCCTGGAACCGTATTAGAAACCACAGTAGAAGATTGGAAAAAAGTCTCGGGAGTCGATATCGACGGCGTTGTTTACTGTGCCAAATTTGCACTTCCAGAGTTAATCAAAACTAAAGGCTGCATCATTAACACCGCATCGGTTTCTGGCCTTGGAGGTGACTGGGGCGCTGCATTTTACTGTGCAGCCAAAGGTGCCGTTGTTAACTTAACCCGCGCAATGGCACTCGACCACGGTTTAGATGGTGTCCGCATCAACGCAGTGTGCCCCAGCTTAGTAAAAACTAATATGACGAACGGCTGGGACCAAAGCATCCGCGATAAATTTAACGAGCGCATTGCACTAGGGCGTGCAGCCGAACCCGATGAGGTAGCTTCTGTTGTTGCTTTCCTAGCAAGCGATGATGCGTCTTTCCTAACCGGTGTTAACTTACCGATAGACGGAGGAGCTACCGCCTCAGATGGTCAACCAAAGGTGGCGTAGTTGTTTAAGGTATTAAGCTTCAACAAGGTTAGGTGTACAAAGCGCCTAACCTTGTTTTAAGTAAACGACCTCGACACCTGCGGCTAAAAGGCGGCTAAGCAAAGCGGCTTCAGGAGCTTTATCGGTAATAACACAATGATAATCACTCATTTGCCCCCATACGCAACGTGATTCTGTATCAAATTTAGCGCTATCAATGACCAAAATACGATAAGCACAATGGCTGATCAGCGCTTCACGCGCCATGACTTCATCATCATTGTAATCATATAACCGACCTTGCCGATCAACCGAACCCACCGAAACGACACCCACCTCGGCTCGGTAGCGTTGAAAAAAGCGCATGGCATCACCACCGATCACATCCTGATCACGCTTACGAACATGTCCTCCCGCTATGGTTAATTCACAATCGCTGCTTGCACACAAATGCCGCGCGGCGTGCAAGTTAGAGGTCATTATTTGCAAGCCTTTATGCTCCATCAAGGCGCGTGAAACTTCAGCAACGGTTGAGCCACTGCCTAGAAAAACAGATTGATAATCAGTGATTTTTGCTGCGCATAACTCGGCAATGTGTCGTTTTCCCGAAACATTACGAATCTGACGTTGGTCATAACTAATGTTTTCACGATGCGGAAACGGTATGACTTCGCCATGACTACGCAACACCAGCCCCTGCTCTGCTAAAGCGCGAATATCTGCCCGTATAGTTTGCACCGAAACTTTAAATTCATCAGCTAGGCTTTGTATCGTTTGCCTTCCATGCAGATTCACCCACTGGACTATTTCATAATGGCGTTTACTCATGTTAAAGCATTCCTTTTTAGCGCCTGCCAACCCAAAAAACAGCAAACGAAAGCTAAATACCATCAAACGAAAGTTTTTCGTCATCTTACTGTCAACTTGTGAAGTTAATATTTCACAAGCTCTTAAACAGGAATGAAAACCATGACTTTTAAAAACGCTTTCGCTTTATGTGCCGCTTTATCGGTTTCTCCTTTAATCGCTAACGCACAAGAAACATTAACCCTCTACACAAGCCAGCCCAATACAGATGCTCAGCAAACGGTTGATGCGTTTGAAAAAGCTAATCCTGATATTGATGTTGAATGGGTACGTGACGGTACGACCAAGTTGATGACCAAACTGCGCGCAGAACTCGCTAGCGGTGTGGTTAAACCTGACGTTCTATTAATCGCTGATAGCGTCACCATGGAATCACTCGCGGCTGATAACTATTTATATGCTTATCAAAGCCCCGCCCGTGAAGCTTACGCGGATAGTCTTTATCATCCCGAAGGCTATTACTATGGCACTAAGATCATCACAACAGGCATTGTTCGCCATAAACGCGCTCCCGAAACGCCAAAAAGCTGGGCTGATCTCACCAAGCCTGAGTATAAAGGCCAACTCGTTATGCCTAGCCCACTGTATTCAGGTGCCGCCTTGATACACCTTGCCACACTCACGGATGCCCCAGAGTTAGGCTGGAACTATTATGAGCAACTTCAAGCAAACGGCGCGATGGCTCAAGGCGGTAATGGCGGTGTCCTTAAAGCCGTTACTTCAGGCAGCAAACCATATGGCATGATCGTGGACTTTTTGGCTATCCGTGAGGCAGCCAAAGGCTCACCTATTGAATTCACCTTCCCTACAGAAGGCGTCAGCATGGTCACTGAGCCAGTTGCCATTATGGAAGGTTCAAAGAATAAAGCAGCAGCGCAACGTTTTGTGGACTTTTTATTATCTAAGGATGGCCAAGCTTTAGTCCTAGAACAAGGTTACTTACCCGCGCGTGAAGATGCCGGAGTGCCTGCCGGCTTCCCTCAACGGGACGCTATTAAATTATTACCTTTTGATGCCGCTGGCACACTCAAATCGACCGATGAAAACAAAAGCCGCTTCAGCGACATCTTTGGTGGATAAGTGCTAATGCTTACGGCGTCTTCGGATAACCAGCTCCGCTGGTTATCCATTACCTTATTCGGTTTGGTGGTTGCTCTTAGCTTATTACCTTGCTTACGTTTACTCAGCGAAGCGTTAAGCCATTGGGATCGAGGCTTAGACGCACCTCTTCTGAGCATATTGCAAAACCCGCGTACCTGGGTTGCCTTACAAAACAGCTTGTATACGTCCGGTCTAGGAACCCTCATTTCAGTTGTTCTGGGCAGTGGTTTTGCCTTTGTTTTGACACTGACTAATATCCGTTATCGCGCGTTGTGGATCTTCTGCTTTATGTTACCCATGATGATCCCTCCTCAAGTGACCGCTTTAAGTTGGCTCCAACTCTTCGGCCCTGCCAGCCCCATTTTAAATACATTAGGCATTGCTCCGGCTTTAGGTAGCCCGCAGCCTATGTATTCAGCTGAAGGGATCGCACTGTTATTAGGTATTCAGCATGCACCCTTGGTTTTCTTAGCGCTGCGGTCTCAGCTCATTTGTCTACCTAAAGACCTGATCGAAGCGGCTCAATTATCCGGAGCGTCTCAATGGCGGCTGTGGATTGATATGATTGTCCCCCTTTCACGCAATGCTATCTTTGCTGGTGCTGCTATCGCTTTTGTCTCGGCTTTAGGCAATTTTGGTATACCGGCCATGCTAGGTATTCCTGCCGGATACAGTGTATTACCCACTCTGATTTATCAGCAGATGGCCGGTTTTGGCAATGATGTACTCAGTGAAGTGGCCAGCTTATCGATGCTGATCGCCTTCTTAGTATTAATAGGGATGCTACTTCAACAGTGGATACAACAGCGCAGTAGTTATTCGCTCATAGGACATAGTGCCCAGCCTGCATCGTTTCGTTTGGGCAAATGGCGCATCCCTACACAAATTTTATTATGTGCTGTGCTGTGTTTAATTTTAATTGCGCCTTTAGCGGCGCTCATGATTAGCTCGGTGGTGCCGGCACTAGGCATGCCGCTAACGGCCGATACCTTCACTTTTGCGGCTTATAACGAAATGGTGAACAACCAAGGCTCCACAGCAAGGGCCTTTACAAATAGCTTGTTACTCGCATCCTTAGCTGCCCTATTATTAATGATTATCACGCTTCCTCTGGGTTATCGATTAATGCGGCTTTCATTAAAAGCACGAGCGGTGATCGCAAGTTTAATTGAAGTCCCTTACGCTATACCCGGTATCGTACTCGCCATCGCATTTATTTTACTTTTTTCTCGCCCCATCCCCATTATTAACGTAACGCTTTATGGAACGTTGACGCTCATTTTTTTAGCCTACTTGTCGTGCTTTTTAAGTGTGTGTTTAAAACCCGTAATGAGCGCGCTGTCACAATTAGATCCAGCGTTAGAAGAAGCCGCTCAGATTGCTGGCGCTACACCTATTCAACGGCTTATCAATATTGTGCTCCCGCTCATTTCTCCTGCGGTATTTGCTGGCGGCTTGCTGGTGTTTTTAATTGCCGTGAACGAGCTGACAGTATCTGCTCTGCTATGGAGTGCTGGCAACGAAACTTTAGGTGTTCTCATTTTTAATTTGGACGAAAGTGGCGATAGTATTTTAGCGTCAGCCATTTCTGTTCTTGTCGTTGTATTGGTAGCCAGCTTAATGGCCTTACTCAGCCTACTTGCCCCGCGCTTACCCAAAGGAGTTATCCCTTGGCACTGCTAACACTTAATCAAATCAACAAATCATTTAATGGTCAAAACGCAGTTTCAGATTTAAATTTATCGATTGAGCCTGGGGCTTTTGTTGCACTTTTAGGCCCAAGCGGTTGCGGTAAATCCACCACACTGCGCATGCTAGCTGGCTTCGAGAAGGTGAGCAGCGGCAGCATATTTCATGGAGGCCGCTGCTTATCCAATGCAACAACGCATGTAGCGCCAGAAAATCGCGATTTTGGGATGGTTTTCCAATCCTACGCACTTTGGCCACACATGAGCGTTATGGAAAACATCGCCTACCCGCTGACTATTAAACGAGTAGACCGAGCGACTAAGCAAAAGCGTATTCAAGAAGCGTTAGCAATAGTGCAACTTGAACCCTATGCGGATAGATCCCCCGCCGAACTGAGTGGAGGGCAACGCCAACGAGTAGCTTTGGCACGTAGCTTAGTGACCGAGCCAGAAGTCATCTTGCTGGATGAACCTTTGGCAAACTTGGATCGTCACTTACGCGCCACCATGGAAGAAACATTTCGTACTTTTCATAAGCGTACTGGGGCTACCATGGTCTACGTAACGCATGATCAATCGGAGGCTATGTCGCTCGCTCATCAAATAGCGGTGCTAAAAAATGGGCAACTTATCCAGTGGGCATCGCCGCAATCTCTTTATCAGCAACCCAGAACAGCATGGCTGGCCGATTTTATCGGACGTGGTTCTGTCATTAGAATGCAACCTAGCGACGAGCTACAACCAGGCAGAAAAGTTGAGCAATCACTGATCCACCAGCAGTTGATTCTTCCGCACATCCCGTCGCAAGGCGTAGATGTGCTCATTCGCCCGCAGTCGGTTTGTCTGCATCCGAGCCTGGGCATCTCAGCTAAGGTAACTCAATGCATTTATCGCGGCGGCCATTTTGACGTTGAGCTCTCTTTACCCAGCGGCCAAACGCTCCTTGCCTACCATGATACGCCGCTAGCCGTGGGTGAAACGCTTTTCGCTACCGTTCAAGAGGGATGGTCACTGGAGCCCGATCATGCCTAATATCACCCACGCCAAAGTATCAGTATTGAGTGGTTACGGTAAAAAAGCACCGGCAGCCATCTTACTGGAGTATGGATCAAAGCGTATTTTGCTAGATGCAGGTGGCAGCCTGCAATCTGGTGACGCAATGGGCTGGACGTTCCCGCCAGGACTAGACGCAATCATAATAAGCCATGACCACGTTGATCATGCCCGCGGATTAGAGCAACTAGATTATCCCGTCCCCGTGTATGCGACTGCCCCGGTCTTAGCCTTGTTGCCCAACCATTTATCCTTGCACACACTGCCTATCAAAGGGGATGTCACTATTGAGGGCATACCATTTACTATTGGGCAAGCAGGACATTCTTTGGGGGGGATCTGGATACATGCCGGTATAGGAGGTGGTATTTTCTACAGTGGTGATTATTCTCTCGAGTCTAGCTTATTCGCATTTGATCCGCCGCCACCAGCCGCACTCGCACTGATTGATGCCTCATACGGTTTATATGACGAACCATTAGCCCACACTAAAGACGCTTTACTGAGTTTGCTCGAAAGGCCTGAACCCGTTTTACTTCCCGTACCACCTACCGGGCGCGCCTTAGAAATAGCAAATTGGTTGTGGGAGCAAGGACGAGATAACTGGAGTTTAGGGCCCGATTGCCTCACTCCCGAACAAGCGCTGGCTTTGCCTCATGGCTGCCTTAAAGCTGAAGTGTTAGCAAGTTTGCAGGCTATGCCGCACTCCTCATACCAACCTAACGCCCATATTATCATCAGTGGTGACCCTGACGGTTTAGGGGGTGAAGTAGCTCGCCTACTAAAAGAAGAGCCAGACAGAACCGTTATCTACACCGGGTACTTACCCCGCAAAGCCAAACTCGATGTTAGCGCAGGTAAAGCTCACTCACTTCGCTGGAATGTACACCCCAGAAAGCAAGACTTGAAATGGATGGTCGATCACTTGCAATGCACACAATGCTTACCACTATTTCATCCCATTAACAACATTCAAGAGTGGGCCTCGTGCATTGGGCCAAGCTTAATCACACAAACACACCTAAGGATTTGCGCATGACCATAATACGCCGCCCTTTTGTGTTCATGCGTCACGGCGAAACACCGCTGAACGCCGCCGGGTTAATGGGAGGTATTACCGATAGTCCTCTTAGTGAACGCGGCATTGAACAAGCAAAAGCAGCGCAAGCTCGTTTAGACAGAACGTGGAGCGTAGTTGCGATTAGCGGGCTGCAACGCACACGAATAACAGCGCTTCATGCCGTGCCCCAATATGAGCCCATTGTATTGCTGGGGCTCAATGAGAGAAATTGGGGAGATTTAGAGCAGCAGCCCATTGCACAACAAACACCTTATGAAGTCACACCGCCCAATGGAGAGCCTTGGGCAGACTTTCAAGCAAGGGTTATTGATGCCATAAATCAGTTGCTGACACACTATGATACGCCCTTAATTATCGCGCACTCTGGAGTCAATCGCGTACTTAATAATGTCATATTGGGTAGCCCGTATGGCCCTCGTATCAATAATGCCGAACCTACACTTTTCACCCCTAGCCAAGATAATGATTGGCTAATTACGCCCTATTAAGGAGCTATTTAATGATTCATGAAGCTGTCATCGTGGATGTCGATGGTACTCTTGCCGAGTTTAACCCCAGTGAAGTACACCAGTGGGTGCTGGGAGTAGAAAAAGATTGGGATCCTTTCTTTGAGCACATGCGCAACGCACCAGCCATCACCAATGTACTTAAGCTTGTCAAACTGCTTAAAGCACAAGGCCAGCACATTATCATCTGTAGTGGCCGACCAGACTCACATCGCGAAGCAACGGTAGAATGGCTAAAGCAACAGGATGTCCCTTTTGATGCAGTCTACTTACGTCCCAATAACACGGATCATTTAGCTGACGAAGTCGTCAAGGATCAACTGCTCAAAGCCATGCACAATGACGGTTACCAACCTTGGCTCGTATTAGATGACAGAACCGCTGTAGTTGATCACTGGCGCGCCATGGGCCTTACCTGCCTGCAATGCGCTCCCGGTGATTTTTAATAAAACCTGACCAAAGCCCCCTTACAACGACTGCCGAAAGCGTGAAATATCTGTTTTCGGCGGCGCTCCAAATAAACGACTATATTCGCGGCTAAACTGAGATGGGCTTTCGTAGCCGACTTTGTAACTTGCCGTGGATGCCTCTATTCCATCGTAGAGCATAATCCGCCGCGCCTCATTAAGCCGCAATTGTTTTTGAAACTGCAAAGGAGTCATGGACGTCACCGCTTTAAAGCCTTGATATAAAGCAGACTCGCTCATATGCACCAGCTCCGCTAACTCTTTAATGCGGAGCGGCTCATTGAAACGCTGACGCAATTGATCAATCACTTTGACAATGCGGTGAGTTTGGCTATCTAGCAAAGCAAAATCACGCAATTGGCTGCCCACCTCACTCATTAGCAAGCGGTATAAAATTTCTCGTTTGAGTAATGGCAACATGATTGGAATGTCTTTGGGCTCATCCATTAAACTGAGCAAACGATAAAAAGCAGACACCATCGAATAGTCCATGTCTCCTATATTGATACCGCGTGCTTGGTCAGCCCCCACGGGCAGCTTATCCCCAAGTTCAATCACTAAATCAGAGAGTGTCTTAATATCTATATTAAAAGCCATGCCTAAATAAGGCTGATCCGAGGAGGCCTTAATCACACGCCCGCTAGCCGGCAAGGTGACCGGTACCAACAAATACTGCATCGGCTGATAGCGAATCATTTGGGAGCCTACGCTAACCTGCTTTTCACCTTGCAGCAAAAAACACACTATCGGCTCATAAACACCGGGAGTTTTTGCCGTAGGCCCATCAGATCGAAAGATACGCACGCCAAGCGCGTCATTTTCTTCTGTATGAGTAGCAGGCAGTTTGATTTTGAGCTGGGCAACCATCTGCTGACGAAGTATCTCGATACGTTGAGTCTCAGAATAGAGGTGAGATGGATCTTCTGTGTACATGATGCCCCCACGTTTAATCTCACTCCAGTATAGCCAGCGAGACGCGTCGCTGACTAATTAATCGAGGGAAATATGGAGGATTAGGCAATCATGCTGGAGTTTAAGGCAGACGCATAATTGGCTTATCAACTGATAAGCCCTATTTTTAGGTATGGTAAAGTGCTCACACCCTAGCTATTTGGCTCAATTAGCTGAGGGCGTGATAGGAGGCATCGCCGACATGGCTAGATCGGCAACCTCGCTTAACTCTTGCGGTGTTGCTCCATTATTAGCCTGAATCGCCATGCCCTGTATGATCGTTCCTAAATAACGCGCTAATGCGGGAACATTAGTTGTAGCAGGAATATCGCCCTCTTCCTGAGCCCGTTGCAACCGCTCACATACTCGCTGCTCGCCTTCTCTTCTGCGTTCTAAAAGGGCTTCTTTGACAGCACTGGCTGTTTCGCTACAAGACAGCGCCCCTTGAACAATGACACACCCTTGTGGATGGCTACTATCAGCAAAGCTTGCTGCCGCGCCGTATAACATTTTTTTAACAAACTCGTGAGCTGTCGGCTCTTCAAGAGCTGGCTCAAAAAAAGCACAGGGGCGATTCTCGTATAATTCTATCGCCTGTAAAAATAGCTGATCTTTATTGCCAAAGGTGGAATACATACTCGGTTTATTAATGCCCATGGCTTCCGTTAGATCAGCCAACGAAGTTCCGTCATAACCTTTACGCCAAAAAACTTCTAAGGCCTTTTCAAGAGCGACTTCTTTATCAAAAGCACGCGGTCTACCGACCGAAGCTGCACAACGTGATTCCGACATAACTTTCTCCTAGTGACGATTTCTTATTGTATCGCAAGCCAAACCTACTCTACTAATATATCGGATTAAGAACGAATGCCTCGCTGGCCATATCAGCAATACAGGATTAGGCAAGGATTGGTCAGCTTTTGGCATTCAATCCCTCTGCGCTAAGACATACACTGTTTCCACAAGCTAAGCATCTACTGACATGATCTGACATTCCTAACTGTTAGTCTTCCCAATACACAGAGAGTTCAGTCAACGAGCTGGGTGGCTCTGCTTATAAACCTCAAAAATAATCTATTAATCAGACAGTTACTTACTTCGTTGCAATCACGACATAGACTGTTCGAAAAATAACATACCAATCGGTACAAAATTAATTGCATCAAGTAGGATAAGCACATTATATTCTTACCAGTCGGTACAAAACTAGCCGTCGCGTCAAGAAAATTACGCTTTTCTGCTACCGCGACACTTAGTTAACCGTTTTAACGCTTTGTAAAATTGCAAGACTCAGGAGAGCAACACCATGAGCACGCCAAAATTGATTCGAAACTTTACCCTAGGCACTATCGCCGTCATGGTGCTTGCCGCATGCGGAGGAACAGAAACAACGGCACCCAGCGCGCCACCACCGCCTCCCGAAATAACCGTAGCAACAGTAATCCATGAGCGTATTACGGAGTGGGATGAATTCACAGGCCGCTTACAAGCTCCACAAACGGTCAGCTTGGTTCCTCGTGTCTCTGGATACATCGAAAAAGTACTGTTCCAAGAAGGCGCATTAGTGAAAAAAGGCGACGTGCTATTTTTAATAGACTCCCAACCCTTTGATACCGAAGTTAAGCGATTAAAGGCCGACTTAATCAACGCAAAAGCAGCGGCCCAGTTAGCGAGCCACGATTATGACCGTGCTAAAAAATTAGGTAAACAACGTGCGATCTCTAACGAAGCTGTCGACAATAGACGCGCGCAACAACAACAAACCGCCGCACAAGTCGCCTCAGTGCAAGCGGCATTAACCCGCGCCCAATTAGACGTACAGTACACTAAAGTCACGGCGCCAATCGATGGACGAGTGTCCTATGCCATGGTGACAGAGGGCAACTTTGTTAACGCAGGACAAAGCGAGCTAACCAGCGTCGTATCCACCGATACTATGTACGCTTATTTTGATTTAGATGAGCAAACATACTTAAAGTACGACCGCTTAGCCAGTGCAGGAAAGCGAGTCGATGCTCGTGACACAAACGCTGATAACCCTGTCTATATGGGGCTGGCCAACGATACCGGCTACCCGCACATTGGACACATCGACTTTGTTGATAATCGCATTAACCAACAAACGGGCACTATTCGTATCCGTGCCCGTTTTACTAATCAAGATAACAGCCTCATTCCTGGTTTATTTGCCCGCGTAAAGCTCATTGGCAGTGATACCTACGAAGGTATTCTGATCGATAACAAAGCAATCGGCACAGACTTAAACAACAAGTTTGTTCTCGTAGTAAATGCCGAAAACACATTGGAATACCGCCCTGTTACGCTAGGCGAAACAATCAACGGCTTACGCATCGTGACTCAGGGATTAGCACCTGAGGATGTCATTGTAGTGAATGGTTTACAACGCGTGCGCCCAGCTATGCAAATCAAACCCAACCCGGTTGCGATGGCTAGCGATGAAACCCTCGCCGCCTTACACGCCGAACAACAAACCCTGGACAAAGCGAGTGCGGCACTTAGCAGTGCAGCAAGCGTCACTGACAACCGCGGTTGAGCACTAAACGATTAGTACATCGTTTTTTTAATAGGCTTAAGGTTCAGTAAGGAGCCACTATGTTATCCCAGTTTTTTATCAAGCGCCCGATATTTGCCGCCGTGCTGTCACTGCTGTTTTTCATCGGTGGTGCTATTTCTGTGTGGCAATTGCCCATCACCGAATACCCAGAAGTTGTTCCGCCTACGGTTGTCGTTACCGCCAACTATCCAGGCGCAAACCCCAAAGTTATTGCTGAAACCGTCGCATCGCCACTGGAACAGGAGATCAATGGCGTTGAAGATATGTTGTACATGTCTTCACAAGCAACCTCTGATGGACGCATGACGCTCACCATCACGTTCGCGATCGGCACCGATGTCGACTTAGCACAAACCCAAGTGCAAAGCCGCGTCGAACGCGCTAAACCTCGTTTACCTCAAGAGGTTCAGCGCTTAGGTGTGGTGACTGAAAAGTCATCACCCGACCTAACAATGGTGGTGCATCTCACCTCACCCGATAACCGCTACGACATGCTCTACTTGTCTAACTATGCCTCGCTCAATGTAAAGGATGAACTAGCACGTATCGAAGGCGTAGGTGCAGTCCGTTTATTTGGTGCTGGTGAGTACAGCATGCGAGTGTGGCTAGATCCAAATAAGGTGGCGGCATTAGGTTTGTCTCCTTCCGAAGTGGTTGCCGCTATTCGAGAGCAAAACCAACAAGCCGCTGCCGGTAGCTTAGGCTCACAACCCAGTGGTGATGCTGACTTCCAACTTCTGATTAACGTGAAAGGACGGTTAGCTAAAATTGAAGAGTTCGAAGACATTATTGTAAATGTCGGTGCTCAAGGTCAGGTCACTCGTTTAAAAGATATTGCCCGTGTTGAGTTAGGCTCGTCCACCTATGCGCTGCGCTCATTATTGGATAACAAAGAAGCCGTTGCTATTCCAATCTTTCAAGCATCCGGCTCTAACGCTATTCAAATCTCGGATGATGTGCGCGCTAAAATGGCGGAGCTGTCCCAGACCTTCCCACAAGGCTTGAGCTACGACATTGTTTACGATCCAACCGTTTTCGTACGCGGTTCAATTGAAGCCGTAGTAAAAACCTTACTCGAAGCCATCATACTGGTTGTTATCGTTGTCGTTCTCTTCCTACAGACATGGCGCGCATCAATCATCCCATTAGTTGCTGTACCTGTATCTTTGGTCGGCACCTTTGCGTTTATGCACTTACTTGGGTTCTCTCTAAACGCCCTATCCTTGTTCGGCTTAGTACTCGCGATTGGTATCGTGGTGGATGATGCCATCGTAGTCGTTGAGAACGTAGAGCGGAACATTGAAGAAGGTTTAACGCCTATCGCCGCCACCCAAAAAGCAATGAAAGAGGTCACAGGGCCAATCGTTGCGACAACCTTAGTATTGGCAGCCGTTTTTATTCCAACTGCTTTCATGTCAGGTTTAACGGGTCAGTTTTATAAACAATTTGCGTTGACCATTACTATCTCTACGTTCATTTCTGCTATCAATTCACTCACGCTTAGCCCTGCCTTGTCTGCCTTGTTATTGAAGGGACAACACGAGAAAAAAGATTGGCTAACACGCGCAATGGACACCTTATTTGGTGCTTGGTTGTTCAAACCGTTTAACGTATTTTTTACTAAATTATCACACGGCTACGGCTGGATGATTAAAAAGGTTATTCGTTTTGGTGCCGTCGTTGCCTTGCTTTACATCGGGCTAGTTAGCTTGACCGGTTATCAGTTCAATACCACGCCAACAGGTTATGTGCCGGGTCAAGATAAACAGTACCTAATCGCCTTTGCCCAATTACCTGATGCAGCCTCATTGGATCGCACCGACGCAGTCATCAAAGAAATGTCGCGCATTGCTTTAGAACAACCGGGCGTTTCGCATTCTGTTGCCTTCCCCGGCTTGAGCATTAACGGCTTTACAAACAGCCCTAACAGCGGCGTTGTCTTCACCACGTTAACTAACTTTGATGAACGAACCGACCCATCAATGTCTGCACAAGCCATTGCCGGAGCACTTAATCAAAAGTTTGCGGGCATAGAAGATGCATTTATTGCCATTTTCCCGCCACCCCCGGTCATGGGTTTGGGCACCATTGGCGGATTTCGCCTACAGATACAAGACCGGGCAAATTACGGCTATAACGAGTTGTACAAGGTCACTATGCAAGTCATGCAAAAAGCATGGGCTACCCCTGAACTGACCGGCGTATTCTCAAGCTATCAAGTTAACGTGCCACAACTTGACTTGGATATTGACCGTACTAAAGCTAAACAGCAGTCCGTCTCATTAAACGAACTATTTGAAACCCTGCAAGCTTATATGGGCTCTGTGTATGTCAATGACTTCAACCAATTTGGACGTACCTACCAGGTTAATGTGCAAGCGGATGAGCAATTTAGGCAAACTCCTGAGCAGATTAACCAATTAAAAGTTCGTAACCAAAATGGCGAGATGATCCCACTGGGTTCATTTATCAATGTCACTAACACCGCAGGCCCGGACCGAGTGATGCACTATAACGGCTTTACCACTGCCGAGCTCAACGGAGGCCCAGCTCCCGGCTTTAGTAGCGGTGAAGCACAGGCAGCGATTGAAAAGATCCTTGCAGAAACCTTACCTAACGGTATGACATACGAATGGACAGAGCTCACGTACCAACAAATTTTGGCAGGTAATGCAGGTATGCTTATCTACCCATTAGTGATTTTGCTCGTATTTATGGTCTTGGCGGCTCAGTACGAAAGCTTGAGCTTACCTATGGCAATCATCTTAATTATCCCAATGACGTTGCTTTCAGCTCTGACAGGCGTACTTATATACGGCGGTGATAACAATATCTTCACTCAAATAGGGCTAGTGGTGCTCGTCGGCTTGGCAACCAAAAACGCCATACTCATTGTTGAATTTGCACGAGAGCTACAAGACCACGGCATGAATAGGCTAGATGCTATTTTAGAAGCCGGACGCTTACGCTTGCGTCCCATTCTGATGACCTCTATCGCTTTCATCATGGGCGTTGTTCCGATGGTTTACTCAAGCGGAGCAGGCTCAGAAATGCGCCAAGCAATGGGTGTCGCGGTGTTTTCAGGCATGATTGGTGTCACTATCTTCGGCCTCATTTTAACGCCTCTGTTCTACTACGCTCTAGCAACACGCGACCCCAAACCTGTCGCTATTGCCCACAACACAGACCATAAGGCAGGAGTTTAAGCCATGAGAGCACCTTTAAAAGCAGCGGTTCTCGCCTTAGTCATCGGTACACTGACGGCTTGTGCCGTCGGACCAGACTACAAAATGCCTGAGCAAGTAAAACAGGTGCCGTTTAATAGCCCTTACCAACAGGCTGGCGCGGCACTAAACTGGTGGCAAGCATTTAATGACCCCGTACTGAATCAGCTTATCGAGAAAGCGCTGGTTGAAAACCGTACCATCACCCAAGCGCGTGCTAACGTAGACCGCGCATATGCTGTTTTTCGTGATGCGGATAACAACCGCTTACCAAACGGCACGTTAGATTCTGGCTACCAAGCTTACGAAAACAGCACCTTAGATCCAAGTGATGACGACATCATTAGCCGAGGTTACCAAAGTGGTGCGAGTTTAACGTGGGATGTCGATTTATTTGGCAAAATCCGTCGCGCAAGTGAGGCAGCACAAGCAAACGCACAGCAAGCCGATATTTTGTGGCACGACGCACAACTGCAAATCATCAGCCAAGTGGCTGCGAGTTATGGTGACTACCGTGGTGCACAACTGCGTTTGCAAGTCGCACAAGAAAACGTCAACAACCTTGAACAAAGTCGCGCTATTGTGCTGGCAAGGTTAAACGCTGGTATGGCCTCCGAGCTGGAACTCGCCCGAATGGATGCCCAGTTATATGAAGTCAAAGCCAGTGTACCCGCCTACCAAAGCCAATTGGCCACCGCCGATGCGGCGCTATCATCTCTATTGGCAGCAACGCCAGGAGAGCTAGCAGACAGTGTGCTATCACAAGGGGATGTTAGCAATTTACCGCAGCTATCAAAGCCGGTTGCTATCGTAAAGGGTGAAAATTATTTGCGTTATCGGGCCGATGTTGCCAGCACCGAACGCGCATTGGCCGCCAGTACCGCACAAATTGGCGTGGCGACCGCCGATTTGTATCCCAACCTTTCGATAAGCGGTTTTTTAGGTTTTTTATCTAGCCCAGGCTTTGCAGTCAACAGCGACTCGCAAAGTTGGTCTGTAGCACCAACTCTTAGTTGGCAAGTTGCTGATTGGGGCTCAGTGAGGGCACGAATCAACTCGGCAAAAGCAAGCTCTCAAATGGCGTTGGCCGACTTTGAGCAAAGCGTATTCTCTGCACTCAATGACATGTCGCTATCGCTAAAAAGCTACAACCTGAGCCGCCAACAAGAACTCACAACGGAGCAACAGCGAGCGGCTAGCCAAAAAGCTGTACACATAGCCCGCCAGCGCTATAACGCAGGTAGCGGCGAATTTCTTGATTTACTGGATGCCGAACGCGAACTCTTACGTAGCCGCGATCAACAAGCGCAGCTAGAAAAACAAACTTTTACACGGCTAGTAAATATCTATAAAGCCTTTGGAGGAGGTATTTCAGTTTTATAACGTTTGACGTAATCATACGAGCCGCCAAGCAATACTGCTCTATTTGGGCTCGTATGAGCGCGTAATGTGAACTTACTTCGCCAAAATAGCTCGAATGACTTAATGTAGGTGCAAACACCAAACTTTTACTCTCATTCATCGGTAGGCGAAAGCAATGAATAAAATGAAAACGCTGTTAGGCAGTGCAATAGGATCTCTCATATTAACAAGCGCGCTCTCTAGCCAAGCCGCTACGCAAACCATGATTGTAGCTGGTGGTTGCTTTTGGTGCGTTGAATCTGATTTCGAGAAAATTGATGGGGTTATTGACGTTGTATCCGGATACACTGGCGGCCATCAAGAAAATCCCACCTACAAACAAGTGTCATCAGGAAAAACCGGACATTATGAAGCAGTAGAAATTACGTTCGATGATGAAAAGGTATCACTCGAAACATTAGCCAATTACTACTGGAAAACGATCGACCCAACCGACGATAAAGGACAATTTTGTGATAAAGGTACACCTTACCTCACAGCTATGTTCTATCAAAACGACGAGCAAAAAGCGGTCTTTGAAGCATCCTTAAAAAACGTGGAACAAACCAAACCTTTTGACGCGACTATTGTCACGCCCATCTTAGCTGCCAGCACTTTTTACCTAGCTGAAGATTACCACCAAAGCTACTACACCAAGAACCCAATCCGTTACAATTACTATCGCTCAAGTTGCGGCCGTGATAACCGGATAGAAGAACTGTGGGGCGAAGTAGTTACCAAAAAGCACTAAAAGCTTAGCAGCTCTGAGATGCACTTCAGAGCTGCTATATTGATACCAACAGCAATCTATATACAGTGATTACTGATATGCACCCGCTGAGTAAGTCAACTCATAGCTATGGCTATAAATTTCGATGATATTGCCAAATGGATCTTCCATGTACACCATGCGGTAAGGCTTTTCTCCAGGAAAGTACTCACGTACCGGCATACGCTGCTTACCACCTGCTTCAACGATCTTTGCTGCAAGGCCTTCTACATCAGGATCTTGTACACAAAAGTGGAAAACACTGCTTTTCCAATATTCAAAATTATTTTCTGGCTTTTGCGCATTTTTAAATTCAAAAATTTCGACACCTATACGATCGCCAGTCGATAAATGAGCGATACGAAAACGGTCCCAACCGGCACCAAAAACATCGGTGCACATTACGCCAATAGGGCTGTCATCTTCAGAAATAGTTGTCGGCTCCATAATGATGTACCAGCCCATCACTTGAGTATAAAACTCGACAGCTTTATCTAAATCGGTGACCGACAAGCCTATATGCGAAAAACTACGTGGGTAAGTCATAACTGCTCTCCTAAAAACTTTCTACAAAAAAAACCAGTGAGTGCACTGAATTAACTTCAGTATAAAGAACCCTAGGTATAAAATTTAGCGCATGTAACTAATCACTCTGATAAGATATTGTTATGATAAACCCACAATGGTTACAATCTTTTTCGGTTTTGGCTGAGCTAGGCAATTTTACTCGTACAGCTGAGCACTTAAATATTACCCAAGCCGCCGTGAGCCAACATATTCGCCGCTTGGAAGATGAGCTTGGGCCTTTGTTAATTCGAAGACCAAGGAGCGTTGAGCTTACACCAGCCGGACTCTCTCTATTAGCCTACTGCAATGAAGTAAAGCAGGCTGACAAGCGCTTAAAACTCAACTTGTCAGGTGCAGATAAAACGGCCGGCGAAATTAGCTTGATAACCCCCGGTAGTGTTGGCTTAGCGCTTTACCCTGCTTTACTCGATTTGCAAACCAACCACCCTAACTTATCTATTCGTCATCGCTTTGCGCCTGATCCAGAAGTGCTTCAAAGCGTATTAGCCAATCAATATGAACTGGGATTAGTCACGCTCAAGCCAGATGATGCTCGCATTACAGCAGACTATTTTGGCGAAGAGCCTTTAGAGTTAGTTATTCCGGCCGGTCATACAATTAAAAATTGGGAAGACTTGCGGTCATTGGGCTTTATCAATCACCCCGATGGTAAGGCAATGGCTGACCGCCTATTGAGCCGCCTATTTGCCGGCCAAGGCCATATTAACGACATCCCTATCCATGGATTTATTAACCAAATTAGCCTTATTTTAGAACCTGTATCCAGAGGATTAGGCTTCACCGTTATACCTCGTCATGCACGTCAAGCCTTTGCCAAACAGGATCAAATACACGTACTGGAATGGGGTGATGCGGTTGTTGAAACACTCTGGTTAATTCATCGAGCAGAATGGCCGCTATCAAAGCGCGCTGCATTTGCCGTAGAGGTGCTCAAAGGGCATATCGGCGATTGATTGATCATGCGCAAAGTGGCTGAGCACTACAGCCACGTACTAAGCATCAGTTTTTTATCGAGTTAATTTGATCCTTCCACATTTGTTCAATCCCGCATACGGATGTTGCACCGAAACAAGCAGTTTTAGAGCCAGTTCTTTCCGCCCAAAGCTGATCACCAAAATCGTAGTGCCACCACTCGCTAGCTAGGTTAGTAAAACCTGCCTCCTGCATGATGCTAAATAATACTCTCCTGTTATTTCGCGCTTGAATAAGTGAAGAAGCGTCGTCCAAAGCGGCCTCTTCTAGTGCGAAGGTCCAAGAATAATCACTTGCTTCATCAAAGCTCGTCCCCATATCCAAAAACCGACCATTCGTATCGCACAAGGTAACATCAACCGCTCCCCCGGTTAGGTGTGGGCTAGGGGTTAATGGGTTGTCACTGGGCGGCGAAACTAAAGTTCTTGCTTTGGACAACAGCTTATCCAATGACATTTCTGGGTTTGCTTTCTTCAGTAAATTTACCAACGTATCAAATAAGTACTGTTGCACCGAGAACGGTCTCCACCCGTCTAGAACAACAAGCGATAAATCGCTAGGCAACAAGTCCGCTGCCATGTGTAAACGATCAAGTACCGAATCACGCACAAAGCACTCCGGTAAAGCATACGTAACACGAAGCTTATAATAAGCAGGATACATTTTTAATTTAGACGACAAACTAACCGGCTGCAGGGGCTCGTTATTATCAATAATGCTAATTTTGCTAAGCAGCTCCCAGTCGGGCAGATCTTGCTTAGGTATAGGTGGGTAATTTGTGTATTTCATATGCGCTTACTTAAATAAGTTAGGTAAAAACAAAGTAAATGAAGGGAAAAATATTAGTATTACCAACACAGATAACGCGAGACCAACAAATGGCCAAATAGATTTAAACATTTCACTTAATTCTATTTTACTAACCGCTGCTGCGACATAAACGCATGCACCCATTGGTGGGGTTATTAAAGCAATTGTGATGTTCATCGTAATAATAATGCCCAGGTGCACAGGATCAACACCCGCATGCAGGGCTACAGGAGCAAAAACAGGCGTAAGCAACATAAGTGCTGAAACCTCTTCCATTAACATTCCTGTAATAAAAGTAATAAGGCTAATAAATAGCAATATCGCAACTGAATTATCTATGAAAGGATCCAACATACTAGCAAATTCGTTGGGCACTTGAGCATATGCTAGCTGCCAACTGACTACAGAAGAAGCTCCTATAATAACGAAAATAGCACACGTAAGAACGGCCGTTTCTTTTACCGCTTTATAGGCTCCTTTTAGCGATAAATTTCCACTCAGAAGACCAACAAAAAGACTATAAATAACAATCAGAACACCCGACTCCGTTGGTGTAACAAATCCAAAAACAATACTGGCTACAATAATAATCGGCGCGAGTAATGCAGGTATTGCAACAACCATTGCTTTAAAGACGCTCTTAATCGTCGGCTTTTCAGCTGATACAGCAATATTTGCTTTACGAGCATAACAATAATTAATGATCAAAAAAGCGACACCCAACAACAAACCAGGGATAACACCGGCTAGAAATAAATCCCCTACCGATGTATTCGTGATTGATGAATACAAAATCATGAAAATACTAGGAGGTATAATAGGGCCTATTAGAGAGCTACCAGCGGTTAAACCCGCTGCATAAGACGCCGAATAGCCATCTCTTTTCATAGCAGGTACTAGCAAAGAACCCAGTGCAGAAGTGTCCGCTACTGCCGAGCCATTCACACCTGCAAAAAAGACACTCGATACAACGTTAACATAGCCAAGACCTCCTCTTAAATGACCCACAAGCGATTTGGCAAAGTCAATTAATTTAGGAGTTAAACCTGCGGCATTCATTAAATTACCCGATAAGATAAATAATGGAATAGCCATTAAGGAGAATGAGTTTATCCCGCCAAAAAACTGTTGAGGCAACATACGAAACATCATACTGGGATCAATAAATAAAAAACCAGTAACAGACGTAATTAATAAACTTATAAAAAGAGGCAACCCTAATAAAACATTAACAACAAAAACAATTAGCATAGCAGTTAACATGTTTTATCCTCATAAAAAGGCCCGCGAAAAAGCGCGACCAAAAACAATGTACCAAAGCCAATTGGAAGTGCTAGAAGAGGTATCATTTTACTTACGCCCAAGCCTAATGTACTAAATCGATTAAGGGATATTGAATAGTGATAACTGCCATAAAAAAACAAAAGACTAACTAATAAGACAACAACCCATCTGTAAATTCTAATGATTAAATTAATCTTAGTTGGTAAGTATTGATCTAAAATAGTAACACGCATGTGAGAATCGACTATGTAGACATAACTCATAGTTAGCATAACAGTTCCGATAATCATAAAACGGGCTAATTCATCAGACCATATAGGTGCGCCATTTAATAAGTAGCGCGATATAACACCATAAAGTAAAACTGTAATATTTAAAGAAAGCGCTATACAAGATAAAAAGTGGAAATAACGGGCAACACGTGCAGTAATTTTTCTATTCATTTTTTTTACCGTCAACCAAGCGCTTGTTAAAGCGCTTGGTACCCATCTATCAATTACAATAAAGCGGGATTACTTAACATCATCCAGAGCTAAATCAATCCATTTTTGATCAATGTCTTGCTCGGACAACCACTCAAGATAAGACGGTAAGCCAATGTCCTTGAACTGAGCTAACTCCTCTGTGGTTGGCTGATAAACTTCCATACCATTTTTAGCAAGGTAATCAATGCGAGTATCAACTTGTTTCTCTACTGATTCTCGATTGATCAGAGTTGCCTCACGAACGGCCTCTTCAAGCACCGCACGCTCCTCATCTGAAAGACTTTTAATTAGCTCATCATTAGCGACCAAAAACTGATCGGAATACTGAATATTCGCCAACGTTAGGTATTTTTGAACCTCGTTTAAACTTCCCAATATGATGTACATTGGAGGGTTCATTTGACCATCAGCTACACCTGTTTTTAGAGCCATATACACTTCTGTCCATGGAATAGGCGTGCCTGATGCCCCAAAAGATTCGTACAAGGCTACTTGGCTTGGATCCATTGCTCTAAAACGAAGGCCTTCAAAATCACTTGGCGAATGAATAGGACGTTTGTTATTAGTAAAAGCTAAGAAACCTCCCTCTTCGACAACAGCCATCAAGTGTGTGCCAGTTCTTTTTAAGAACTCATCCTGTGCCGCTTTCCAGTATTCGCCTTCATCAAAAAACTTATGGGCAGCAGCAAAGTCGCTGAACAAGAATGGGGTTGCACTTGCGTAAATTTCAGGGAAAAGTGGTGACACTCCCGCAAATGAAGCAACATTCAAACTAGGCGTGCTCATTACCTGCTCCATTCGCTCCTCTTCTTCACCCAGCATACTGTTAGGGTAAAGTTTGATTTCTAGTTCACCGTTAGTTTTTTCTTCCACTAATTTTTTAACATTGCTGGCAAACAGGTGTACGGCATTTTTTTCGATATCAGCGGCGCCGTTATAGCTCAAGTTAATCGTTTGAGCTAAGGCAGAACCTGCACTCATTGATATACAAACAGTCAGTAAAGTTTTACATCCTAATGTTTTGATCTTGTCTAACATATATTGCTCCACTTGTTTTAGTAATAATTAGTTCTCATACGAGAGTAATCGTTGCATTGTTGACAGTTCAATATGCTAAGTGTTGTTTTATAAACAACACTATCACTTCACATCGATTTTTAAGAAACGTGTTGAACTTAACAAATGGTTAAAAAGCTCCTGAGCCGCGGGGGTAAGCTGCCTACCTTTCTGGCTTAAAACACGAACTTTTGCCCTTGATAAGACCGGATGAGTGGTTTCAACAATTGAGATTAGACCGGCATCCACTTCTGACTTAACCGTTAACCTAGGCATAAAACTAATGCCCGAACCTGAAACAACAAAATTTTTTAAAACAGCGACGGAGTTAGTCTTTAAGCGTGGTGAGAGAACAAATCCTCCCTCCTCCTCTGCAAGGCTCACTAGCCTCCCCATGCCCGTAGAATGGTCTATTAAGGCCAATGAATGATGGATAACTTCTCTTACATCAATAGGTCGGTTTAGCTGAGTCAACGGATGGTTAGCCGGCGCAATAATATCTAGCGGATGGAGTGTTTCAAGCAAGCACTCTAGTCCGGGATGGCTTTGTGAAGCATACGTCACGGCAAAATCGATTCTATCGTCTTCTAAGAGCTGTATAGCCTCTTTCGCACCCGCCATATCAACACCCAATTGGATGCCTGGGTACTTAACGAGAAAGCTTTGCAAGGATGAAGAAATTAAGTCCGTAATAAAACCTTCACCAATTGCAATTTTTACCTCTCCCGATCGTAATTCAGTCAAATCTTTAATGTTAGAAATCGTCTGGGACTCGAAAGCTTGGACTTTTCTGAAATAGGTTATGAGCTCACGGCCTGAAGAGGTAATGTGACTTGCGTTACCTTTGCGAACCAAAATTTTGGTTTCTAGTGAATCCTCTAAAGCCGATATAGATCTACTCACTGCCGAAGGATCAACATTCAATTTAAGAGCAGCTTTCCTTAAAGAACCGTATCGATCAATCGCACTAATAAATTCTAGAGCCCTCATGTTTAGATGTTTCATGATTTTCTCATACTCTATGACTCATATTGATTAACGAGAATCGTAACTTTGCAACCAGCGTTGGATGTAACTGCTTAATTGCAAGCAATTAACAAGCCATTACTATCACAAAATGGACTTGACCAGAAAGAGGAATGAAACAGGAAAAAGTAGGAGAACAGTTCAGTAAATAGATATAGCCCGCCTGTAGAGTGACAGGCTATCACTTTTGAAAACAACCGACATTTGCAGTTTTGTTAACTTAGCAACCACTCCCGTATCATGCTTTGGCTAGGTATAGAACCTGAGTGCATCAGCTGCTCATCAATCACTACAGCAGGAGTACTCATTACACCATAACTCATAATCACTTCTGGGCTTGTCTCTTTAGCTATTTCGACCGGGACATTAGAGCTGTCTGCCACTGTTTGAATAATCTCTGCTGTTTTAATGCATTTAGCACAACCCGTTCCTAATATTTTGATCTGTTTCATACACACTCCAATGACCTGCCTACACAAGATAAAAAAGGTTTAGCATCCAGCCCATCACCGAAAAGGAAACAAGCAGCAAAAAGAAAATAATGATTAAGAGCTTCCAAGTCATGACTTGCTTTAACAAGATAAATTCTGGAAAACTCGCAGCTACCGTACTCATACAAAACGCGAGCGTTGTCCCAATAGGCAAACCTTTTGTAATTAGACTTTCCATCACAGGAATAACACCTGTAGCATTTGAATAAAGTGGAACCCCAGCTAACACGGCTATTGGAACAGACCACCATTCCCCATGCCCCAAGTTAGCCTCAAACCATGCATCCGGTACAAACCCATGCAATGCAGCTCCTAGTCCAACACCGATAAATACCCATATCCAAACACGCTTTATAATGTCCAGTAACTCTTGCTTAGCAAACATATGGCGTGCTTCAAAGGTGAGACGTTTTTCATTGGCCGCATTACCACTAAAGTCTTTCGGGTTTTGGTAAGCTTTAAGCGCAAACGACTGAAGCAATCGTTCTGCATGAATTAAGTCTAGAAATAGCCCCCCAATAACTCCCACGGCTAAACCAACTAATACATACGTCAGCGTGATTTTCCATCCAACTAAACTCACTAATAACAACACAGCCACTTCGTTAATTAACGGTGATGTCAGGAGGAAAGCCATGGTTATTCCCACAGGAATCCCCGCGGATGTAAAACCAAGAAAAACAGGAATACTCGAACAGGAACAAAACGGTGTAATGGCACCAAACAAAGCCCCCATACTGTATCCGACAGTACGGTGCTTTTTAGCTAAATAGTCCCTCACCCTTTCAATGTTCAGGGAAGCACGCAACAATGCAATGCAGTAGATCATTATGATCAGCAGGAAAAATATCTTGGTGGTATCTTCGATGAAAAAATGAACAGACTGGCCTAACTTAGAATCCGGCAGAAGCCCTAATAATGAATACGCCACCCAATTAGCTAGCTCAGTGAAGATTGCTAACATTCACATTCCCCTAAAACCAAATTCTTAAGATAGAAAGCAGTGATTGTATGCTGCCTGCCATCTTTTACATTCTGCTCGCTAAAGGCACTTGCCTCACCGCGTAGTAAACACTTTACTCTCGCAAAAAATTTTCACCAATGACGTAAATCATAGAAGCCCCCATGATTTTCATTTGAAAAATAAAATCTATAAACGGTCGAGGTATGGGAAAAATGAGTTAACTAAATTGATGCTATAAAAGAAAAGCCTGTGCCGTGTGGCTTAACGGGCTATATAAGATTGGATTATCAATATTGGTCGGAACGGCAGGATTTGAACCTGCGACCACTTCACCCCCAGCGAAGTGCGCTACCAGACTGCGCTACGCCCCGACATATGACAAACAGATGACGCTGCTTATCGAATAGGCGGTAATAGTAACCAAAGCGATTGAATCTGTGAAGGTTTTTTATAAAAAACAGTTAAGTAAATATCGTAAACTAAACAAGGGGACTAACTTTGCGGGCAATAAAAAAGCGCTATCCCGAAGGCTAACGCTTTTTAAGTGTAACTAGAATGGACTCTAGTTCAGTTATTGTCTGTCTCAACAGCTCTTTATAACGGATATTTTCGTCGCCGCTTTGCTGGCTCTTAAACCACTGCTTTGCACCGCTTGTTGTGTAACCTTGCTCATGAAGCAGGCTCTTAATTTGGCGGATTAACAGAATATCCTGCTGTTGATAATAACGTCGGTTATTACGTTTAACGGGCTTGATCTGATCAAATTCTTGCTCCCAATAACGCAGCACATGTGCTTTCACATCACATAAAGCCGCTACCTCACCGATAGTAAAGTAACGCTTGCTGGGTATTGCAGGAAGATCAGGCTGACTCGGACCTGCTGTCTGCATAGTCGTCTACACGGTCCTTTAATTTTTGTCCTGGACGAAATGTCACAACGCGCCGTGCGGTAATAGGCACTTCTTCACCAGTTTTAGGGTTTCGGCCCGGGCGCTGGCGTTTATCGCGCAGGTCAAAGTTTCCGAAACCAGAAAGTTTGACCTGTTCGTTAGACGCGAGGCTCTCACGAATTTCATCAAAGAAGGATTCAACCATATCCTTGGCTTCTCGTTTGTTAAGACCTAACTCTTCGTACAAACGTTCTGCCATGTCTGCCTTAGTCAAAGAACTCATGAACACCACCTTTGCTAATCTCTTAACGTTGCTCCTGCATGTGAGCTCAACGCATCCAGTACATCTTTAACCGCCGCATTGATCTCGTCTTCATTAAGAGTGCGCGAAGGATGTTGCCAGGTCAAGCCCAAAGCAATACTTTTTCTACCAACTTCAATACCTTGGCCCTGGTAAACATCAAAAAGGATGACTTGTTTTAAGTATTCACCCCCATTTTTCTGCGCCACATCACGAATCATCTCGTAAGGTGTTTTTTCATCTACGATCAGAGCTAGATCTCGACGTGACTCAGGAAACTTAGATAACTCCGCAAAGCGAGGTAACTTACCTTCTTTAATGACATCAAGACGTAACTCAAACAAATAAACAGGGCCCGTTAAGTCTAATTTTTTTACCAATGCAGGATGTAAAGCACCGATAAAGCCAACCGTTTCTCCTGCTCGTTCTATACGGGCTGACTGGCCAGGATGCAACGCAACATGCTGGTCAGCTACAAATGTGTACTGATCACCAGCGCCACCTAAGTTGAGGATGGTTTCTACATCGCCTTTAATATCATAAAAGTCTACAGGGTCTGATTTGCCCATCCAGCTTTCAGGATGTCGGTTGCCCGATAATAACCCTGATAAAACATTTTCTTGGACTAAATCCTCCCCAACAGGCAAGAATCGCTGACCTGATTCGAACAAACGAACACGGCTTTGCTGTCTGTTTTGGTTATATTGCAATGCTTTAACCAAACCAGGCCAAATGGAAGTACGCATAACAGCCATTTCAGCTGAAATAGGATTAGCCAATGCCAGTGCTTCGTACTGATCATCAAAAAGTTGCTGAAGGCCTGTTTCGATAAAGCTGTAAGTAATGGCTTCTTGATAACCTAATGCAACCAAACTACGACGAATACTGTGCATCGACACTTGGGTTTCATCATCAGGCACAAACGATAATGCGGCCGTTGGCATTTTAACAGGAAGGTTGTTGTAGCCGTAAACACGTGCAAGTTCTTCAATCAGGTCAACCTCAATGCTGATATCAAAACGGTATGATGGAATAGCAACTTGCCATTGTCCTTCACCATCCACGGTAATATCCATACCTAAACGCGTTAGAATCTCTTCAATTTCAGCGCTAGGCATATCAAAAGCTAGCATTTGATTAACTTTAGAGTGGCGTAGCGTTACTGTGCGTGCACCTGGTAGATGCTCTTCACTAACGGCTTGCGTAACCGGCCCAACTTCACCACCACAAATGTCAACTAACAATGCCGTAGCACGCTCAATTGCTTCATGTTGTAATTGCCAATCAACACCACGCTCATAACGGTGAGACGCATCAGTATGAAGACCATAAGCACGCGCGCGACCCGCAATAGCAATTTGATCGAAAAAAGCGCACTCAAGGAAAATATCTTTTGATTCTGTAGTGACACCCGTCGCCTCACCACCAAAGATACCCGCCATTGCAACCGGCCCCGTGTTATCAGCAATGATCAGAGTATCGTCATTCAGTGCCACTTCGTTACCGTCTAATAACGTGAGTTTTTCACCTGACTTTGGTAAACGAACCACAATACCACCGCTCAACTTAGCTAAGTCAAACGCATGCAAAGGCTGTCCCAGCTCGATAAGCACATAGTTTGTGACATCAACCACAGGATCAATTGAACGGATACCCGCACGGCGTAATTTTTCTACCATCCACAAAGGTGATTGGGCTGTGACATCAACATTACGTATAACGCGTCCTAAATAACGTGGGCACGCTTGCGGTGCTTCTAGCACGACAGGGAAGGTATCATCGATAGTCGCAGGAACCGGTTTTACTGAAACAAACTCAACTGGAGCTTTATTCAACACACCTACTTCGCGCGCCAAGCCTTTTATGCTTAAACAATCACCGCGGTTGGGCGTTAAATCAACATCGATAATTTGATCATCTAAATTCAAGTAATCACGAAGATTGGTGCCAACAGGCGCATCGGCTGCCAGCTCCATAATTCCACCGTGATCTTCTGACAAACCCAGCTCATCTTCAGCACACAACATACCGTGTGATTCAACCTGACGTAACTTGGCTTTCTTAATTTTGAACGGCCCATCCGGAGACGGTAAAACAGCCCCCACTTTCGCAAAGCCCGTTTTTAAACCAGCGCGAGCATTAGGAGCACCACAAACCACCTGAAAGGTCTCCGTGCCATCGCTCACCTGGCAAACCTGGAGTTTGTCTGCATTTGGGTGCTGTTCGGCGCTTAGAATTTCACCGACCACAACGTTACTAAAATCTTTAGCTACGGGCGCAACCTCATCGACTTCAAGGCCGGCCATTGTAATTTGATCCACCAGCGCTTGTGTGCTGATTGATGGATTAACGAGCTCGCGTAACCACTTTTCACTGAATTTCATGCTGCTTTCCTGAGAATTCTTAGCTATCTACTGTGTGTACTTTCGTGCGACTGACTTATGAAAATTGCTGCAAGAATCGCAGATCATTTTCAAAGAATAAGCGCAGATCATTCACGCCGTAGCGCAGCATTGCCAAACGCTCGACACCCATACCAAAGGCAAAACCCGTATACTCTTCCGGATCAATACCTGACATTTCAAATACTTTTGGATGCACCATTCCGCAACCCAATACTTCTAACCATTTACCATCACCACGGTCGATATCGACTTCTATTGATGGCTCTGTGAATGGAAAATACGATGGACGGAATCGCACTTTGACGTCTTCTTCAAAAAACTCACGCAAAAACTGCTCTAGCGTACCTTTAAGGTCTGCGAATGAGATATTTTTGTCGATGAGTAAGCCTTCAACCTGGTGAAACATCGGCGAATGCGTTTGATCATAGTCACAACGATAAACACGACCAGGGCAAATGATACGAATCGGCGGCTGCTGTGTTTCCATTGTCCTTACTTGAACGCCTGACGTGTGGGTACGCAATAACGTGTTGGCATTAAAGTAAAAAGTATCATGCATCGCACGCGCTGGGTGGTGCGATGGAATATTGAGTGCTTCGAAGTTATGGTAATCGTCTTCGATTTCGGGGCCTTCAGCTACTTGATAACCAATGTTCGCAAAAAAAGCTTCGATACGCTCTAGAGTTTGCGTGACCGGGTGCAAGCCACCCACGGGCTGGCCGCGGCCGGGCAAAGATACATCAACAGTCTCTGCACTGAGCTTCTTGGCAAGTTCGGCTGTTTCAAGGGCTTGTTTACGTGCAGTTAGTTGTTCACTAACTTGCTGGATCGCCTCGTTGATTTTGGCACCCGCTATTGGACGCTCTTCGGGTGTCAATTTACCCAAGCCTTTACGTAATGCCGTTAGCGGCCCTTTTTTACCTAGGTACTCAACACGTACTAAGTCAAGTTCTTGTAGCGTATTAGCCGATGCTACAGCGGCAGCGGCCTGCTCCAAGATGTTTTGCATATCGTCCATTTCCGGCTCCAATCAATTGGGAGGAATATGTTAGTAATCAGTTACTCTGCTCAGCTAGCTCACCTTATGTTTACGGCGTTTAACAACAGAGCTCAGCACAGTAGCCGATATAAAAACAGGGGAAGAGTTCGCACCCTTCCCCTGTGAATTCTTAAGCGTTGCAACCTCTAAAAATAGAGGTGGGTGCAATTAAGCTAAAGCAGCTTTCGCTTTTTCGACAACTGCAGTAAATGCAGCTTGTTCGTATACAGCTAGGTCAGCCAATACTTTACGGTCGATTTCGATGTTAGCTTTTTTCAAGCCAGCAATGAAACGGCTGTAAGATACACCATTGATACGTGCAGCAGCGTTGATACGTGCAATCCACAATGCGCGGAATTGACGCTTACGCTGACGACGGTCACGGTATGCATATTGACCAGCTTTGATAACTGCTTGTTTAGCTACACGGAATACACGGCTACGAGCACCGTAGTAACCTTTAGCTTGCTTTAAAATCTTCTTGTGACGGCGACGAGCCTGAACACCACGTTTTACACGAGCCATTCTTATACCTTCCTATTACTTAATTCTGTATGTGAAAATGCGACTTAGATGTAAGGCAACATGCGACGGATCAGTGCTTTATCAGCAGCATGAACCTGAAGCATAGGACGCAGTTGGCGCTTACGCTTAGTGCTTTTCTTGGTCAGAATGTGGCTTTTGAAGGCTTGCTTGTGCTTAAAACCGTTAGCAGTTTTTTTAAAGCGTTTTGCCGCACCTCGGCAAGATTTAATCTTAGGCATTACAAAAATCTCCACGCATTCGTTAATTTTTTTGAATTCGATAAAACAGCAAAACCCGTAACTAGCTAACGCCGTTACGGGTTTAACAGAAGAACGAATTACTTTTTCTTCTTCGGAGCAATAACCATGATCATTTGACGGCCTTCCATTTTAGCGCGCTGCTCAACAGAGCCGTATTCCTCGAGATCAGCTTCGATCCGATTCATCAACTGCATGCCAAGCTCTTGGTGAGCCATCTCACGACCGCGGAAACGTAAAGTCACCTTGGCTTTGTCTCCTGCTTCAAGGAAACGCATCAGGTTGCGTAGTTTTACCTGATAATCCCCTTCATCCGTACCTGGACGGAATTTCATTTCCTTAACCTGGATCTGATGCTGCTTTTTCTTAGCTTCAGCGTCCTGTTTCTTTTTCTCGTACTGGAACTTACCGTAATCCATCAACTTACATACGATAGGATCCGAATCCGAGATCTGTACCAGGTCAAGTTCAGCCTCTTGAGCCATGTCAAGAGCCTGGTTAAGCGATACGACACCAACCTGCCCACCGTCTGCATCAATAAGACGTAACTCATGGGCTTTGATATTTTCATTAATGGGTGCACGATTGTCGCGACGTGCACCTCTTTTATTATCGCGCTTGATTGCTATATCTCCTAATTATTAGTCGTCACGACCCTTACGTTCCACATCTTTTGATAGGAATTCAGAAAAGGCTTCAATAGTCATTGTACCTAGATCTTCACCTGAACGGGTACGAACAGCAACACAGCCATTCTCTACTTCTTTATCACCCACTACCAAGAGGAAAGGAACCTTCTGAAGAGTACGCTCGCGGATTTTAAAGCCGATCTTCTCGTTTCTCAAGTCCGAAACGGCTCTAAAGCCATTATTTTGCAATGTTTTTACCACATTCGTGCAATATTCGGCCTGATTGTCAGTAATATTCATCACAACGACTTGTGTTGGAGCCAACCACGCTGGCAATGCACCCGCATAATGTTCGATCAAAATACCGATGAATCGTTCAAAAGATCCCAAAATTGCACGGTGTAACATAACCGGTGTTTCACGATCGCCATGTTCATTTACAAATTGAGCTTCTAAACGACCCGGCATCGAGAAATCAACTTGAATCGTGCCACACTGCCACACACGACCTAAGCAATCTTTCAGAGAGAATTCGATCTTAGGTCCGTAGAAAGCACCTTCGCCTGGCAGCTCTTCCCAGTCTAACCCAGCTGCATCTAATGCATCGGCCAATGCTTTCTCAGCTTTATCCCACACTTCATCAGAACCCACACGCTGTTCTGGACGCGTTGATAGTTTATAAATGACATCGGTAAAACCAAAGTCATGATAAACCTCATGTAGAAATTCAATAAAACTTGCCACTTCCGGCTGGATTGCATCTTCAGCACAGAAAATATGCGCATCATCCTGCACAAAGCCACGCACACGCATAATACCGTGTAAAGCACCGGAAGGTTCATTACGGTGGCATGAGCCAAACTCTGCCAAGCGCAACGGTAAATCACGGTAAGAGCGCAAGCCTTGGTTAAACACCTGAATATGGCACGGGCAGTTCATGGGTTTAACAGCGAAATCTTTGTTCTCTGAGTGTGTGGTAAACATCTGCTCAGCAAACTTATCCCAATGACCGGATTTTTCCCACAGAGTTCGTTCAACAACTTGCGGTGTTTTAATCTCTTGATAGCCATTTACACGCTGTTTAACACGCATGTACTGCTCGATCTGTTGGTACAAGGTCCAGCCATTGGGGTGCCAAAACACCATACCCGGTGCTTCTTCTTGAAGATGGAATAGGTTCAGTTGCTTACCTAGCTTACGGTGGTCACGCTTTTCAGCTTCTTCCAAACGGTGCAGGTATTCTTTGAGTTGTTTCTTATCGCTCCACGCGGTGCCGTAAATACGCTGCAACATTTCGTTTTTAGAATCGCCACGCCAGTATGCACCAGCCACTTTCATTAACTTAAACGCTTTAATGTGGCCTGTCGAAGGAACATGAGGCCCGCGACACAGATCAATGAAGTCACCTTGCGAGTAGAAAGACAAATCTTGCTCTGCAGGAATGCTGCTTAGGATCTCTACTTTGTAGCTTTCACCCATTTTCTCAAATAAAGCCACAGCTTCATCACGGTTCATTACAGAACGAGAAACAGGTAAGTTTTGTTTTGAGAGCTCAAGCATTTTCTTCTCGATCTTTTCCAGATCTTCAGAAGTAAACGGGCGCTCATATGCAAAATCGTAATAAAATCCATTTTCAATCACTGGCCCGATGGTTACTTGCGCTCCTGGAAATAAGGCTTGAACAGCCATGGCCATTAAATGGGCACAGGAATGACGAATCACATCAACCCCTTCATCATCACGTGCGGTAATGATAGCGAGGTCTGTGTCGTTTTCGATAGTAAAGCTGGTATCAACCAATTCCCCGTTAACTTTACCGGCTAAGGCAGCTTTCGCTAAGCCTGCTCCGATGTCCGCGGCGACATCAAAAACAGAAACGGGGTTGGCAAACTCACGCTTGCTTCCATCAGGGAGGGTAATGACTGGCATTGCTAATTCCTTTCTGTAATCACGAGCCCCTACGACAGGCCTGTGATCTATTAAATGATCTCACATACACACCAAGTATGTGGCACCCGGATATTCTAACGAATGCAAAAGCGATGACCAAGGCATGATGACAAAAGATTGGCGTTTTTAATGGAATTGTCATTACACGCCATAAAAAGCACATTAAAAGACGTCACTGGGCTCTAATAAGCGCCTCGTGTATAAAATGTGATCGCGTGCTAATACGCGCGCCTTATTTGCTTGACGCTGAATGATTGCTTGGTAGATAGAGTCATGCTGTCGACTTATGCCATCTGGATAGTGACCATGCTGCTTCAGAGCCCGATCCAGCACACCGTAAATTGCATTAAAATAGCGGTTATAGAACAGCTGGCTAAAGGCCGTGACTAACAAGTGATGGCAAGATTCAGCAATCAGCATATGAAATTGCAGGTCTGCTTTGGCTTTAGCTAGCGTGGTTTGCCCCTCTTTGCGTTGTTTCATCTTTTCAAACTCGAGGGTTATAGCATCCATTTGTTCTGGCGTTGCGCGCAACGCAGCGTAATAGGCCGCTTCGCCCTCTAGTATGGCCCGCACCTCTAAAACGTGAAGCTGTAATGTATGCGGATCGCCACCTAAATCCAAAGGCAAATCTAAATGAGCTGCCAATAGGTTGTTACAGCGACTTCGCTCACCGTGCTGTGTATCGATAAAGCCTCGATGCGTTAATTGAGAAGTGACTTCACGAACACTGGATCTCGATAGTCCCGTTTGCTGAACCAGTTGCCTCTCAGATGGCATTACTTGGCCGGGTACGATGTCACCACTCACAATCGCAGCCAATAAATCGTGATACAAACTCTGTTTCGACTGGTTTTTCATGTTTGCCCAAGGCTCGCCATTTGGTCAGACCAGTTTAGCCTGTAATATTTCAATTATTCAACACGTCGCCTACTCTACCTACATCACGATTATAAATATAAAAACACCTGACAACCGAGCCGAAGGTACCTAATGAACACACTCGACAAACCCGCCCAAGTAGGTCTTTTTGTGACCTGCTTGGTTGATATGTTTCGCCCGTCTGTTGGTTTTGCCACGATAAAGTTACTTGAAGCCGCAGGCTGCCAAGTGAGTGTTCCCGACGCTCAGACATGTTGCGGCCAGCCTGCTTTCAACTCTGGCGACCGTTCAACAACACAAGATATTGCCAAGCGAACCATCGAAGCCTTCGACGGTTTTGAGTACGTAGTAGGCCCTTCAGGCTCTTGCATTGGCATGCTGCATCACTACGCAGAGCTGTTTGATGAAAAAGATCCATGGAAAGCACGCGCTGAATCGCTCAAAGCTCGCGCCTATGAAGTCACTACATTTCTGACTGAGGTTATGCCACTAAACCTGGCTGACCTAAGCCTTCCTATACAGGCGACTTACCATGACTCTTGTGCTGGCTTACGTGAACTAGGCATAAAACAGCAGCCACGAGAATTACTAGCCCAAGTGGCTGGTTTAACACTCAACGAGATGACTGAGTCCGAAACCTGTTGTGGATTTGGTGGTACCTTCTGTGTGAAATACCCCGATATATCTAATCGCATGGTCAGTAATAAAACAGAACACATCGTGGCTAGCCAAGCTACTCTTTTACTCGGAGGCGACATGGGCTGTTTACTCAATATGGCCGGCAAGCTTAAGCGCGAAGGCCACGCTATAGAGGTAAGGCACGTCATCGAAGTGCTAGCGGGCATGACCGATGAACCCGCTATCGGTGAAGCACATTACGACCTTGGTCAACCAGCACAAGGGGTGCAGCATGCAAATTAATAGTCCTCACTTTAAAGAAAGCGCCAAAATCGCCCTACACGATGTTGGCCTTCAAAAAGCACTAGGAAACCTTAAAGCTGGCTTTCCTACCAAACGTGCAGCAGCCGTTGCTCGACTACCGGAATTTGATCAGTTGCGTGATGAAGCTGCAACTCTCAAAAACCACATTATTGAAAACTTGGATATATACCTAGAAGAGTTTGAAGCAAATGTTTTAAAAAATGGTGGTCATGTTCATTGGTGCAGAACAGCCGACGACGCATGTAAGACCGTATTAGATATTTGTAAAGAAGTAGACGCCAAAACCGTTACTAAAGGTAAATCCATGGTAACAGAAGAAATCAACCTGAATGATTTCTTAGAAAAAAATGGCATTGAGCCCGTCGAAACCGACTTAGGCGAGTATATTTTGCAGCTACGAGGTGACCACCCTAGCCACATTATCGCTCCCGCGATCCACCTCAATCTAGAAGATGTGTCGGATATTTTTCACGAAAAACATAAACGCCCCAAATCCGATGACCCTGCTGTGCTTATGCAGGAAGCGAGAGAAATGCTTCGCAAAAAATTCGTCGCGGCCGATGTTGGCATTACTGGCGCTAACTTTTGTGTCGCTGAAACAGGCTCCACTCTCATTGTAACCAACGAAGGCAATGGGGATTTAACACAAACGCTTCCTAAAACGCACATTGTCGTTACCTCTATCGAAAAGGTTGTCCCAACGTTAGAAGACATGACACTTTTTTTACGCCTACTTGCTCGCTCCGCAACCGGACAAGAATTTTCCGTATACAACACGCTATCAACAGGCCCTAAGCGAGCAGAAGATCAAGATGGCCCCGAGAACTTCCATGTTGTTTTGGTAGATAATGGTCGCAGCGACATGGTGGGCGGCGAGCTTCAAGATATGCTTCGCTGCATTCGTTGCTCAGCCTGTATGAATCATTGCCCTGTTTACGGCGCGGTAGGTGGTCATAGCTATGGCTGGGTCTATCCTGGTCCAATGGGATCCGTACTTACCCCGCAAATGATCGGCATTGAACAAGCAGGGTTATTACCTAATGCCTCTACTTTTTGTGGAAAGTGCGAATCAGTATGTCCCGTCCGCATCCCACTACCTAAGCTAATGAGACACTGGCGCGAGAATGAGTTCAGTAAGCATCTAAGCCCCAAAGCTGTTCGCTGGGGATTAGGAAGTTGGGCTTTTTTTGCTAAACGTCCTCGCTTGTACCGATGGTTGTCCCGCGCGGCTAACAAGTCAATGCGATTACTAGGAAGGCAAAACGGAAAAATATCTAAACTCCCCATGGCCTCAGGCTGGACACAGTTTAGGGATATGCCTGCTCCTGCTAACCGCACCTTCATGGACCTGTACAAGACACAAAAAGCCTCGGAGAAGTCATCATGAGCAAAGCTGAAATTTTGGGGAGCATTCGTCGGGGGCTAAAACGTGGAGAACCAACTCACACTCAGCGAGCTGCAGTTGCGGCCAGGCTCACACCCCACGGACATAATCTAATACCTAAAAGAGCCCTCTTACCGCATCAGGAGCAGGTCTCGTTATTTACTGCAATGGCAATTGAAGCCGCTGCCGAAATTGTTGAGCTAGAAAGCGAGGCACCAATTGTAGAAGCAGTGAAGCCTTGGCTAAAAGAACAACATATTGACACGTTAACCATAGCTAGCGACGCTCAATTAGATACATTAGATTGGGAGGGCTCACAGTTACAGGTGCAGACAGGAACAGCACACGTCGGTGATGCAGCTAGCTTAACCGTTGCTTTTGCTGGCATTGCTGAAACCGGGACCCTAATGCTGCATTCGAGTAAAGAAAGCCCAACCACACTCAACTTTTTACCCGACAATCATATTGTGGTTCTCCACAAAAGGAATATTGTGGGTCCATATGAAGAGGCGTGGAAAAAACTCCGGGAAGCAACTAAAAGTATTATGCCGCGCACGGTCAACCTTATTACAGGACCATCCAGAAGTGCTGATATTGAGCAACGCTTACAGATGGGCGCGCACGGGCCGAAAAGGCTGCTCATTCTCTTAGTGAGTGATTCGAAGTAATCAACAAAAAGCAGCCCAATGGGCTGCTTTCTCTTGATAAGTGCACTAACTGGCTTTTTTAGCGGCGCCTTCGATTGCCTGACCACCTTTTTGGATATCTTTACCCATACCTTCTACCGTGCTGCATCCATATAACGATACAACAAAAACACTGGCGACAATCGCGGTAAGTACTTTTTTCATCTGATATCTCACTTATATATAAATCAACATCTTTTATTGGTTGTTAATAATAACTACGCTTGACTGAGCAAAGCACTCAGTTCATCAACGCTTTCAGCCCATGCACCATCAAGGTCACGACTTTCTTTTAAAAACTGAGCCTGACCCTCAGTCCAGTACTCAGCCTCTTCAATCTTTTGACCATCCGATAACGTATGGCTTTTGATAAAAGACTCCATCTCTTCAGGTTTATCACTTAACCCTAATTGCAAAAATAAATTTGGTAAAGTGTGTAAGTTGGTATCCATATCGTGCCTCCATTCTGGATTGGTTCTAGCATATTAATGGCTTTACGTTGGTATAGACATGTTAGATGTTAAAAAATTCATTTACGGACCGGTTTGCCGAAAATACCAACAAGCACGCTGCCAACGTCGACAGCGCTGAGTCTACATTGCATACTATTAACTAGAATATCTTACGCACCCAAGCAATTCACCGAGAGTTTTGTGAGCCAACCTATTTATCAGCGCCCAACCACCTATGCAGAAGCGACTATAGACGTTAAAAAAAGCCGTTTCATAGCACAAGCCTATCCCATAAAAACACAAGCCGAGGCCAAATCTATTATCGCAGACCTAAAGGAAAAGACCCCTAACGCCAATCATCACTGTAGCGCTTTTATTGCGGGTTCACCTTATGTCAGTGGGGGGTACGGTTTTAGTGATGACGGAGAGCCATCCGGCACAGCAGGTAGGCCGATGTATTCTGTAATAGCAGGTGCCGGTATTGGGGAAATATGTGTCGTTGTAACGCGCTTTTTTGGCGGTACCAAGCTTGGCACTGGGGGCTTAGTCCGCGCCTACTCCGCGAGCGTACGCGAGCTACTCGATCAGTTAACTTTAGAAACAGTTAAACCTTTACTAAAGGTGCAACTCTCTTTTGCCTACTCACACTCTGCGCAAGTGGACTCTATACTTCACAGCTCGTCAGCACACATTATCGAACAAACCTTTCTGGAAATGGTTAGCCTAGTTATTGAGGTTGAAGCCGCGGAAAAAGATAACCTACTCCTTAGGCTACAAGATGCCTGCAAAGGTCAACTAACAATCCATAAAGATAGCTAGTAGAAATTTACCAATCCATCTCAAAGTACTATGCGAACTGGGCCATTATGCTAAAATTTTTTTTCACTCCATCGCGCGTCGCCCTCTTATTAGTATTAATAGCATCTGCTTTTTTATTAATTAACCCTCCGGGTATGCTTTCGGGCTTACAGCTTTACACATTAATTATTCTACTCATCACTTTGACATTGTGGGCTACCAGCGCATTACCCGAATTTCAAACCAGCTTATTATTTTTTCTATCGGCTATTCTTTTTGAGGTAGCCACTCCCACTGAAATATTTTCTGGCTTCGCATCCGGCGCGCTTTGGCTTATTTTTGCGGGTATGGTTATCGGTATGGCCATTACTAGTAGTGGCATGAGCGACCGAATAGCAGGATATTTAGGACACCACCTGGAACGAAGCTACCCTTGGCTCATAGGGGGCTTGATGCTTACATGCACCTTACTCGGTTTTGTAATGCCATCATCTATAGGCCGCCTAGTCATGATGATACCTATCGGCATGGCATTAGCAGATCGCTGCGGCTTCCATACTGGTTCGAAGGGTCGAACAGGTGTCGTTATGGCTGTCACGTTTGGCTGCCATTTACCTACCTTCAGCATTCTCCCCTCCAATATCCCAAACATGGTTATGATTGGCTCAGCGGAAACCATTTATGGGTTACATTTTAGTTACACGGATTATCTACTACTGCATTTTCCTATTCTTGGCGCTATTAAAGCCATCATCATTGCTTTACTCATCATTAAATTATTACCAGCCGAACCTAACAGAGCAGCGGCGATTAACGACCTTCACCAAGATCCGAGCTTACGCGCTAAGCAGCGCAAGCTGAGTATTGTTCTCTTAACCGCATTAGCTTTTTGGTTAACCGATAGCTGGCACGGCATTAATCCCGCTTGGGTAGGCTTGGCGGCGGCTTGCTTTTTATTACTCCCCAAAGTGGGCATGGTGGACCAAACGACTTTTAATAAGCAAATCAACTTTTCAATGCTAATTTTTATTGCTGGCGTGCTAGGGCTAGGCGCTTTGGTCAACAGCTCAGGGCTAGGGAAACTATTAGCCATGACTATGGAGCATGTCTTGCCGCTAAACCCTGGGGCAGACGCCGTTAACTTTATATCATTGACTGCCATGTCGTTTTTTACGGGCATGTTTTCGACGCTTCCGGGTGTGCCAGCAGTATTAACCCCCATTGCTGCTGATTTGGCCAACCAAACAGGCATGACAGTACAAGCCGTGATTATGACGCAAGTCGTTGGCTTCTCGACCATACTTTTCCCCTATCAATCAGGGCCTCTGATTGTAGGTATGCAGCTCGCACGTGAACCTATTATGAGCTTACTCAGGATTACCATTCCCCTTACGCTAATTACATGGGCCATACTCATCCCCTTGGACTATTTATGGTGGCAAGCCTTATCTATGTTTACTCAGTGAATAAGTTCCTAGGAATAATTCCTATTTTTCATTGGGTTAACTGACAAACGTTTCCATTCTGCTACAATCGCGACCTCAACAACTTAACGACTGAATGGAGTCAGTTTTATGAGCGAATCAATCGCCACACAATCCGCCACTCGTCCTTTTGAATTTAAAGGTGCAGGTGGCGAATTCTTTAAGATATGGATCGTTAACGTTCTGCTTTCTGTAATTACTCTGGGTATCTACTCCGCATGGGCTAAAGTCCGCACGAATCGTTATTTTTACGGTAATACCTTCTTTGATGGGGCAAGCTTTGAATACCACGCAACAGGCTGGCAAATCTTCAAAGGACGCATCATTGCAGCTATCGCCTTTGCGATTTACATTATTATTAATCAGTTCTTCCCTCTTGTGGGTATCGGGTTAACGTTAATTCTAGTGCTGGCCTCTCCGTGGATTATTTGGAGCAGCTACCGTTTCCATGCACGTATGGCAAGCTACCGCCAAGTACGTTTCTCGTTTGATGGAGGCCTAGGGACAGTCTATAAATACATCCTACTCCTTCCCTTCTTACCCGCCGTTGCATTGGGCTTAATTATCGGTATCGCATGGTTAATTAATGGTACCGTGGGCGGTATGGTTGCGATGTTCTTAGGGCCTGTAGCAATCATTAGTATTTATGCCATGGGACCATACATTCAAGCACTTATGTATCGCTACCATGTTAACAACCTCCATTACGGCCAAGGCAACTTCAGCGCTAACATCCGTATTGGCGTGTTTTTTAAAACGTATTTGGTAATCTTGGGCGTCTTCCTTTTATTTGCCGCAATCTTTGGAGCTATTGGTTTTGCATCAGGATTAGGCGCTTTATTCTCACTACAAAATGGATCGAGTTCTAGCTTGGACTCCAATTTGTTTAATATCGCATTTTTGGGTGGGTATTTATTGGTATTCGCATTTAGCTTTTGGGCTCGCTCTTACATGGAAGCCCGCATTAACAACCATGTGTTTAATGAACTAAAGCTTGATAACGCGTTAAACCTACATTCCAACTTAAAAGTGAAGTCTTTATTTTGGATACACTTAACCAACCTGTTTTTGGTAATTTTCACTATTGGTTTGGCGATACCTTTCATAAAAGTTCGCTTAGCCAAATATCGTGCTCATTCGACCTCTGGCACATTAACTCAAGACCTAGAACATTATGTAAGCCTGCAACAACAAAAGCAGTCAGCGCTAGGTGAAGAGCTAGGTGGAACCTTTGATATCCAAGGCGATTTAGGACTTAGTTTGTGATTTCAGGCTATCACTATGCCGCTAATCAGTCAGCCCGTTCTCGGGCTGACATTCATATCAGAGGCAGTCAATTTACCCTAGAACGCGATGATGGCAATAGCCTTCGTGGCGAAATTCGCGACTTACAAATCAGCAGTCGTGTGGGTAATACCACACGCCGTATTTCCTTCCCCGATGGCACATTACTCGAAACCAATGATAATCACGCCATCGACCAATGGATTTCTCAAACAGGTCAAAAAAATAACTTATGGCTTCATAAATTAGAAAGTAACTTATCATTAATTATTTTCTCAGCCATATTTGTGGTGGTATTAACGCTGGCTTTTTTAAAATGGGGAATCCCGAGCATTAGCCATCAAGTTGCACATGCGTTACCGGCCGAGCTTAATATAGAGATCGGCGAGCACAGCATCGATGTTCTAGACTCGCTACTGTTTACTCCATCCGAGTTACCCCAAGCCCAACAGGCCAGCATTCGCGAAGAGATAGAAGAAAAAATAATTAGTCGCATGTCCACCGACATCCCCATCAAACTGCATTTCAGGTCGATGGAAAACAGCCACAAGCCAATTGCCAATGCATTTGCCCTCCCCTCTGGCGATATTTTTATTACAGACGAGCTGGTGAAACGGCTAGATCAACCGAATGAATTAAACAGTGTAGTTTTGCATGAAATAGGCCATGTGGAACATCGTCATGGCCTTCAACAGATCATCCGCTCATCAACCATTACTCTACTTACCGTATTTATCGTTGGCGGTGATTTGTCGTTCGGGCAAGACCTTATTGTCGCCTTCCCTACCTTCCTAACGCAGCAAAGCTACTCAAGAAAAGCGGAAACCGAAGCCGACAACTTTGCACTATCACACATGTCTGATTTAGGTTTAAATCCAGATGTGTTCGCTGATGCGCTAGAAAAGATCATTCCCGAGGGCAAAGAAGACAGCTCTACGGAGCATTCATTTCTTTCGACACACCCCGATACCCAAAAACGGATAGAAGCCGCACGAGGATATAAACCGTAAACGGCTACTCCCTATGTGGAGTGCCGCATGATAATATCCCCGAATACCTAGCTTAAGGATAGAGCGATGGCAAACGGATCAATTGCAACCAAAACAGCTGACTATACACTAGTCAGCATGGCGCCTGATGTCTGCTGGACGAAAGTCGGCAAAAGCTGGCGACCTATTCCCTATAACATCACCCACACCATGGATAATAGTGAAAATGTTAGCCCCAATGTGTTCGCGGGTGGCAAAGAAGCGTTTATGCATGGCGAAAGCTTTATTACCGGAGTAACCGGCGATGAGCCAGGCCGCAGGGGTGGCATTGTTACCGGCACCCTCACTGAAATAAGCTTTGGCTTAGAAAAAAGTGGATCCGTTTATGTCAACGGAAAACCCTCAGTTCGCACCGGCGACCAAGTGTGGATGAACCAAACAACACCCGCAGCCAAACAAGGCAAGGTTGGTCCTGATAAACCCACAAGCTGGGTTAAAGTTGTTGCGACTTATGATGATCCTTGGAAAACGCCCATACACGAAGCGCCCTTGATCTTAAGCATTAATGGTCAATGCGTTGCACCCATGAGCACCCTATCAGGTGGGACAGGACATAATACAACCGTCTCCTCCCAAGCCATGGCGATCCAAACACAAGAAGAACCGGGAACACTGGTACAAGTAGGCGTGGACCCCGGCTCTGTGCAGGTTGTGGGTGATACAATACCCGGCCTAGAAGATGTCAACCGGGAGTTGCGGTTTTCACTTGAAAGCAGTCTAGATACCACTTATCGGCGTGTTTTAACGTCGATGCAAGAATTCCAAGCCCAATGGGATGAATACGGAATTTTTTCGACTGCGATAAGCTATAAAGATGGAGCACTCGCAGGTTCCGAGCTTTGGTTCGACCATTTAGCCGACACCAAAAAGCTGATTACAGAAACAGACTGGCAAGGGTTATCTGAAACCGCTTACGAAAAAGTCACAGCAGGCCTCGAAACGGCAGTTGGCAGTATTGAGGACAGCCATAAGAAAGCTGCCAACTGGCTGATAGAAGGAGCGCAACAAGAAAAACCTTGGGCATGGTTTGGCAATCAAATAACCGATGCATCGGAATACGCTTGGAACGCTTACACCAATACAGTCGAAGATGTAGCTGATGACATTGCTGATCTTTTCAAGGAAACGAAGGAAGATCTAGAAAGCATTGCTGATATCTCCGTCAAACTGTTTGAGCATCGTGATGATATTTTTCTTTTTTTCCAAAACATATCGAGTGCCAACACATCCGATATTGCCAACTTTATCGACACCGTTATCGCCGATATAGATCCCGAGTTAGCCCGATCTATTAAAGAAGACACCGATAGTTACGGTGTGTTTTTAGAACTGATCAATGATGACGCCGGTCGTATATTTTTATCGTATTTAGGCCTAATTATTGGTGCTGTGCCTCCCAATTTCTACGCTTTCTTATACGGCGCTGCCGCCGCTTATATCATTCTAGAAGTCTTGTTCTGCATTTTACTTGCCTTCATCTCAGGAGGCCTAGCCGTAGCCGCCCGTTTTGCAGCCATCATAGCCCGTATAGCAGTTATGGGCATGAAAGTTACCGCCGTCAATAAACGGATAGCCAGCGGAGCACGAGCGGTAAGCGCTTACATAGACAGTTTAAAGGTAATAGAATCATCACTTAAGCAACTAAAGGCTATTGGAGCGAATACACGAAGGATTAAGTTAAAAGACCAAAAGGCTAGCGGCTCGACCGGTGAAACGCTGGTGATTGAGAGGAAGGTTGTTGCAAACAAGGTTAGGTATGTGGATATGCCTAAAGATTTGGCAGTAGACCCTAAAGGAGTATATGGTTATCTTCCTACTAAAGACTCACAATTTCATTCTGGTAAATGGCCAGTTGATTGGACTAACGCGGATCAGGTAGCAAAAGCGAGGACTACGAGACTCGATTACCATGTTGGATTAAATAAGAAGCAGCAATTTATTGATACCTTAAGAAGAGATGGTATTGGTGATGACAATATTGCAAAGCAGATAGTTGAAATGAGGAACCAAGAGAGACTTTCTCATTACAAAACCCCAGAAGCGTTGGAAGCCGTTTATCAGCGGAATCTAACAAAGTATGGAAATAAATCCGGTCCAACGTATGAATCTCAGCTTTCTAAATATGGATCTTCTTCTGAAGTAATCAATGCAGCTTTAAGGTCAAATAATACGATGGATATACTAACTGGGATTTCGAAACCAAAAAGGTAATTTATGATTTTATCTAAACCATTTGATAGGGGTGAGTTGATAGATTTTGATAGCCCAACTTGCGCCATCAAACCTGTTGTAAATACAAGTGAAAAACCGAAAGGAAACTTTCACCAATTAGGACAGCGAAAAGTAGCAATATTTAGAGACGGTAATCAATTGATATTGCAGATTGGAGAGAAAAAGTGGAACTTATCGTCTCAAGATGTCGTTCTTAGGTACTCTCATAATTTTTCAAAGAAAGTGACAGTTTTTGAAGTTGAGTTGGATGGGGAAAATTTCTCAATTGAATATGACGCATGGTGGGCTGATATTCCGAGCTTTGAACCTGTCGAACCAGAAATGGATGAAGATGAGGATTTTATGGGGTATATTTATGCTGTGTGGATGAATAAAACGCTGCAAAACAACTTAATTTCTAGTTGGAGCTGACTTAGCTCTAACTAAGGATACTACGAATAAGTAATATCCCCTTAAAATCGAAAACATTAACTTTTTGATGTGTATCAAGATAGCTTATCTACATAGCATTGATTTGGGTCTTGATCGCACCTTGCTTAGAGAAAACTCACATATATTAAAATTATAAGTTTCTTACAATGAAAAACTATGTACCCTTCCGAACACCGAGAAGTGATATACCTTCTATTACTTTACATAAAAACTCTGAAAATTTTGATACCGAAGATACAGGAAAAAATCTAATGATGTTTTTTTGAGGACGCTTATAAAAAAACAAAAGATACATTCTTCACACCACCAGGAGCAATGATATTTGATAACTCGTTAATAGTCATTCAAGAAGCCAAAGATTTTTTCAAGAATAATGTATCTATACAACCTGCAGCTTTTATAGATAACGATAATAAATACCACGAAAACTATTGGCTGATAAAACCATCCACTTATTATAGCGCCATAAACCTTGACAAATCTTATCACGAGATAACTTTTATTCTAGATTCCAATGAACCTTTATTTAACACGTATGAATTTGAAAAAATAGTGACCTTCAAAGAAACAAAGAATCTCCCTTCAATATTTATAGATACTTATCTAAAACTATTGGTAATAGATGAGTCAGTTTTAGAAGAATTCAAAAAACAAAAAATATCCGGATTGAGTTTTCTAAATATTGAAGCATTTAAATTCAGCAAAATGCTCCAAGAGAACGATAACATAATAAACATATAGAACATTACATACCTTTTCAAACATTGGGCAGAGCCCCTCTACTCTAAAAAACGACAGATTATAATTGATTTATAAAAGCAGATAGCATTCCAATAGGCTACATAATTTCATATAAAAACTGAAATATTAAAAATTAAATATACGTTTATTAAGTCACGTCCCTCCATGTCAAATACTCTTAATGAAAGTGTCATATGTCATCAGTAGTATTCTGCGCTTTGCTAAATAACCAAGGACACATCATGAAATTTCCAGGTATTGCTGGGCTTTGTTCGGTTCTTATATTGAGTGGCTGCGGAGGAGGCTCTTCCAGCGACCAAGATTCAGGCTCTAACTCTTCGCAAACGGTTTTATCATCAAGCGTATCCATTGCAAACAGCTATGAAGATATTGCCGACGCTGCAGTATGGGAACATCCGACAGATGTAACACGCAATCGTTTAATCGTTGCACTGGAAGGAGATGGTCTTGCCGTTTTTAACTCCGAAGGCAAACAGGTTTGGCATAACGAGGGGTTTGAAGCCATAGGTGCCGACATAAGATACGGCCTTAGTGATAACCAAGGCGCTAGCATTGATTTAGTAGCTGTAGCTTTGCCAGACGAAGCAGCCCTAGCCTTTTTTAGTGTGAGTGATGATGATCAGCCTTTAGACCAAGTCGGGTATTGGACACTACCAATCGAACCTGCGGGTGTTTGTTTGTATAAAAACCTAACCACTGGAAATATCACTGCAACCGCATTTGACGAATCTGGTGAAGTTCTACAATACAAACTAGCTTATGATGGCGTAAATCTGGTTAGTGCAGTTACCGATACTCAGGGCGCACCTCTTGCTGTGCGAAGTCTATCAGTGGGTGGTGAGCTTAGCGCCTGTGCAGTAGATGATGTGGCAGGAACTCTCTTTATTGCAGAACAAAATTTAGGAATCTGGGCTTATGGTGCAGATCCAGAAAACGTCAAGGAGCGCGCATTAGTTGACGGTATTAGTCCTTTAGGTGCTCTCCAAGAAATCGAAGGCATTGACCTAACTCATGATACCAATGGAGATGGTATTTTATATGTAGGTGATGAGGGTGCAGGTTTATTAGCTTATCGTTTATCCGATTATTCACTCTTAGTACAGACAGAGGTTAATGGATTCATAGAAATTAAAAGTTTGGCAGCTTCTTCTGATTCCCTTTGGCTAGCCAACACCGAATTAGATGCACCTGTTTATGAAAGATTAAATCAAACAGATGTCATTGCCTTAATTCAACAAGGAGGGGCTTATAATAGCAACCAAGTTGACCCTCGTGATTTAGATGTAGAGGGAGTACAGCTCGTCATAGCCAGAGGTGAAACCACAGAAGTTGATGATTACGGTGATGCGGCTGATGACCCCGCATTCTGGCTAAACGAAGACTCACCTACTGACAGCCTAATTATTGCCACCAATAAACAAGGCGGGTTAATGGCCTACACTCTCTCAGGTGATGAGGTTCAGTACCTGGAGGGCGGCGAACCGAATAACATAGACATTCGCCAAGGACTTATTAAACCAGATAGCTCTCTCATTTCATTAGCCGCCGCTTCTAATCGGGAGTTAAATACACTTTCATTTTATAGCATACAGTCTGCGTCGAATAATCAAACGCCTATACAGCCCCTCCCCGCCCAAGGAAGTCACGTACACGCCGAAGCAGACGAGTTACTATCGTCGGTAGATGAAGTCTATGGTTTATGTATGTATCAAGCGGAAGACGGGACGCCTTACGTATTTGTTAATGGTAAAGATGGAACCATTGAACAATGGCGACTAACCCTGACCAATGACGGTGTTGAAGGGGCTGTTGTGCGCACTCTCAGCGTTGATAGCCAACCCGAAGGCTGTGTGGCTGATGATGAGGCGGGCATCCTCTATGTTGGTGAAGAAGACGTTGCTATTTGGTCTTTCGATGCGCACGAGACAGGGCCCACAGACGCGACTCAAATTGCTGCTATTGACGGTATAAATTTGGTTGCTGACGTCGAAGGCTTAACGTTATTTAACAACGGTACTCAAAAATACCTAATCGCTTCTAGCCAAGGTAACAATACCTATGTTGTTTATGACGTTCTCAACAATCACACTTTATTAGGTACATTCGCCATTGTTGGTGATGATAACATTGGTGTAGATGGCGCATCCGATACTGATGGCATTCATGTTGTTTCTGCTAATTTAGGCAGTGATTATCCTGAGGGAATGATGATAGCTCAGGACTGGTACAACATTGACGCCGAATACCAAACAGAAAACCAAAACTTCAAGATGGTCAGCTGGAAGGATATACGCGAATCGCTAGAGCTTCCGTAAAATCCGAAAATGACTCATAAAAAAGGGGCTAATATACAGCCCCTTTTTTATACTTCAAATGTCACGTTATATAACCAACTACTACTCTCGATACCTTGAAAACGTTACAAACGTATACGCTATCAATGTGGTGTGAGGCCTCTATTCTATGCTGTATTTAATGACTTACTTGCCAGTTTACTCAGTGCGGAGCCCGCATTCATGGCGCTCATTAGCCCAGCCATACCGAATTTACCGTTATCTATCTGTTGGGCGATATGTGCAGCCGTTGAAGCCGCTTTAAGAACAGGTATTACTTTTTCAAAATGAGGAATCTTTGCCGTTTGTTCGTCCAGTTGCTGCTTTAGTGCTTCTAGGGCATTTATATCATTAGCCAATATCGATTCTTGTCGGGCTGTATTAGAAATACCACCCATTGCCTCTGTCTGGTTAACCTTTTGCTGACGCACACTTATCATTGAGGTTTCAACTGCAAGTACTTGAGCCATATGAGCTATAACTGCGGGGCTGGGTGTAGCTTCTTTAGCACTTTCTTGCATAATACCTAAAGCAGCCTCCATGACGTTACTGGCGCCAGAGCTACCTGGTAGATATTGTGATAACAAGGATGCTGCACTCAACGATGAAATGTCGCTTAGGGTTGACTCATTAAAAACCGCCCCACTCATCGCTGGAGGTATCACAGGAATAATCATACCAACCGTATTTGCTAGAGAGCCTGCACTTCCATACTTGTTAGGGTGAATTTGACCCGACTTAGGTTTAGCTATGCTCATATAGAGTTTTCTCGCTTGGATAAACGCACTTTAAATTCCAGTGAGTTAATACCGGATATAACATTGACTCTGTGAACAGTAATAAGCTTCAGGTTCTGCATATCAATAGCCAGTGTATCTAAATGCATCTTTTGTTTAAGCACCGGACCTTCATCTAAATATACGTCACAAACAAACTGGTCCGTAGGTAAACTAAAACGAATATGCGGGACCTCCGGGTGCAGGTTAACCAAGTTGACAACTTCACCACCAACAGGATAGTCAATCTGCTGATCTGCAGGAGTGCAGTTCCAGAAAGCATAATCATGATCAATCGGTAATTTTGGCCAACGATGATGCTTCCAGTCGTCATTATAACTTCCCGCTAAATCAACACGTGGTTCCCATGTCTTCATCATAGGGGTTAGGCTTACGGCTGGGTATTCAGCCTGTCCTGTATAAGCCTGCTCGTACAGCTCTATTTGCGGAGCTGGGTATGATGTGGGCTTGGCATAAGATAGCCAGTCTTTATCAGCAAAACCTTTACCAATTGAATTTTCAGGGGCTACTTCATGAATAGCAAATTCGCCCTCAGCGTTGGGCTTTTCGGGCCACCGGTTTTCTCCGCCCAATGCATTTGAGTAGTTAAGCTCTACCACTTTTACCGCTTGTGGTTCCGTTAACTGATAGGCACCGCCTTTTAAAAAAAACTTTCTCGGCCCTGTAACATTAACAATTTTTTTCCAGTCCCCAACAGCTACGGCCACTGGCCATCGCGCTAAAGCTTGATTTTCAGGGGCATAAGCAATGGCGTTCATCAGAAAAACATCACATTTAGGCTTGAATGCACAGTAATCACTTTCGTAAATTAAGGGGGTTTCGCCGGGTTCGCCTTCAAATTGATCTGATGTTGCTAACGCGGTTAACTCAGTATGTGGTTCTAATTGCCCCAATTCGTTGGTCTGTGTCATGTCATACGTTGCTTTAAGCACTACAACATGAAACACGTTGTCGTCAGGGTCAACCGTTTGAAAATATTGTGTGGGGTAAGGTGTCTGATTCTCTACGTCAGGCACCTTAGCTTTCGGTAATGGACTGGATATAACTGTATCAGGGCGATTCATGGAGTATTCACTTAGTTAATATCTACTCGTTTACCTTCAATTTGAACGTGTTTTTCACCCGTGATACTGAGTTTTACACCGTTAATAAAGATATTGCCTTCGCTGTCTAATTTAATAAGTGACTTGCCACAAGCAATCTCGATTGTTTCACCAACGTTGATCTTCAAGCTTTTGCCTACGTTTAACGTATCGGATTCGCCTATCGTACTCGTCCGTGCAACACCGACTGTATTCTCTTGAGCCGCCCCAATCGTATTGGTCTCATTCACACCCACCGTGTGTACACGTACCATGCCCACCGTTTTAATCTCGGCAATTCCCGTTGTGTGCATACGATTGTTACGGATGAGAATTTTTTCGTTGTTGTCGACTGTCTCGGTACGGTCGTGATGTACAAACACCGTTTCGTCGTGGTCGATCTCTTTTACGCGGTCATGACCCACCCAGTGCGATTCGTCATTTTCAACTTCGATACGTTGGTCTTTTTCAGCATGTAGCCAGACCTCTTCTTCGCCTTTTTTATCTTCAAAGCGCAACGCATTGGCATTACTGGCCGTGCCGCCTTTGGTGGATCGCGTGAGTGTTCCGCTTTGGGTTTTGTTCGCCGGCAATTCGTACGGTGGCATTTGTTCGGCGTTGTACACGCGGCCGGTTATAATCGGACGATCTGGGTCTCCATCCATAAAGTCAACGATGACTTCTTGACCAATGCGCGGTAGGTATATGTTACCCCAGTTTTTACCCGCCCAACTGTGGGTGACACGCACCCAGCAGGAGCTGTTTTCGTTGTAAGCGCCGTAGCGGTCCCATGGAAACTGGACTTTTACACGACCGTATTCGTCTGTGTAGATTTCTTCGCCTTCAGGACCTACAACAATCGCATTTTGTGGGCCTTGCATTCGCGGCCAACCGGTGGTTTGTGGGGGACGGTAAATAGTTTCTGATGCGATGCAGCGGAATTCGTTACTGTATTCTTTGTCTTGTTCGTCATTGCTGGTGTAGGAGTAGTCTTGAGCTTTGTGGCTAACGCTTAATAAAACATACTCGCCCAATTCTTCGGGGGCATCGTCGTGACGTTCAAGCACAAAGGTGTGGCCAGCAGAGAAGCTACGGCAGCCGCCTTCCCCTGTAATCACATCGTGAGCAGCCTCATCAGCTTCAACACGTAGGCGTGTTAGCTGGTCACCGTGAGTTTTATCTTCATAACGGCCGGGGTAGATAAAGTG
>NZ_JAPNXU010000030.1:0-780 GCF_030397555.1 Neptunomonas sp. CHC150
AGATGTGTATAAGAGACAGCTCGGTGACGATGTTTTTTTGCTAACTCGTCTAGCAGGTGAAGAATCTGTATCAGCGCTTTTTGGCATTGAAATAGAAGCGTATTCATTACGCAAAGATATCACCCCCGCTGAGATAGTCGGGCAGAACGTTACGCTAAAAATAGCCGCTACCGACGAGTCCGCGCTCTTTTTACCCGATAGCTATCGTTATATTAACGGTTACATCAAAAGCTTCCGCCAAGAAGGACGTCAGCTCCAAGACTTACGCGGCTATTCGGCCGTTGTTGTTCCTTGGTTATGGTTCTTAACGCAAACCAGCGACTGCAAAATATTCCAGTTTAAAAACATTCAAGAAATCGCCACGGCCATCTTTGAAGAAAACGGCTTTACCGACTTCCAATTCCGCTTAGTAGGCCAGCATCCTGCACGCGATTACTGCGTCCAGTACAAAGAAAGCGACTTCAACTTTATCTCCCGTCTCTTTGAAGAAGAAGGGCTGTACTACTACTTCGCTCACGAAGCAGGTAAACACACGCTGATTATCAGTGACCACATCGGTGGCTATGACGAATCAGACGAGCAATCTATTACTTATGCTGCCGGCTCACTGACCCAACACACGATTCATAACTGGTATCACAGCTTCCAGTTCATGACAGGGCGCTACGCCAAACGAGACTACGACTTCAAAAAGCCGAGTAATCGACTACAAACCTCGGCGGCCGCTGACATGGTCGTACCGGGCGTTGGAAAATATGAACACTTTATCTACCCCGGCCG
>NZ_JAPNXU010000031.1:0-444 GCF_030397555.1 Neptunomonas sp. CHC150
GTACTAGATAAACCTGAGACAGGTAAGACGGTTCTTGAAGAAGCGGTTGCTTTTCGCACTGAACTGAAAGCCAAGTTAGGTCGTGAAGTGTTCATGATCTGCACTTTGCCTGGCATCAATAATGATGCCGTCGATGGGGAAACATGGGCGCAGTGGTTAGCGGCGACAGTCGGTGTGCCGACTGATATCGCAAGTGAGTACATCACTGTCGTTCCTCAAGTTCACAAAGAAAACTCAACAGTAGGTATTTACGCTGGCCGTTTGGCAAACCAAGAAGTGTCTATCGCAGATTCCCCTGCACGAGTAAAAACAGGCAGCGTACTGGGTAGCATGGCATTGGCAACGGATAAAGACGGCAAACCTTTGGAGTTGGCGACCCTTAAAGCACTGGAAGCCGCTCGAATTGCAGTTCCGATGTGGTACCCAGATTATCCGGGCCAATAC
>NZ_JAPNXU010000032.1:0-297 GCF_030397555.1 Neptunomonas sp. CHC150
CCGTTACCATCGCTCACGGTGTAGGTGATGGTATCTGAGCCATTAAAATCGGCGTTTGGTGTATAAGTGATGGTGCCATCAGGATTGATCGCGACGGCGCCGTTGGCTGCAGTAGCTGAATCAACCGACAAGGTATCGCCGTCAACATCGGAGTCGTTGGCTAACACATCGACAGTGACCGGCGTATCTTCATCCGTAGTCGCTGATTCGCCCGCGGTGGTGGGGTTGTCATTCACCGCATTAATGGTCACCGCTACGGTAGCCGTTGAGGTGCCGCCATTACCATCGCTCACGGTA
>NZ_JAPNXU010000033.1:0-1380 GCF_030397555.1 Neptunomonas sp. CHC150
AACTTCATTACGTTCTTTAGAAAGTCCGTTCTGCCTTCCTAAAGAACGTAATGAAGTTTTTCGTTTCTTTAATTCAGCAACGATGTCTTCTCGCGCCATATCTCTTTTATTAAGGCTCATATCATGCGATCCTCTTCCTATTAATTTGAGCTACTCCATGAAGTAGCTCACGAGTTAGAAAGAGAATAGTTTGAATTCTTTTTGAAATCAATAGTGAATTCAAATTGATTTCAATAAATATCGCCACACTCCGCCTAAGTGATTGATTATAAAGGGTGGTATCTGTTTATGTTTTTTGAAATCAAAATGATTCCAAATAGGAGCTTTTAAAATCATGAAGGAATGGTTTACGTCTGAAGAGATTTCACAACTTGAGGGAATGCCAAACACCGCAAGCAATGTCACTAGGAAGGCATCAAAAGAAGGGTGGAAGAAACGTCAACGAACAAAAATAAAGGGCGTAGCGTTTGAATACCACAGAAGCAGCCTTCCTCAATCAGTAATAGACTCCTTGGAAAACAACGAGGTACGAGAGCCTTCCGTTGCCTATCTTGGTGATACTATTAAGATTCCTGTCTACGACGTCACGGTGTCTGCGGGGCATGGCTGCATCCCATACGAACAAGACCAAGCTAATGAATACGTAGCAATCCAGAAAGAGCTTCTATCGCTCTATGGCGTAACGAACCGTAGAGAGCTATTCATTCTTCCTGTAAAGGGCGACTCCATGGAGCCCACGCTCTATGAAGATGACCTGGTGCTAATACAACGGATAAATTTAGATAGCTTTTTACATGAAGGGGTTTATGTCATTCGTCTGAAAGATGAACTATTCATAAAGAGAATTCAATACAACCATATAAAACAGACACTTAAAATAAAAAGCGATAACAAAGAGTACGACGAAATGTTTTTCTCAGGAGATGACCTAAATGATATTGAGGTCATTGGTGAAGCGGTGCGTGTTCTGATGACGAGGATTAGAAAGGTTAGACTTTAACGCCTCACGTTTTAAATGTTTAAACTCGGTTTAAACAGCGAACAAACAAAAACAGCCAGTGCTCACTTTGATAGTCTAAATTACATAAATTAGAAAGAATTGCTCAAATCAGCTAAAATTGCTCAATAGCCAAAAATGCAAGCGGGGCTCAAGACCTAAAATCTCAAACCCCGCACTGTATCTAGCTTCAAGCCTAATTTTCCCAATCTTTAACCGCACATAACCTACGTTAACACCCTATAACACAGATTGTTCATATCATTAGTCTCTATACACTGGTGATGTTGAAGGCATGGTCGGTGAACCTATCACCACTATGGATCTTGCGAAAAAGATTGGCGTTCATGGTCTAGCGGCCAAAACATAGTTGACCGCTAGAC
>NZ_JAPNXU010000034.1:0-1653 GCF_030397555.1 Neptunomonas sp. CHC150
AGAAGGCAACGGCGGCGAATCAACTGTGGAGGTCGTGTAAATGCTCAATGCAGTATCGACAAAATTTTTAGATGAATATTGCCAAGCCGTAGCAAAAGCGGGTGGCGTGGTAGATGCGTCTAAGCAATTCAACATCACGCCAGTGATGGAAACGAAGCTTCGCCAAGCCATTGTTGAATCAGACTCTTTCTTAAACCGTATTTCCAATATTTCGGTTGACCAGATTAAAGGTCAAGTGATCGATGTGGGCGACAGTGGTTTGCTGACAGGTCGAGTTAAAGACGGTCGTTTCATGGGCTCGCTTGACCAAAGCGGTAATACCTACGAGCTAACTGAAACGGACTCTGGCGCTCATATCAACTGGATTACCATGACAATCTGGGCGAATTCGGGTGGCAAAGGTCAGTGGATGAAGCTGATGAACAACGCCATCACGCGGAATTTTGCTTTAGATAAGCTGCGAATTGGTTTCCATGGTACCTCCATAGCAGGTGAAAACACGGACCCAGTAGCAAACCCAATGGGACAAGACGTTAATAAGGGTTGGTTGCAGCTTGCGAAAGAAAAGGCGCCAGCTCAAGTTCTTCCTGCTGCCAAGCTTGATTCTACTGGTGCAACCGACGGGGCGTATAAAAACCTAGATTCACTGGTTAACGATCTAACCAACACCACTATCCATGAAGTGCATCAAGGCGACCCTGACTTGGTGGTTCTGATTGGTCGCAACTTAGTGGCCGCAGAGCAGCATCGTTTATTGGAATCAGCGGAAGTACCGACTGAGCATAAAGCAGCTCAAAGCTTAGCGAAGACCGTTGCAGGTAAAACGGTGTATACACCGCCATTTTTCCCACCAAATATGATTTGGGTGACAAACTTAACCAACCTGCAGATCCTGACTCAAAAGGGTACGCAGTGGCGTAAGTCTCGTAACGAAGAAGATCGTAAACGCTTCGAAACGTCATATCTTCGCCAAGAAGGTTATGCCGTGGGCAACTACAACAAGTTTGCAGCTATCGAAGACGTCACTGTTGTTGAACCAGTACCAGCGTAAGGGTGAATCATGGCAAGTCCATTAGCTAAGTTACGCCAAGAAGCATTGGCAAAACAGCAAAAGAAATCGTCACCTGAGAAACAGTTTGTCGCTAACCCAAACAGTTTGCACCTGCTTCTATCTGAACTCGAAAGTGATTTGAAGGTGCTTAAAACCTTCAATCGAACGGATGAGAAGGTTAACCACAAACGTGAAGTTTTGGTTCCTAAATACCGTCAAGCGATTGAGGAGTACTTAGCCGGTGATGAGCAGTTCGATAACCCGTTATTTACTCAAATGGTAATTTGGCTCTTCGATATCGAAGATCTAGAAACTGCGATTGAGTGGTGTGACATTGCTATCGAACGTGGGTTAGATACTCCCGAGCGATTCAAGCGAGACTTTGCCACTTTCTGTGCCGATGAAGTGTTGAAATGGTCTGAGCGTATGGCGTCATATGGTCATTCAATTGAGCCGTACTTCAATCATGTGTTTGCCAATTTAACCCCGGATGAAAACAGCGAAAAACCTAAGTGGGCAATCACGGAAAAACTCAGCGCTAAGTGGTTCAAGTTCGCAGGCCTTTACCTGCTTCGGCATGAAAAAGGTGATGTTCATGCAGG
>NZ_JAPNXU010000035.1:0-550 GCF_030397555.1 Neptunomonas sp. CHC150
GAGATGTGTATAAGAGACAGATTTCATTGGGCGTCCAAGCCTTTAAATAAAGGGAACGGGCCGCGTGTCGTGTTTCAGGAGAATATGCCATGAACCAATCATACGCCGAGGTAACCGCCTAAATTGCATAGCAAAATTCGGATGGGTTCGGATACGTCCTGTATCCGAATTGGTCGGAATTGAAGTGGCTGAAACGGGCAAATCAAAGGCGTATTGTGAAGGTCTGAAACACCTAACTGACAAATTAATACTAGGTAAAAACTCAAATGGCAAAAACCAGTGATTGGAAAATTGTAGCAACAGAAGGGCCGACGGTTGATGGTCGTAAGATCACCCGAGAATGGCTCATGCAGATTGCAGAAAATTATGCCCTGAGTGAATACACCGCTTTGATTTGGCCTGAACACAAACGCTTTGCTGGTTACGGAAGTAACTGGGGCAAAGTGCTTGCCGTTAAAGCTGAAGAAGTGGATGGGAAAATGCGCTTGTTTGCCAAACTTGAACCTAATCAATATTTACTTGAAGCCAATAAGCTTGGGCAGAAGCTGTT
>NZ_JAPNXU010000036.1:0-238 GCF_030397555.1 Neptunomonas sp. CHC150
AGATGTGTATAAGAGACAGGTCATGAAGTGACCGTAAGATCACAAGACGCTGGTCTTCTTTTAATAACTCTTTAAAGCCCATAACAATTCCTATTTATCATCTTTTAAACGTTGTTCTAATAACAACTGAGAAAGGTGATTGATGGGCTTGAGCTCTGCTCTAAGCTCTTTCAATTCACCACGCATTTCTGACAGTTCAAGACGAAGGCGATTCACTTCTTCGTCAGTGGGTAGTTGG
>NZ_JAPNXU010000037.1:0-1192 GCF_030397555.1 Neptunomonas sp. CHC150
CCAATCACCGCAGTGGTTATCTGCCCATTGTTCTGCTTCGACTTGAGAGCAGCGGCGAAACTTCATGATGTATTTGATTAACTGGTTAGGCCGCTTCGCTTTCGTCTTTTCCATTGAGTTCATCCATCATGTCTTCGCACTCTTCACGAACGTTCGAGCTTGACTGGTTTAAAATGAACTTCAGTGCTGCGATATAGCCTTCTTCAAAAGTGCTATCTGGAAATGCAGTGCCGTCGTTTTCAATTAAGGCTTCAGCCATTTCAATTTCGAGATCAATCACTCTGCGAGTGTGGGCGGTAGTGAAAGAACGTTGCAGTGGGTTAGCTGTATGCATGTTGATACCCTCTATTCCGTTTGTCATAAACGGTCACAATGTTGTTGTTTCGAATTAGGAAGTAGGCGCAGTCACTTTCTAAAATTCGCTTTGGCTGCCAACCTGATTCGCATTTCATTATTCTTCGCAGTCGGTTCTTGCTTGGGCGGTTAGCTTTCGCCACCGCCTCTACAAGTTGTGGAAGGCTGCGACCCGTACGTTGTCGCCATCTTTCGATAGCATGGCGACTGACGTTTATCTCTCCATATCGGGTGCTTATCAGTAACATTCACACCTCGCTATAGCTTGGCGATATCAAGAGGAATGTTTATGTATTTGTCTTCACCGTTGCGCTCTTTGAAATTCAAGTAAGTTTTCGAGCTAACGACTTTCTGTGCATCATCAATAGCAGCCATGGCCTGAACCCAGCGAGCATCTTCTGAGACGCTTTTATACTGACTGCGAAAGTCCATCACTTTCTTTACGCTGATTGAACCTTCTTTATCTGTTTCAAATAGGCCGTGAATAATGAGTTGGAGTTCACGATTGGCATTTTCAGACCAATCATTAGCGCACTCTTTCATTAGCTTCTCTGCCACCTTGAGTTCTGGGCCAAATACAAATCGGTCTTGAACACAAATACGGATCTGTTTTTTGCCATCAAACGAGGTGAAGGAAGCGCCGCCTTTCTTACCGCCAATTTTGGTTTCGTACTTTTCAGCAATAAGCTCTTGGAACGCCAAGCAATCCTCATAAACTTCTTTTTTAAATTCACGAATCACCGCTTGAATTTCCAACGCGGTAGCCATGTGCTTCATAACAAAAGCGTCCATCTCGATGTCATAGTCATCAATGTTGCTTTCTTGAACTAGGCGGCCT
>NZ_JAPNXU010000038.1:0-2587 GCF_030397555.1 Neptunomonas sp. CHC150
GTTCCTCATCCCCCCAAGTTCCTTTAGGGGTTTTGGATTCATATTCAATAATGACGTCACTCTGGTATGAAGCATTTACACTGTTCGCTTTCTTTGCTGAAGGGCAAAACTGAGATAGAACAGAAGCTGCGTCTTTGATTAATTCAATATGTTCCGAATCGGATTCATTCATTTCAAACGAAAGGGTATTACTCGGCTAACTACACCCGACGAGAGCATAGGCTGCAAGCAAAGTGATCACGGATTTGTTCATTACTAACTCTCTTAAAATAAATTCGGTTGGCGGTTCTTAACTTCTCTCTTGCGCATTTTAGCGACTACGCGATAGATGTGCTGCATACTTTTATCGTATTTACGTGACAGCTCTTCAACATTCGCACCATTGAACTCACGCCAGATAGACAGGTTCATGATTTCAGATTCAAGCTGTCTGCCGCGTGGAAGGTAAAGCTGAACACCACCAAACTCTTTGCAAATACGATGCAGTAAAACCACCGCAAGCTTTGGATCGGTTTCGTTCTTAACGAGTTCGTCTTTGAATATGCAGTAGATTTGGCGCATGGCTTCTGGCCATCGTTGGTGCTCTTCATCGTCTGCTAGTTTTTCAACTTCTTCTAGGCTTACATTCTTGTAACCAAACAAGTCTTGGTTTTCTTCACTCATTACTGCCTCCCATCCACATGGCATACCTTCACATAGTATGAATATAAAAACACCCCGCTTGGCGAGGTGTTTGTAGTATATGGCAGTGTTTACTGGTGGGGCACGTTAAGCAGGTTTGTAGTAGTTACTCGCATAATGTTCAGCTAATAGTTCGTAACCAGCTGGGCCTGTGCAATCGTTGTTCGATGGAATGCGACCACCACTTTTAGTGATCACCTCGGCCATTAATCGATAGTGCCATTTCTTTAAAGCTTCTAACACTTCAGCGGCCTGAGCTGACTTAAGCCAAACCGCCTTTTCAATGCCACGTCCATTTGATGCAGTAGTCATGCGTTTCACATAAGCATCAATGGCAACGTCGTTCGCATTGCGGATAAAGCCTTGTTTGTGCATGGTACGCCAAATTGCACGAATCTTTGCCACTTCTGGCGCTCTTGCTTGTGGCTTGCGTTTTGGTTTAAAGCCTAGCGCTTTCATTCTGTCTAACACTTTGGTTAGTTGAATGTCGTTCAAGCCTTTTGCACTTCGCTTACCTGTGCATTGCTCAAGAACGTCACGATAAGAATCATCTTCCATTGCAAGATCACGCTTAGCGATTTGGACAAGTTTGAGTAAGTTAGACATTTTGACTTACCCCTGTTTTTTAGCTTCGTTGATAGCACATGTTCGACCAGCTCTCCAATACCGCATAGCCATTCGTCTTTTGTTTGATGGTAATTTTGCCATCACATTCTTTACCATCTTAGTGGTCAGTGGATGCTCAAATGACTCGTATCCATCCACCTCATACTCATCTGCCTGATACTTAACCCATGACTTAGGGTTACAAGCAGGGCAAGGCATGTCACCGCCATTGTCTAAATAAGAATCTCCATTCTCGTCTCTACCACCACTATCTAGATCCCATAGGTATCCATCAATGCAAGTTGAATCTAGATAACGAGCTCCAAAGTCATACCCTTGATAATCACACATATTGCCTCCTAAGCCGCTTTACGTTTGGCGTTCTTGCATTCCAACTGACAAGCCTTGCACCAACTCTGCAACCCATCTGGGTTTCTTCTACATGGAGACCAGAACAAGGTGTCTTGCGGCCAATACTCTTGGCAGTGCGGGCACCATTTCTGCAAGCCTAGTTCAGCATCGAGTATGGCTTTACCATTCGCTAAGCGGCGTTGTAATAAACCTGCTTTCATTAGTGGTGTGTATTCACCAAACATAATAAAAACCTCCTATAGCTTTGTGTTGTACTGGCTGCTCATCAGTACCTAGCAACCACGCTAGGCAGACAAGCAAGGCGAACCTTGCTTGTTTCGCTTACAACTCCTTAACTGGCCCCATGCTCGCTGGCAAAATACGATCGCTTCCCTTTGTAAGAATCAGCATTACTTCTATAACTTCCGGCCTTAGCAGAAACCCGCGTTGCAACGCTGACTCTGCTAACCCATCAAGAGCTTCACGCGCAAAAGCCAACTCATCTTGCGCCAATGGATCACTAATCTTCATACTCAACCTCTCTTGCTTATTTATCTTCTAACAACCTTCCACAGCACTTCTTAAACTTCTTCTTTGAACCACATGGACAACGCTGTTTAGGTCGGATATTTATAAACCTCTCCTGAGATACAAACCCTTCCTCTAGTAACTCTCTCAACGTATTTTCTGGACGCTCACCCATGCGATAAACAATTCCTTGTTCTTGCTCGGTGATTTGATGTTTTAGTATTTCCATCTTGTATTCCTTTTTTATGATTCAAGGCACATTGCTTTAGTCAGTTCTAACCCTTCGAGCTTTTTGAACTGGCGACACAGCACAGAAGCTTTTGAGAAGTGAGGGACATGAAAGGCAAATATCTCATGTAGGTCTGGGTACTCTTTTTTAACTCGACGCTTGCCAAAAATTTTCCCTAGATCCTTTTTATGC
>NZ_JAPNXU010000039.1:0-2501 GCF_030397555.1 Neptunomonas sp. CHC150
AGCGTGATATTAGGCAAAGGTCACGGCCAAGCCAAACCGATAGAACGTGCGTTTGGTGTGGGTGGCCTTGAAGAGTACATCGATAAACATCCACTTTGCCGTGGCGCTTATACAGGCCCGAACCCAATGGCAAAACCAGACAACTACGGAAGCAAGGCGATCGACGCGGAAGACTTTCTACAAGCCATCGCTAAAGGCGTGGAAATGTACAACGCGAGAGAGAACCGACACACCGAAGTGTGCAAAGGGTTTATGAGCTTTAACCAAGCGTTCAATGCCAGCTATGAAACGGCAGCAATACGCAAGGCAACCACCGACCAATTGCAAATGATGATGCTTCAAGCCGAGGCAGTAAGAGTGTCTAAACACGGCACCATTTCACTGGACGCTGGCGGCAGTTTGAAAGGCCGTAAGAACCGCTATTACAGCGAATCGATGATGAACCATGTTGGCCAAAAACTCGTGGCACGTTTCGACCCATTAAAGCTGCATGAATCTATCGAGGTTTACACCTTGAATGGCGTTCGAATTTGTACCGCTGAATGTCTTGATAAGACCTCGGAGATGTGTATAAGACACAAGCAGCAAGAGAGCACAAACGCAAACGCACACAATTTACAAAAGCGAACAAGATTGCTGCGCAAGCTCAAACTGATATTGATGCGTTGGAAGTGGCCGCAATGATGAAGCCACTTGAAGAAGAAGTGCTACCTGAAAGCAAAGTGGTTGAACCATTCAGACCCGTATCGATTGGCAACACGGCGGCTAAGGCCATAGCGCTAGAAGATGAAGACGAAGACTACGAACAGAACTTCAGCCAAAGCGTTTCAAACCTGTTTGAACAGAAATTCAAAAACAAGCTTTAAACCCTATTTAAACCTTCCATAAATGGAGATTGATATGAATACAAACGTAGTTGAACTAGGCAATGCAGAGGCTAAGCAAACCGACACATTAATGCGCATTCGTGCATTAACAGAATCGAAGGTTGTTTCAGCGTCTCAGATTGCAAAAGAGATCAGCGTATCACCTGCCACGCTAAGCCAAATCTTGAACGGTTCATACAAAGCTGACCCAGCCAAGATGATCAAAAAAATAGACCGCTGGCTTTCTTATCGCGCTGAGAAAACAACCGCCCCAAGCAAAGACCCTGGCTTTGTGATGACCCAAACCGCAAAACAGATTATCGATGACCTGCGTTATGCGCATGGCTCGTCAGATATTGCTTGTATCTATGGAGCCTCTGGTGTCGGCAAAACGAAGACGCTTCGTAATTACATGCAGTCAAATAATAACGTATGGATGATCACGATTAGCCCGAGCATTTCAAGCTTAGTTGGTTGCCTTTACGAATTGGCGATGGAGCTAGGGCTAACTAACGCTCCTCGAAGAAAAGATGCCTTAGCAAGGGCGATTAGAAACAGGCTCATTGGGACGAATGGATTGGTCATTATCGATGAAGCTGATCACTTGAAATATGAAGCTTTAGAGGAGTTCAGAGCGATTCAAGAGTATTGCGAGGTTGGCATGGTGATGGCGGGCAATAACAAAGTTTACACCCAGTTTACGGGGGGACGTCGTAATGAAGATTTTGCCCGTTTGTTTTCACGTATAGGCAAGAAACGTGGCATCCACAAAACCAAGCAAGCAGACGTTCGTGCCATTGCTGATGCTTGGAACGTAAACGGCGAGTCTGAACGCGGGTTAATGCTGCAAATCAGTGAGCGTCCAGGTGGCCTTAGATTGCTAAGCAAAACACTCAAACTGGCGACGATGTTTTCCAAAGACCAGACCATTAGTGAGCAAGTGCTGCGCAAAGCGTTTGCTGAATTAGAAACCAACGATTGAGGTGAAATATGAAGCAATTTATTGAGTGGCTGAAATGGTCGGTATACAGAATCCAAGTAGCCAAAGAAATGCACATTCGATTTTCTGGAACTTGGTCATTTTACGAATGTTGGAGTTACGCAATTTGTTTTCAATGTAGCTACGAAAGCATGGTTCAAGCAGGTGATAAGCCAATAGCTGTAGATGATGTTGAAGAAGAAATTTCATGTTGGAACGATTAAGGAAATACCAATGATGCATCTAAATGAAAAACGTCGCGCTGTGGCTAATGCCCTATCTCGATTAGAAACGGCAGGAAGCTTGATCGTGAATGTAAGCACTGGCATTGCCATCCCTGTTATTACAATCGAGTTTCCACCTGTATGGCTTGTTAGTAAATCAAACGAAGTGCGTGAACAGGCGGGTAAGACACTTAAATTTTCACACATCGCAAAGCTTAGCGGTTGCCTAGTTCGCTGGGTAGAAAGTGAGACCGACAACATCAACGCGAAATACATAACTCAGTACTTAAACCCATACGCACCTGAGCTTATTGCGGTGCAGCCTAAGAATTTTTAATAAGTGAGAAAAACAATGACTAATCAAACCCAACAACCTGAAGGCTGGAAGCTAGACCGTAAAGGCCTGTCTCTTATACACATCTCCGAGCCCAC